>JAKCEB010000022.1 GCA_021838305.1 Actinomycetes bacterium | reverse complement strand
ATCGGGGCCTTGGACCCGTCGGCGATCGAGTTGGTGCACGAGGAGATACTCCCGGCGCCCGACTCCACCGACGAGCTCGCAGATCTCCTTGCCTCCGTGGTGATCCTTCGCCCGCAACAGCAGTGGCATTCGCTGTTCTCCCGGTTGGTCGGCGAAGGTCGGGGAGTGGCGCTGCAGCGTCCAAACGGCCCTATGTGGGCGACAACCGAATGGATGCCGACGGCGCTCGCCGCTTTCGATGGCGACGACGAAGCGATCGTCAAGGCGGTGCGAGGCCACCTGGAGATGGCGGGTATAGCCACGTCCGACGCCCTTGCGTTTGCGACGGACCTTCCCGTAGCGCGGGTCAGGTATGGGCTGGAGGTTCTGCGCCAAGAAGGTTTCGTCTTCGAGGGGCGGTTCCGCTCCGACGTACCTGGTCCCCAGTGGGTCGCCCGTCGTCTTCTCGCCCGAATGCACTCCTACTCGCGCCGGACACGCCGCCAATCTGTCGAACCGGCGAGCGCACAGGACTTCATGCGTTTCCTTACCCGCTGGCAGCACGTCGCCCCCGGATCGCAACTCGCCGGTCCGGCCGGACTCCGGGCCGTGCTGGAGGCCACCCAGGGCTTTGAAGCTGCGGCAGTCGCATGGGAACGGGAGATCCTCGCCCGCAGAGTTGCCCACTACAACCCCTCGTGGCTCGACGCGCTCTGCCACGCCGGAGAGGCTGCCTGGCTGCGACTGTCGCCGAGGGTTCGAGACGACTCGGACAGCGCACCGTCGGGCCCGTCCAAGGCTACGCCGATCACTGTCGTCTATCGCTCGGATATCGACTGGCTTCTTGCCTGCGCACGGCCGTCCGGCCCACCGGGACGGCCGCAGGTCGGGGCAACGGCGGAAATTCTCGACGTGCTCGAATCCCGGGGGGCGTGTTTCGCTTCCGATCTTTCATCGGCCACCCGCCGGCTACCCGAGGACATCGAACGGGCGCTGTGGGACGGCGTTTCACGGGGTCTTATCATGTGCGACGGCTTCGAGGCGATCCGAGCGAAGGTCTCCGGCAGCAAAATTCAGAGCAGGCAACGCCGATTCACTCGCGCTTCGCGGGTCGGCCCCGCAGCTGCAGCCGCAGGCAGGTGGTCTCTAGTGCCCTGCCCAGGCGGTGACGCCGGTGCCCTGGACGCCCACGATCGCGCTGAGGCGGTCGCCGAGCAGCTTCTCAACCGTTGGGGAGTGCTGTTCCGCCCTCTCGCCGTCCACGATTTCTCGCGTCTGCCTTGGCGTGAGGTCCAGTGGGCTTTGCGCCGCCTGGAGGACCGTGGCCTCGTCCGGGGCGGACGGTTTGTCGCCGGTTTTCAAGGAGAACAGTACGCACTTCCCGAAGCCGTCGAGTCTCTCAACAGGATGAGCCGGACAGACCGAAGTGGCGAGACGGTTGTAGTCAACGCCACGGACCCGCTCAACCTGGTCGGGGTGATCGTCCCCGGCGACACTGTCCCTGCCGTGCAGACAGGCACAGTCAAGTACGTGGACGGTCTACCTATGGCTTGAGGCGGCATTGCACATCAGGTTGGTCGTCAAACTATTCTGGGAAAAAGCCTACGAGAAAGGTCCGGGATGACCGCCGACGGGACAGCCGCAGCAGAGGTGGACGCGATCGTGGTGGGGGCCGGCTTCGCCGGCATGTACATGTTGCACCGGCTTCGAGGCGCCGGTCTCTCGGCGCTTGTCGTCGAAGCCGGCGGCGACGTGGGCGGCACGTGGTACTGGAACCGCTATCCAGGCGCACGCTGCGACATCGAGAGCATCGACTACTCCTACAGCTTCGACCCCGAGATCGAACAGGAGTGGGTGTGGAGCGAGAAATTTGCCAGCCAGCCTGAGATCCTGCGCTACGCCCGCCACGTAGCTGACAAGCTTGACCTTCGACGCGATATCAGGTTCTCCACGAAGGTTGTGGAGGCATCGTGGGATGAGCCAGCGTCGAGGTGGCTTGTCCGTACCGACAGCGGAGACGAGCTTCAGTGCCAATTTTACGTCATGGCGAGCGGATGCCTCTCGATGCCCAAGCAACTCGACATCGAAGGCGTCGAACGTTTCCGTGGCGCCACCTATTTCACCAGTCGCTGGCCGCATGAAGGTGTCGACTTCACAGGCAAACGGGTCGCTGTGATCGGAACCGGTTCGTCGGGTATCCAATCGATACCGTTGATCGCAAAGCAGGCAGACACCCTCACAGTGTTTCAGCGGACCCCGAACTTCTCGATCCCCGCAGCGAACGGACCGCATCGAGCTGACCAGGTGGCCGCATACCAAGCCGACCGGAAGAGGTACAGAGACGAGGTAAAAATTTCCGCTGCCGGCATTGCCGGGCCGCCAGCGCAGCTCAGCGCCCTCGCGGTGAGCGACGAAGAGCGAAACGCCATCTACGAGGAGTCGTGGGGCACCAAAGGGCTCGCGTTCGCCGGCGTGTTCACCGACCTCCTTATTGATCCCGCGGCGAACGCCACGTTGGCGGATTTCGTGCGTGGCAAGATCCGCTCGATCGTCGCGGATCCGGCCACAGCCGAAGCGCTCTGCCCGGGCACCTACCCGATCGGCACGAAGCGGCTGTGCCTGGACACCGACTACTACGCCACTTTCAACCAACCCAACGTGCGCCTGGTCGACCTGCGCAGCCAGCCTCTCGCGACCATCACCGAAGTAGGGGTGGACATCGATGGGGAGTCACTGGCGTTTGATGCAATCGTGTTCGCGACGGGTTTTGACGCCATGACCGGGGCGATTGTCGCAGTCGACATCACAGGCCGCGACGGGACCACCCTCAAGCAGAAGTGGGCGGAGGGACCAAAGACGTATCTGGGGTTGACTGTCAGCGGGTTCCCCAACTTCTTCACTATCACGGGACCCGGAAGCCCGTCGGTGCTTTCCAACATGCTCGTATCGATCGAGCAGCACGTCGATTGGATCACCGACTGCATCGTGCGAATGCGAAAGGACGGGTTCTCGGTTATCGAGCCGACGGAGCTCGCCGAGGAGCGCTGGGTGCGCCACGTCAGGGAGTTCGCCGACCTGACCCTGCTGCCGCTCGCCAATTCGTGGTACGTCGGGGCGAACATCCCGGGCAAACCCCGCGTTGTCATGCCGTACATCGGTGGCGTCGGCCGCTACCGGAGCATCTGCGACAGGGTTGCGTCGCGTGACTACCTCGGGTTCCGCTTCGACGGACCGCGAGGGGCGCAGGTAAACGACGGGGTCATCTGGCCTCTGAAGGCCGACGTCGGGGTGATGCTCGAGATAATGGCTGAACTTGGAGTGCCGGCACTCGAAACTCTGCCTGTTGCGGACGCACGGGCATTTGTCGAGCAGTCCGCTGCTGCGACCCCGCCCGGCCCGCAGGTCGGCGAAGTCGTCGACGGGCTTTATCCGGGCGCAGCCGGCGAGCTCAGCTACCGCCTGTACCGTCCCGAAAGCCCAGGCCCGCACCCTATAGTCGTCTACTTCCACGGGGGAGGATGGGTCTTGGGCAATCATTACTCCGACGACCCGATCTGCCGTGACCTTTGCAAACAGTCGGACTGCATCGTCATCTCCGCGAACTACCGCCACGCCCCCGAGGACCGCTTTCCTGCCGCACCCTACGACGGGTTCGCCGCGCTCGAATGGGTCGCAGGCAACTGCGAGACCCTTGGCGGTATCCCGGGACGGGTTGCAGTCGCGGGGTGGAGTGCAGGAGGAAATGTTGCGGCGGTCGTCTGCCAGATGGCCCGCGACGCAGGAGGGCCGGCGATTGCAGGGCAGCTTCTCATCAATCCGGTCACCGACTCCGACATGAGCCGTGCGTCGTATGTGGACAACGGCGATGGTTACTTCCTTTCGTCAAGTCTCATGGAATGGTTCTGGGACCACTACGCCGACCCTGCCGTCAGGTCTGATCCGAAGGCTTCGCCGATCCGTGCGGCGGATCTGTCCGGTCTACCGCAGGCTGCCATTTTCACCAGCGAGTTCGACCCGCTTCGCGACGAGGGTGAGGCGTACGCCGCTGCGTTGGAGAAGGCCGGCGTCCCTGTCGACTATGTGCCGGGACCCGGCCAGATCCACACGTCTCTGGTCGCCACGGGTGGGATCGTCTCCGCTGCGGGCGCCCGGTCGCAGATGGCCGATGCTCTGCGGCGCTTCCTGGGTAGGTAGAGCCACATGCAACTCGACTTTCACGTATTCCGCTTCGACTGGGCCGGTCCGCCGGCTGGGATAGGGCCAGGCGTGCGCGACCTGGCCAGACGCGCGGAGGGCATCGGTGTCCGCACCCTCTCATTTATGGACCACTACTTCCAGATGGACAGGATGGCGCCTGCCACCGACCCGATGCTCGAGGGCTACACCGCTCTCGGTTTCGTGGCAGGAGTGACCGAGGCGCTCCGGCTGCGGCTTCTGGTCACCGGCGTCACCTACCGGCCGCCGGGGCTTCTCGCCAAGATCATCACTACGTTAGACGTCGTCTCGAGCGGCCGTGCAGAGCTTGGGATCGGAGCGGCGTGGTACGAGCGCGAGCACCGCGGGCTCGGCGTGGATTTCCCGCCGACCTCGGAACGCTTCGAGCGCCTCGAGGAAGCGATACGAATATGCCTTCAGATGTGGAGCGACGACGACGGACCTTTTTCCGGAAAGCACTACCAGCTGGCGGAAACGCTCTGCCGTCCGGCACCGGTCAGCTCACCCCGGCCCCGGATACTCATCGGCGGCGGCGGTGAACGAAAGACGCTCCGCCTCGTCGCCAAATACGCAGACGCTTGCAACATTGTTGGTGAACCGGACGAGGTCGCACACAAGATCGGCGTGCTGCGCCGCCATTGCGACGAAATCGGCAGGGACCCGAACGAGATCGAAATCACGACCATGTTCCGTAACCTCCCTCCGTCACCAACGGCTGACGAGGTGATGCGCGCCGCCGAGGTGTTCGCAGAGATGGGCGTCTCGACCTTAGTGACGAGCCCGGTCGGCGACGACCCCGCCCGGTATCTCGAAACCACGTTCGGTCCTGCGATGGAGCGGCTCCGCTCGCTCAGTCCGTCGCGATTCACGTAGCACCGACGTCGCCGGGACGTCAGCTCCGCCCGAAGTCGCCAGTCAGTCTCCGACAGCGCCGTTCGCGGTAATCGGACGGAGACCTTCCGTGAGGGCCCGCAGAGCCTCGATCTGTTTGACATTGCCAATGACCACGAGGACGTCCCCGCCGGCGACAGCTGTATCGGGCGGCGGATTGGTAAGAAACTCCTCGCCGGGATGGCGGATAGCGAGCACGAGTGCGCCTGTAAGCGCGTGCAGGCGGGCGCTTCTCAGGGTCTCGCCGGCGACGGGCGATGCGCGGGGAACCTCGATCTGCTCCAGGCGGAACTCGAGGCTTCCGTCGTGCATGACCACGTCGAGGAACTCGACCACATCCGGTTGTACCGCGAGGGCGGCCATCCTCGCGCCACCAAGATCCTGAGGGTTGACCACCCTGTTAGCGCCTCCCTGGATCAGCTTCGCGACCGCCGACTCGGATGAAGTGCGCGCCACGATGAATAGGTCGGGGCGCATCGACCGGGCGGTCAGTGTCACGTAAAGGTTGTCGGCGTCGCCGTTGAGCGCCGTGACGAGCGCCTTGGCCCTGTCAATTCCCGCCGCGCGAAGTACGTCTTCGTCTGTAGCGTCCCCGTGCAAAGAAAGGCCCTTGACCGTCGCTACACGCTCCGCCGACGAGTCGATCACCACGACATCCATGTCCGATGCTGCGACATAGCGAGCGATCGAGCTTCCGACCCGACCCCATCCGCACAGGATCAAATGGTTCTGCAGACTGTCGATCTGGCGTTGCATGCGGCGCCTCCTCAGTTCGTCGCTCAGGAACCCTCCTACGAGAGTCTCTACCAAAGTGCTGAAGGTGTAGGCGGCAACCCCGACACCCACAAGGATAAGAAATATCGTGAACCACTTCTGCCCGGTGTCGAATGGGCGCACTTCGCCGAAACCGACCGTCGAGACGGTGATGACTGTCTGAAAGACGGCGTCTATGAGCGAGTAGCCGAATGCCATGAAGCCCGCCGTGCCGACGACTAGGGCCCCGATCAGGCCAATGACTCCATATCGCAGCCGGGTAGCTGGCGGCACAGCGCGCCCGGTCTGATCGCGGGCGCCCGCCCTCCTCCGAGACTGCCAAAGGTTGCGAGCCCTCGGAGATCCCGTGGCCGCGCCCGGCTGCTGCTTGCCTCCCCGAGCGGAGTCACTCTTCGACCGTGACGTCACGCCGCCATCATGTCACTGAAAGGTGCCTTGGACTAGGGTTTCACTCGCGAAGCCCGGTAGCCTCTGCGGCGGAGATCGTCGCCTCAAGTTGGCGCAATAGGGCTCGCCCTGAAGCCAGGTCCAGTTCGACGGCGACACGGGCGTCGGTTCCCAGGTCGTAGTTGGAGAAGTCGATGAGCAGAGCGTGCTCGGCGGCGCTGTGCGTTGCGTGGTCGAAGCCGACCGTCGCCTGGGTGACCGGGAACCAGCCTTCCGGCCCTTTGCCGGCGCCGTTCACGGCTGACGATTCTGAAATGGTGGTACACACGACGTATCTCCTCTGCCTGTAGACGTCAGCTTTGGGACCGGAGTTTGCGACCGAAGAAGTCGAAGATCTTCGCCCAACCGTCCATCGCCTGTTCCTGGCGGTACATAGGGGCGTGGTAGTAGAAGAACCCGTGCCCTGCGCCGTCGTAGCGGTGGAACTCGTACTCTTTGCCGTGCTTGGCAAGCTCTGCCTCGTGGATGTCGACCTGCTCAGGGGTGGGGGATTGGTCGTCGTTTCCGAAAATCCCGAGGATCGGACAGCTGAGTTGCGCCGTCAAGTCGATTGGTGCGACAGGGCGCGCGGGCGTGGCCTGATCGGCGGAAGCGACGACACCGCCGCCCCAAAGGTCTACGAGCGCGTCGAAACCGGGAGCCTTCGAAGCCACCAAAGTGGCATGCCGGCCGCCCGAGCATGACCCGATGATCCCTATCCGTCCCGAGCACCAAGGTTGCGATCGAAGCCAGGCGTTGGCGGCGGTGCAGTCCGCCACGACCGTGTCGTCGGGGACCCCGCCTTGGGATCGGACTTTCGCTGCGACGTCGTCGGGGGTTCCGTGTCCGAAACGGCAGTACAGGTCCGGAGCGATCACCCCAAAACCGTGGCGTCCGAGGCGCTCGCAGAACTCCTGGTAGAACTCGTCCCAGCCGGGCATGTGGTGGATCACGACTACCCCCGGGAACGGGCCCTCACCGGACGGCTTTACGACGTAGGCGTGGATTTCCTCTCCGCCTCCGCCTTCGAAAGTAGTTATCTCTGCCGTGATCCCGAGCTCTGAGTCCGTCCTATACGAGTTCCACACATCGCCTCCTTATTGTCTGTTCGTGAGTCTGCCCGCTCGGCGGGGTGACCACCAAACGTGGTGTCGTCGGAAAATTTATGTATAATGAAAAATACTCGGAACTCATCAAATATGAGAAATGTAGAGACGTTGCGGAAGACCCGGAGAAGGGTCCTGCTCGTCGCCGGCTCCGAGGCCCCCCGAGCGTGGCAGTTCTTTCGCTAACGGTCGCAACACGCTTTCACGCGAGCGACTTGCGAACCCCGACTGAGGCAACTTTGCCCGCGGGGGCGTCGATCATCTTGCTCAGGGTGTACGCCACCTGAATGAGCGTCGCGCGATGCCCATCGTCGGTGGGGTCGATTGTCGGGTCGGTGAGCGGTCGCAGTACGGCGCCGAGGATGGCTGTGGTGATCAGCCTTCGGTTTGCGGTTGGGTCGGGGCCGGCCAGGAGGACCGTGAAGCTTGCGAGCAGACCGCCCGCACGCTCCACGGCGTGAGGATCTGCGAAGGCTGTTACGTCCCGGATTAGAATACCGGCGACGTCGCGATGTGTGATGAAAGCATCGATAGCATCGGCGAGGAAGGCGCGTCGTTTGTGGAGTGTAAGCGGAGCCGTCGCGCTGTAGCGCTCCACGATCTCCTCCAAACTCTCAAGGTACGGGTCGAGTACGGCTACGAGAAGATCGGCCTTCGTGCCGTAGTGGTGCAGCACCGCCGCTCTCGTAATCCCGAGCTGGGTGGCGATGTCCTCCAAGGATGTTCCTCTGTATCCGTGAAGGCGGAACTCGTTGATCGCAGTCTCCCGGATCGCATTCTTTGTTGCTTCCCCACTGATCCCTCGAACCACTGTTTCCCTCCGCCGTGCGTGCTCGGGATCCTACATTGCCAGGTTTTTGCGTCGAGCAAAACAACCGGATTCGCGCGCTAACTACCAAGTAAGCAAAAACTGACTGCCGAGACAGTAACAATCCCTAAAGTTGGCAGAGCGTCCGTCGATATTTTCTCGGGAAAGCGCTTACACGCGTCCGGGATATCCAACCCGACGAGAAAGGATCCTCGTAATGACCAAAGAAATGCTCCGCTGGGTCACCGGCCGCAGCCGATTGGCGCTCATCGCCGGAGCTGTGGGTGCCTCCGCGTTGGCCCTCGGGACGACCGCCAGCCTCGGCGGGTTCACCTCGACGATCACCAACACAGGCGATAAGGTCGCAACAGGGTCACTGATCATGCAGGAACAGGTCACGCCTACGGGAGGGACGACGACGACCTGCCTTTCGACGGGGAACGGCGTAGCGATCACGACCAACGACAATGCAGCCTGTGGAGCAAACAAATTCGGTGCACTCAGCAACGCAGTGCCGGGCTCGACCAGCTACTCGACCGTAGTAGTCGCAAACCAGGGTTCGGTGACCGCGAACAGTTTTACACTCGGAACAGGCGCCTGCACGGCTACACCAACCGCCGGTCCGGGGGCCATATCCACCAACGTCGGAAGCGACACCGCCTTTTGTAGCAAAGTAGATGTCACAATCGAGGACGACACCGCCACGCCCACCTGTGTCTACCCTGCCGTGTCCGGGGTCTGCCCGGCGCCGAGCAATACCTACAACCTGAGCACGCTGTCGAGCGCATACGCCACATCGCCTCTCACACTGACCGCTCCAGTTGCGGCCGGAGCTTCCCGGACCTACAAGGTAAGTGTCACCATCGACACCTCTGCAACCAACGCCGACCAGGCGATGGGCGCCACTGAGCCGATTACCTTCACGTTCGGATCATAGGACGCCACTCCTAACTGAATGCATTGACCGAGGGTGTCTGAGCCGAACTGTCAAAGGGGGTTAGCGTGAAAGGACAAGTGCTGCTTCGTCCAGGGCGACACAACACCCGCGTCCGGCATTTGACGACCTCAGGTGCTTGGCTGTGGCCCTTGGTCTCCTTGGCGATCGTCGCTGCGATTGTCGGTAGTGTCGGTCGAAGCCAAGGACAGTTGACGGGGTCCATCGATAACGTTGGAGACAACGTAGCCACCGGAAGCTTCTTGACCTCCGCTTCTTCCAGCTCTGCGAGCGAGTGCAGTTTAGGCTCACCTGCATACGACCCGACCAGTGTCTCCAATGCCGCCACCTGTAGCGGCAGGATCGTAGCGAGCGGTACTCTGCCTGCCTCCGGATCAGCTACGGCCGTGACAACCATGAGCGATGAGGGCAGTTTGGCTGGCACTTCCACTGTTGCATCACAGGGTGTCTGTGGTCCGATCTCACTCGCCGACTCGGCTGCTCCCGGAGACCCGATGCTGGTTCGGGGCGATACGAGCTTCAGCTTGCCAGGTCCGAGCACGTTAGCTGGCTCGGCAGGAATAGGATTATCTGGTACATCCGGATATGCAGCCGACGTTTCCGGGGGGGCGGGGCCGTCAACGACCAGTTTCAGCGAGATGGTTTGGTTCGAGACCACGACAAGCGGAACGCTGATCGGTTTCACGAACACGCCCTCGGCCTACAGTCCGAAGGAGTGGGACAAGATGATGTGGGTCGACCCATCCGGTCATGTCGTCTTCGGCGTCTACCCTGGCAAGGTCGTCGAGCTGAAGACGTCTGGTGTCTACAACGATGGGCAATGGCACCTTGCCGTGGCATCTCTGAACGCATCCAAGGGCATGTCCTTGAGCGTAGATGCAGGCACGCCCGTCACGAACACAACGACGACATCCCAGGCTTACTCCGGCTACTGGCATGTCGGCTGGGACAACGAGAAGGCAGGTTGGACCGATCCGCCGGGCAACGCGTATTTCACCGGAACGCTCGCCGACGCGGCCGTGGTCCCGTCGACCCTGACGGCCGGCCAGATTACGGCGCTCTATACGGCTGACACGCAGACCGCTTGGGCTGCTGACGTAGCAGGGGATGGCGCCAGCGACTCGTGGAGCCTCGGCGACGGAGGAACCGGCGTCTACACCGGAACCGTGCCCGACGTCGCGCCCGCTGCCTGTGCCTTCGTGGACGCAACGATAACTGTCTCTGGCTCCAACGTCACCTGTGCAGCGCCCGCTGGGATCGGGGCGTGCCCGGCTCCTACCGCAACGACGAGCCTAGAGTCGTTGGCCTCGAAGGTGACGCCGTTTGCACTCAATGCCACCCCGACGCAGGCGATCGCCGTCACCTACACCCTCGCCAGGGACGCCACCTACAAGACGGGCTCGTATCCTTACGCGACAGGTCTCAACCTCACTACGTCTATCTCCTTTATAGCCTACGCCTCGACTTTCGATGCCACACTGACCTGGGCAAGTGAGGATGTCGTCCTGTGATGACGTGGCAGGACCCCGAGGCGGACTCGAACGGTGCGCCATGGACCCCGACCACCGCATCTGTGGCGCGCAGATGGGTCGTTAGGGTCACGGGTGCTTTGCTTGCCGGGCTGATGGTACTCATTGTTGGAGCTCTCGCAGTGGGATGGGCGACCGGATGGCGGACCCACGACATGACCACGCCGAGCATGGGCAGCGCAGCGCCCGTCGGGACGACGATCGTCAGCCGTCCTGCCAACGCCTCCGATTTACGGGTAGGTCAGGTCATCGTCTTCCACCCGCCCGGTCAGGGCGCTATCACGCTTGCGCACCGAGTTGTCAGCATCACCAGCACCTCTCAAGGGATTGCGATCCGAACCAAAGGCGACATCAACCCTGCCCCCGACAACTGGGTAATCCACCAGGGAGACCTCATAGGAACGGTAGTCGCGAAGATCCCGGATCTCGGATTCCTCATCGAGGCGCTCCCCGTTCTGCTCGCCGGGACCTTCATCGTGCTACTTTTAACAAATGGTCTTGCGCGCAGACCACGACGCGCATGGCGGATTGGTGCCTATCCAGTTCTGGTCGCGCTTGTCTGCTACCACTTCAGACCTCTCGATCGTGTCGTGCTCCTCGACCAACAGATCGGTCACAGTCGCGGCATCGCGACGCTGGTGGCGGCGGGAGTCCTCCCTCTTCGGGTCACCGCTATCGGAGGCACCCACACAGACATCTCCCCCGGGCAGGTCGGAGTCATCCATCTTGCCCACGTGCCATTGGACGGTGCTTTTCGCATAAGTTCCACAGTCCATCTCACCGGCTGGTGGTGGCTGTCGCTGATCGCTTGGTTCGCCCCGCTTCTTATCGCCATCATAGCGACGAGGGCGGACCTGGTGACACCGGTTCCTGAAAACGATTGATACTTTATGCAGCTATAGCCTGCACAAAGTATCAATCCGATAACGCGAGACTCTAAACTAAAAAGACGGGACGTGGTCTAGGGTTGGCACATGACAAGGGTCGCAGTCGTAACCGGCGGGGCGAGCGGTATCGGTAGAGCAACGGTGCAACTCCTCGAGGCCAAGGGCGTAGCTGTCGGTGTCCTGGACCGAAATGGGGCCGAGCCGGTTGACGTTAGCGACCAAGCGGCGGTGGAGGTAGGCGTGGCCAAGATCCGCGAGGCGCTCGGTCCGATCGACATCGTTGTCAATGCGGCAGGAATCTCCTCGACAGGTCGACTCGAAGACGAAACCTACGTCGCAGAGTGGGAGCGGGCGATCGCCATCAACCTCACGGGCTCGATGCACGTCGTTCGGGCTTGCTTGACGGACCTTCTTCGCAAAGGCGAGGGGCGGATCGTCAACCTTGCCTCGACGGAGGGCCTGGGCTCGGCCCGCTCCCTTGGCCCGTACTCGGTCTCCAAACACGCCGTCGTCGGGTTCACCAGGTCGCTCGCAGTCGATCTCGGCCGGAGCGGCGTGACGGCAAACTGCGTCTGTCCGGGCGCAACCCTCACAGGGATGACGGCGCCGATTCCGGAAGCCGACCGTAACTCCTGGGCCCGTCGACACGTGCCCGCCGGTCGCTACGCCGCACCGGCCGAGATCGCCTACGTGATCGTGGCGTTAACCGAGCCGGAGGCATCATTCGTCAACGGAGCGATCATCCCGGTAGACGGCGGCCAGACTGCGATGAGCATGTAGCGCAGGTGCCTTGGAAACACTGCCGATACCTCCCCTCGGTCGAACGCGCCACGCTGGCGTCAGCTTGCACACATACCTACTCAACTGAGGACAGTGACCGGCTCGAGGGAAGTGGCGGCATCAGTGAGGATCAGATCGATCTGTTGGTCGGCCCATTCCTTCTCGATGTCGACGCCGATGGGTTCCCAGCGGATAATAAGCGTGGCGACAAGGATGATGAAGGGGCAGACGGCCAGAGCCGTGAACGTGGCCGAGAAGCCGAGCGCGGCCTGCAATACGGGAAAGATCACGAAGCCGATGACGCTGCCGACTCGAAGCATGCCCTGCGTCCACCCGACTGACGAACCTCGGATGACGGTCGGAAACGAGAGAGTTCCGTACGCCATGCATTGTGGGCCAGGGCCGATGGTGTGGCCGAGCATGAACAGACCGACCATTAGGGCCTCGATGAGGACGCTCTTGTCGGCGTGACCGATACCGATACCAATCAGGGCCGTTGTGGCAAGCAACGCGCCGACCAATGCAAGGGGTCGGATTCCAGTTCGGTCGCAAATCCAGGCTTGAAAGACGGAGCCGAGGAGGCCGATGGCACTGAATATGGCACCTCCGAGAAGTGCTTTGAGAAGACTTTGCCCGAAGATCAGTTGGGAAATGACGGGAAGATAGAATACGACGGCGTAGTATTCGACGCTCTGGGCACAGCCCATCACTGCAGAGAGAATCGCCCGTTTTCGGTAGCGACGACTGAACAGGATTTT
The DNA here is from genome assembly GCA_021838305.1 of Actinomycetes bacterium. Taxonomy (GTDB): domain Bacteria; phylum Actinomycetota; class Acidimicrobiia; order Acidimicrobiales; family Palsa-688; genus JAJZAM01. The sequence continues at coordinate 11,279 of JAKCEB010000022.1, read as the reverse complement.
GGTAGTAGCTCTAGCGTCAAGACGGGACTGTACGGTAGCAGCTGCAGTCTTAGCGGCGATTGGATCGACCGTGACGTCGAGGCTGCGAGTACGTCGCAGGATTCGGGCCGCTTCGTTTAAGTCGCCTTGATGGGCGGCCCACAGAGGGCTTTCAAGCATGTACCGGTATCGTAGGATAAGAAGGACTGCCGCAGGAACGGCACCGAAGCCGACTGCGTAACGCCACAGGGAGGCGCCAGCGCCCAGTTCGTAGCCGACCCATCCGGCTCCGTAGCCGAGTATTGCTGCCAGGTACCAGTTGGCGTAACTGGAGTTGACGAACCGGCCGCGCCTCGCCTTGTCGGAGAACTCGGCGACGAAACACAGGGCGACAGGAAAGTCGAGGCCGACCCCTACACCCATGAGGATTCGAAAGCCCACCAGCGTAGCCAGGTTCGGCGCGAGAGCCGCGCCGATTGCGGCGAGCACAAGCAGCCACAAGTCCAGGGAAAACATGCGTCGCCGGCCGAGCTTGTCCACGAAGTACCCGCCTATGAGCGCTCCGAGCAGGGCACTTCCGGCCATCGCCGCTGAAACCTCCCCGACCTGGGTGGCGCTCAGGTGAAAGACGTGTCTCAGTTGGATGGTACCAATGCTCATACTCGAAAAGTCGTAGGCATCAACGAAAACACCACCTAAGGCGATCACTGTGACCAGTAGGGTTTGAAAGGCTGCTCGTCGGCGTTGCCGCGGATCGCCAGTAGCGTTGGCCTCATCGACTACGCGGATTACGTCGTCGGCGTTTCGAATGACCAGCGGAGTGCTCCGGCCGGTGACAGTTGGTGGCTCTACCGGACTGCTTATGCTCATGGCTTGCTCCTCGACTTGAGTGGTCAGGACGGCCAAATCGAATGATCGTCCTGCCGAGGAGTTTCGCTATCAACTGTTTCCGCTTGATCTCCGCCTCATAAAGGCAGAGTTACGCCACCACCCCGCCACCGATTACTCACTCGGATAGGTTCGAACGCCACCGTTTCGCCACCACAAGATCGACTTATCAACACAAGTCCCTCATTTTTTGCTGATCGCGACGAGCGACTTCGAATTCTTCGCATTTCATTGGTGGCGTTACTCTGCCGCTCCCGCCGACATGAGGGTCAGGAGCGGCGCTGACGTGGGTAACTGTGGTGGCGTAACCTCCCCGTAACCGCCGGGCGTGTTCAGGGGTGTCAGTATGTCGCTGTGGCCCCCAAACCCCATCGCCGGTCGGTGAGGACCTCAACGCCGGAGTACGAGGGGCGGCGTGCCGACGCCGCTCGATGGATCAGGGACACGTTGCGCCAACAGATTCTAGACGGGGCATTCGGGGGTCTGACTGCACCCAGACCGGTGTTGCCCGCCGAAACTGCGCTGGCGTCACAGATGGGTGTCAGCCGCAACGCAGTTCGAGAGGCACTGAGCTTGTTGCGAGCCGAGGGCCTCGTAACCCGGATTCCTGGCGCCGGTACTTTTGTGACCGGTACGAAGCTCCGCCAGCGACTCAACCGCTTGGAGGGATTGGCCGAGTCAATGGCCGGTCATCAACATCCGGTCGACAACCGGGTCCTAGCGGCACGCATGACGACGGCCACCTTGTTCGTTGCTCGTCAACTTGGTGTCGACGACGGCTCCGACGTGATGTTCGTAGAACGGCTCCGTTCAGTAGGCGGCATTCCGCTTTCAGTTGAAACCAGCTATCTGCGCCCTGAAACAAGCCAGGTTCTTCTCGGTAGCGACCTGGCGCAGATTGACATCTTCACGTTGCTGGAGAGGCATTTAGGTCACCGGCTCGACTTCGCAGAGTTGACCATCGAAGCCGTCCCCGCCGATGAGACGGTCGCTGGACTTCTGCAGATCCGGGTTGGTTCTCCTCTCTTGCTGTTGCAGCGCCTCACCTTCTTGGATGCAGATACTGCGTTCGACCTGGAAACAATTAGATACCGAGCCGACCGCCTACAGCTGGTCACCACCCTCTCACGCGACCTGCCAGGACAGGCTCAAGCCTGATCGGCAAAACCGTCCAATGCGCCCGGTGCTGCCGGGCTAGAAGAAAGGATTCATCGTGCCTGATGCCCCTAACATCTTGTACTTTCACATCGACAACCTCGGTCTAGGAGAGCTCGGCTGCTTCGGCGGCGGAATTCTTCGCGGAGCCAACACCACTCGAATCGACTCCTTCGCAGGCGAAGGCCTGAAGCTGTCGCATTTCGTCGTCGAGCCCCAGTGCACCCCCACCCGGTCAGCATTGATGACAGGTCGTTACCCGATTCGCTCGGGCAATCACACGATCGCGTTGGGCGGCAACGCCGGCGGGATCGTCGCATGGGAGGAGACCATCGGCGACATCTTGTCCCGGGCTGGTTACGCGACCGCGTGCTATGGCAAATGGCACATAGGCGCCGAAGACGGCCGCTGGCCCACCGATCACGGTTTCGACGAATGGTACGGGCCGCCTCGCACCTACGACGAGTGCCTCTGGCCCGATGATCCGTGGTACGACGGCGAACGTGACGGCTACGCGTACATGTATGAGGGAACAAAAGCCGACGGTGTGAAGGCCATATTGGATCAGCAGCTGACCAAGAAGCTCAAAGGCGAGGTAGACGCCGAATACGACCGGCGAGCAAAGAACTTTATGCACCGTTCAGTGGCCGACGGCAAACCGTTCTTCCTGTACCACAATCATTCGTTGATGCACTTCCCGATGGTGGCCCGCCAAGAGTTCCGGGGCAAAAGTAGTAACGGCGAGTGGGGCGACTGCCTACTGCAGCTCGACCACGACTTCGGTAGTCTCCTCGACGAGCTCGAAGAGCTCGACATCGTAGAGAACACGATCGTGATCTTGGCCGGCGACAACGGCCCCGAGGACCACCTGTTGGGCCGAGGAACGGCCGGCTTCTTCGACGGCTCCTACTTCAGCTCCGCCGAGGGCGGGATACGCACGCCGTGTCTGATCCGCTGGCCAGGCCGGATCCCGGTTCGCGAAAGCAACGAGATGGTCCACGTCACCGACATGTTCACTACCCTGGTCCGCTGGTCGGGTGCAGAGATCCCCACCGACAGGCTCATCGATGGCTGTGACCAGAGGGACTTCTTCACCGGCGAGGAGAAATCCAATCGAGAGGGTTGCATGGTCTGGTTGAACGACGAGCTGCATGCCGTGAAATGGTCGCAGTTCAAAATAAACTTCAAACGCCAACAGCATTTCCACGATCCAGAAATGCCGCTCGGGTTCGCTCGGATAACAAACCTCCTCGAGGATCCAAAAGAACGCGAGGCGGTCAATCAGACCCACGTCCGGTGGTGGGTTATGCAACACGCCCACCGGATAATCCGCAACTTCGACGACAGCGTGAAGAGCGAAGCCCTTATCCCTCCGGGCTCGGCGATCGATCACGTACCCGAAAGGACTAACGCGTGAATGACATTCTCCCGTCAGCCGTGTCGGAAATGGTCAAACTGGCGGGAGGGACTTTTCTGATGGGCTCGAACGACTTTTACCCGGAGGAGCGACCGGCCCGGGAGGTCACCGTTGCTCCCTTCGCCATTGATCGTCACCCGGTTACGAACCGTGAGTTCGCTGAGTTCGTGGTCGACACCGGCTACGTGACTCTCGCAGAGCAGACACCCGCAGCAGCCGACTACCCGGACGCTGACACGGAGCTGCTCGTGGCGGGATCGTCGGTCTTTTTCTCGCCGGACCGACCCGTTGACCTCCGTGACGTCCGCAACTGGTGGGCCTATATGCCCGGCGCCGATTGGACCCACCCTGAAGGCCCAGCCAGCGACCTCCATGAAAGGTCGGATCACCCGGTCGTGCACGTCGCCCACGCAGACGCCGTCGCCTACGCAGCCTGGGCCGGACGTCAGCTGCCGACCGAAGTCGAATGGGAATTCGCCGCGCGTGGCGGCCGTCCCCCGACGGCTTATGCTTGGGGCGACCAGTTGTACCCCGATGGTCAGAGAATGGCTAACACGTGGGAGGGCCAGTTTCCACACCAACGCCTCAATGCAGTCCACGAGCGAACCTCGCCAGTGCGATCCTTCCCCGCTAACGGATATGGCCTGTACGACATGATCGGAAACGTTTGGGAATGGACAGCTACCCCTTCCGAGGACAACGGGAACCGGTCTTGTTGCTCGGCGAGCGTGTATCAGCCTGAGTACTCGTCGTGGATTGTCAAAGGCGGATCATTCCTATGCGCCCCCAACTTCTGTCGCCGCTACCGACCCGCAGCGCGCCAAAGGCAGCCTGCCGACAGTTCCACGAGCCATATCGGCTTCCGCTGCGTCGTCCGCTGAACTTGCCAAATGGCTTTCACGGCGCGTCCGGGCGCTCACGCTCACTCCCGCCGGCCACAGAGCCCAAGCAACCATCGGTAAGGGCCTGGCAGAGGCGCTCCACCGTTGCGGGTTCGATATGCCGACAGTCGAACGGCTCGCTGAACTCCTGACATCGCCAACGCCCCGGCATCCGTCCCGACGTAGTGCCTCCGGCATACCTCAGGTCCCTATCCCCATCCCCACCGTTGCCGTCGGCTACCACCCGAAGCCTCGACCCAGCTTCAGTCTCCGCTAAAAACCAGGAAAGACAGCTCTGAGTACGTCAAGGCAACGGTCGCCAGCGACTGGCGCGGGGGTGTGGTCGGGGTCCAATCGTCCGTAGACGAGTCGTATGAAAGCTTCGGCAGTGATCTCCACGTCGGCGTCCCCCGCCGAAGTGGAACCTGAGAACACTACTTCGTCAGGGTTGAGCGCGATAGTGAAGGACCGCGAGGGTTCGGTAGTCGAAACTGTGATACTCGCAGTGCTGCCGTTCGGCTTAGCGGTGCGCCGGGCAACCATCTCCAAATTGTCGACTATCTCAGCCGCCGCCTGAGGGAGTACTGTGGCGGCCGGGTTGGTCGCCACCTCGACGTCCCACGTATGCAGGCCATGCTCGTTGAGGCGCATCCCCACGAATGCCTCGAAGTCGAGAGTCATCGGGCCCATGGCCATGTTGAAAGCGTCCCGTTGAGCGGCGGTCACGCCTTGGATCGAGGCGAGGAGGCGGGCGTCCTCGATCAGCGCGTCGTCGCGCTGGGTAACGGGTGTCTTGGCGTTCCACGAATTCCACACTCCGGGCGCGAAATCGTCGGGGGTTTCGCGTCCAGCGACCGTATCCTCGAGGCGCCGGCGCATGATGACGGCACCGGAGCCGACATGGGATAACACATCTGCAATGCTCCACTCGGAGGGGTAAGCGGGGCTTGTTAGGATATTCTCGTCCATCTGTGCTGTGAGTTCGTGCAGCCGTGAGACGGAAAGACGAAGCGCTTCGACGCGGTCGCTAGGCATCGGTGGCCACCTGCCGCCCGCTGCCGGCTCCGCTAGTCGCGGGGCCCGCCGACAGCCGTCTAGCGACGAGATCGGCCTGACTGGAAAAAGTATCGGGTTCTTTGATCATCGCCACTCGAAGCCTAGGTGAAAGAGCGCGCCAAGCGGCCGGAGCGGGTTTCGCTGACTGACGGTCTCACCTCGTCGCTACGATCCGCCGAGCGGCTGGACAAGTCGGTTCGGTCGTCAACTCTGCGAAAGGTCAGTGATGAAGCGGTCCAATCACATTACGACGGGTCCGAACCGCAAACCTGGGAGGGGAGGCCACCTGGCGATGGTCGTCATTGTTGCCCTCGCGACTGCCTTCGTCATATACGGCGTCCATTCGAGCGAGAAGAGCATCGCCATTCACCGCGGCGGGTCGACCTCATCGACGACGGCTCCGGCTACTCGCACCGGCGAAACGATTGGGACGACCACTGTGGCGTCGAGCGTGCAGGTCTTTGACACCGACCCCGCCCCGACGACTACGACGACCTTGGTCACTCGGACGACCGTCACTTCTCTCGCAGCAACCTCTCCGACGCTCACTCACGGCAAATGTCGCAGCGGGGACCCATTGGCGAACGTCTACCACCCTTACCGGCTGCGCATCGTCAAGACCTGTCTCTCGGTAACCGGGACGGTTGCATATGTCAGTGACGAACGCGATGGCGACGTCCACGTCGACCTGTCACTTCCGAGCGACGAGTCGTCTCTGCTCGATTCGGCGAACGTCGCTGACGAGTACGGGAACCTCGTGACGGAAATTGTCCCGGCCGACCGACCGGGCTGCACGCCGGGTGAGCCGCCACCTCTACCGCCGACGGCGTACAGGTCACCGAGCTATTCCTATGGGATCTGCACTGGCGCAGATTTGGCGACGCCGGCAGTCGGTACTCGGGTCGTGGTGACCGGCCCCTACGTGCTCGACAGTGATCATGGTTGGATGGAGATCCATCCCGTGTGGTCAGTTGTCCCGTCGGGCTGAGACGACTCCTGGGAAGCTGTTGGTGGTCGTCTCATCCATGCGTCAACATGTCGGAAGATGTCAGGACTCCTGGACGGCCTGGACCCCAGCCAGCGCGAAGCGGCGGAAGCCATCTTCGGGCCGGTATGCATCATCGCCGGAGCAGGGACTGGTAAGACCCGCACGGTCACATACCGGCTCGCCTACGCAGTCATGACCGGCCAGCTGCACGCGGAGCGGGCGTTGGCCGTTACCCATTCGAAGAAGGCGGCAGCGGAGCTAGGAGAGCGGCTTAGCGGCCTTGGCGTGGCTGGGGTGGACGCGCGCACCTTCCATGCCGGCGCTTTGCGAGTCGCAGCCCAGTTCTGGGCCGTCACCGGCCGACCGGGAGAGTCGCCCGTCGTATTAGGGGAGCGCGATTCATGGCGCGTCTGGCGCGACAGCCTTCGCGCCGTGACGGGTAAGGAGCCCGACAACGTGACCGTACGGGAGGTCACGGACGAAGTCGCGTGGGCCAGAAGCCGCCTTGTGGGCCCCGAGGACTACCAGTCGGCGTCGTCATCGGCCGACCGCAATCCGGGCGTCGACCCTCGAACCGTGACCGAAGCATGGCAACGCTACACGAACCGCAAAGCCGCGATCGAGCGTGTCGACTTTGCTGACCTGCTCGAAATCGCAGCTGATGTCCTGCACGCCGATCCTCAAGCCGCACTTCGGGTGAGATCGCGGTGGGCGCACGTAACCGTTGACGAATACCAAGACACCGACCCGGCGCAGCAGCGGCTGCTCGACGCGATCGTCGGAGACGGCCAAGATGTCTGCGTCGTCGGAGATCCGCGCCAAGCCATCTACTCCTGGAAAGGAGCCGACCCCGGCTACCTGACGGATTTCACCAGACGCTACCCATCGGCGCGGGTGATCAACCTCGAGCGGAACTACCGCAGCAGCCCCCAGATCCTCAAGTGGGCTAACCGAGCCGCTGTCGACAGGACGGCCAAGCCATTGGTTGCAACCCAGCCGGCGGGTCCTTCACCCAAAGTGCACCGTCTGGAAACCGAGTCCGCGGAAGCGTCCTGGGTTGCCGGCGCGATCCGCCGCGTGCTTGCGGCCGGAACCCGGCCGGCGCAGGTCGCTGTGCTCTACCGGTACAACTCGGCCCAGGCTCGTTTCGAGGCTGCCATGACTCGCGCAGGCATAGCCAGCCGGGTTGCCGAAGACGTCACGTTCTTCGAGCGGGAGGAGATCCGCTCGGTGCTTGCGCGATTCGGGACTTTGGCTCGAGCCCAGCCGGACCGAGATGGAAACGAGCTGCTCTTGTCGGTACTCGGTGACGCCGGCTTCGACCCGGACTCACCGCCCGCCGGCCTCGGTGCGGCCCGTGCGCGTTGGGAATCCTTTCAGGCCCTCGCGGAGCTGGTCCAAGGGTTGTCTGGGGGCAGCGGTAAGTTGTCAAGCGATGCCCGCACCACTCTCGGGGAGGTCAACGCCTTAGCGAGACGTAATGTCGATATGGGCAGCGACGGTGTGACGCTTGCGACTTTGCATAGATCCAAAGGATTGGAGTGGGACGTCGTGTTCGTCGTGGGCATGGCCGATGGTTGCGTCCCATCGAGCTTTGCCACGACCCCTGCACAGCTCGCCGAGGAGGAGCGGCTCCTGCACGTCGGGATAACCAGAGCGCGAAGGGAGCTGCATCTGACCTGGGCAGCGCAGAACGCCAGAAATTGGGACAACCGACCGAGCCCATACCTCGAGCAGCTGTCCGCCAAATCTGCAACCTCGCTCCCGTCGCCTCTCGCGCCGCCTCGCAGAACGTCCAAGCCGACACGGACCAGCGGCCGGCCGACCGGTGCCGCAAGCCGTCCTGCAGCTGCAAGGGTCGCTCCACATTCGATCAGCTCGTGCGCGCATTGCGCCGAGCCGCTCAAAGGTGCGTCGTCGCGCCGGCTTGGTGTCTGCGCCGACTGTGTTCGCGCTGCGCCCGGCGCGCTTGGTCGCATTGCAAGACAAGCCATCCAAGTTTCGCTCGACGCAGCGAACGCAACTGGAAAAGTCCCGGAGAAACTGTTGAGCGGAGAAGGCCTCCTGCGCTTGCTCGACAAACGCCCGTCGACGGCGGAGGAGGTAGCGGCGACGCTCGGCGTCAACATGTCCGGGAAGTGGGCGAACCGTATGGCTGCCGTTCTCCACGACTCGTGACGGCTCGGTTGCTTTGACTAAAATGGATAAATTGTCACGTGGTGTTCGACTCGACTTCGCCGACGGTGAAGGCCGTCGCTGGCGCACTATGCATCGCCTCCTCAGCCGTGTTGATGCGCCTTGCAGGATCGTCGGCCGTTGCCGCTTCGCTGTTTAGGTGCCTTTTCGCTCTCCCGCTGCTCGGCGGGTTGGTATTGCTGGAACGCAGGCGCGGGGTGCAGCGACTTGGTCAGCGTTCCAGGTGGCTGGCCCGTGGGTCCGGGGTTTTCTTCGCAGCCGATCTGGTCGCGTGGTCCCATACCATTTCGGCTGTCGGCGCCGGGATGGCGACTGTGCTCGCGAACATGCAAGTCGTGTTGGTCGCCTTGTTCGCGTGGAGAGTGTTCGGAGAGCGCCCGAGCCGAAGGTTCGTATACGCAGTTCCCGCGATGATCTGCGGGGTGGTTCTCACCGCCGGGGCGTTCGGAGCGGGACCGGGAACCAGCCGCCCGCTGCAGGGCGCTCTGTTCGGACTGGCGTCGTCGGTGTTCTACTCGGCGTTCTTGTTGATAATCAGGGAGGCGAGAAGTCCAAAAGCGGTGTCCGTACCAGAAAGAGCGGCGGAAAATTCCGGAGCCGCGCAGGTGCTATTCGAGGCTACTTTCGGGGCGACAGTCACTTCTGCAGTTATGGCCGTCGCCTTGCCTGGATTCGCGATCGGCCGCCCGTGGCCTGCGTTGGGTTGGCTCGCAGTCCTCGCTGTCAGCTCTCAGGTAGTCGGATGGCTGTTGATCACGGTCTCGATGCCGCTGCTCAAGGCGTCCGTCCTCGGGGCGATCCTGCTTGTGCAGCCAGTCGGATCAGTTGTGCTGGCCGCAGTCGTATTAGCGGAGCGCCCCTCGTTTTCTCAGATAATCGGTATGGTTGCCATCCTTTTCGCCATCAGACTCGCCGCTACCGGTGCGTTACCGATCAAGAAAGTCTCAGTTAGCCCGGCTGCGCCTCAATGACGACGTCGCACGCGCACTCCTCGCCAGCCGCCCGTCGCGTGTGGAAGCCGTGTTCTAAGACGAGCCGATACGGGTAGGTCGCGAGACGATGCAGATAGACAGGAACTGCGACGACGGCGACGGGGTTGACTTCCTCATCGAGGATCACCGACGATGCGAAGCCCTGTTCAAATCCGTCGACGGCCAGACCGTCTCGGAGGAGACACCTGTTGTGAATGAGATCATCCGCTGCCTCTCGGTCCATGACGCGCTAGAGGCCGAGTACCTTTACCCCTTCATCGAAACCCGTCTACCTGACGGTAACGAGCTGGCAAGGAGCAACATTGGTGATCACGTCGAAATCGCTGCATTGCTAACGGAAATCGATCGCAGGAGGCCGGACGAATCCTATCGTGGCGAGTTACTCGTCAAGGTAATCACGAAAGCGCGGGCGCATATCGTTGAAGAGGAACGGAACCTTTTTCCTCAACTTCGTCGACACCTAGCCCCTGAGGAGCTGACCCGCTTCGGTGCCGACCTACGCGCCGCAAGCAGCAAGGCGCCGAGCCGACCGCACCCGCACGCGCCCCGCTTCAGCGTCGGCACCCATTTCGCAGCTGCGATGCTGCGACCGGTGGATCGTCTCCGCGACACCTTTGGTCGCCGGCGCTAGTTGGGGAGGAGTCGCATTCCTAACCTGTACACCCTCATCCAACAGGACCACCGATACATTCAAGGGCTCATCGATCAGCTAACCGCCGATCCTGCCCAGGTCAGCTACGACGACACCGCCCGACGGCACGTCGCTGACTTCTTGATCGCAGCGGAATCTCGCCACGAAACGGCCGAAGAACTAGTCCTGTGGCCGGCCGTCCGCAGGCGTGTCCCGGAAGGCCACAGTCTTGCCGAGGAAGGGCTCCGCCAAGAGCACGAGGCAAAGATCGTTCTCGATGCCCTCAGGTTCGGCAAGGGCGATTCACTGCGGCCCCTTGCGTTGGAGTTCAGCAGTCTCGCCTGTGCCCACATGGCCTTCGAGGAGCGTTCGATCCTTCCTGCGATCCGCAAGGCGACGCCCTGGCCGGGAGGCTGGGTGCTTGGTTTCAAGTTCACGATGGCGAAAAAGATCGCACCGACGCGTCCTCACCCAAATGGCCCGCAGCGACGGCTGGGTCTCCTCACCCGCGGGTTATTCACTGCGGGACTTGATCGCCTGCGTGACAAAGTGACCGGCCGGAAGGCCTGAACACCGTGGTGATACGTAAGTTCGCGCATGTTCAGGCGGCAGGCGTTCCGCCGTCGGGCCGCCAGTTCGAGATCAGTCACGGCGAACAGCGGGCCACCATCGTGGAGGTCGGTGGCGGGATACGCACCTACGAGGTGTCCGGACGCCCGGTCCTCGACCCTTACCCGCTCGACTCGATGTGCGACGGGGCACACGGGACACCACTCATCCCGTGGCCCAACCGGCTCGGCGACGGTCGGTACCGCTTCGATGGCGTCGATTATCAGGTTCCCCTAACCGAGCCGGACAAGCGCAACGCTATCCACGGGTTCCTGCGCTGGCGCTCCTGGCAAAACGTGGAGCAATTCGAGTCTCGGGTCACCATGGGCACGCTCTTGTACCCGCTGAAAGGCTACCCGTTTACCCTCGATATCCAGGTGGCCTACGAGCTGGGAGATAACGGGCTCACCGTCGCCACCACGGCCACTAACCTCGGCGAGCAAACCTGCCCATACGGGTGCGGTCAACACCCATACCTGTCGCCTGG
>JAKCEB010000192.1 GCA_021838305.1 Actinomycetes bacterium | reverse complement strand
GGTGGCGGTTCGGCTTCTCGAAGGCGATGGCGCCGTCTTCGAGCAGCTTGACGAGGGTGGGGCGGCTGATCCCGAGGAAATCGGCTGCCTCCTGGGTAGTGAGGAGCAGGCCTTGGGGCGCGACAAGAGTGGCCTTCCCCTGACGCATGACGTCGACCACCTGGCGCAGGACGCGGTAGACCTCGGCCGGCAGCGGGATCTGCTCGCCGTCAGGGCCGAGAAGCAGGCCTGGCTCGGTGTGGCCCTCTAAGAAACGGGCGAGGTCGAGGAGCTGGTCGAGGTCCTCGGGAGGGAAGACGACGTCCTCGTCACGCCCGTGGTCGACGGTGGCGGTCGAAGGTTCGCCGGGAGCTCGGCTGGCCGGCTTCATATCCTCCATGATAGCAAAAATCGAAAAAACCGAAAGCTGCTACCGGGTGTCGCCCCAGTTGACGGACTACGAGACCCGCTTGATGGGACTCGGGCCGGGGGGGGTGATCGCGTGGGCTCGCCCCCGTGGTCCGTGCGATTCGGAGACGCTGGAGGGTGAGGTTGAAGACCCGCTTCATGACCATCAAGAGGGTGAGAACAAGGTGTGAGCCGAGCCCCAACCCGAGCGCGGCTGCGACTCGAAGGACCCAGCCGTGACTCGTGCTTGCGACCACGAAGGCAACAGAAGTAAGGATGCTGACCAGTGACGCGTACCCGGCGTTGGCTGCCAGCTCGGCCAGATACGTGGCGTGGTCCGAGGTGGCACGCCCTCGCTCGGGGGCGCTGTCGGCCCAAGTCGCCGCCCGATCGGCTCCCTGGAGCATGAGGCCGAACAGAAAGGCACTCAAGAGGGCTGAAACCGTCAGCAAGCCGACGCTGGCCACCGTGGCGAGGTCAACCGTTCTTCCACAGAAGCAGGGCAGCGATCACTACGGGAACGCCATCGAGGAGGGCGTAGTCCTGCCATCGCCGCTGGCCGGTGGCGACGTTTATGTAGGTCCGGTGATGCGCCGAGATGATCGGGCGGGGATCAGGTTTGAGGTCACCCGTGGCCATGACGCGATCGTAGGATCAGCCAGTGACATCCGCGAGCACGGCTCGAAGCGCGGCGAAGAGACTGGCCTCGGTCGGGTCTCCATCGCGAAGGTCGAGTCCGGACAGATCCTCCGTCAGCGGGTGGCCGCTCTCGGGGCGCTCGATGTTGAAGGTCCTCGCCGCCCCGTCCGCCAGTTCGACCTCTACCTTGGCCTGGTCGAAGTGGATACCGTTGAACTCAAGGATGGTGGTGATCGAGTCGTGATCGCCACCGAGGCGTTGCTGGATCAAGGCTGGCAACAGTCGGGCAGTGCTCATGATGTCCAGTTCGAGCCTGGCGTTTGCATTTCGGCGTACCCATTTGTTGAGAGCTTCAGTGGCCCGATCGGTGGGAGAATCCATACGTACGAGTTTCAGCTTCTGCACCCGATCGTGTTCCACCGCTTCGCGAAAGGCTGCCGCCAGCTGACAGGGGAGCACTTCGATCATCAAGTCGCCGAAATCTCCGCGAAAGCGGTCCATCAGCCCGTCCATCAGCAGGCCCTTGGATCCGCGCCGATAATCGGAGTGGACGCATAGCCAGCCATCGGCGGCTTCGGCTTGAAGCCGGAAGAGCGCACCGTGGCGGACAAGCTGAGTGTCAGGGGGGGGTCTGGTGGTAACGCTCGGCTCCATCAGGTCCGATGATCTCGGCCGTGAGACCTCCTTGGCCGTGTCGGAGCGCCCCGACCATTCGTTTGTGGTCCAGTTCCAAGAGACTGAGCATCAGGTCGCACGCCACTTGAATCACGGTCACGCCGTCCGTCTCTTTCGGCTACAGCTTGAGCGTCCCCGTCGCCACGGCGAGACGCGCTTGGATCGCAGGTCGCCGCGAAACAGAGGGCGGCCACGTCGGCAGGAAGCGGTACTCGCAAAGGTCGTGATAGCCGTTTCCGTAGGGTTTGCGGGCCGGATCATCCTGGCGATGCCACGTGTCGCGTTGGTTCTGAAGTCAGGCTGTGACTGGTGATGCTCTGAGCGCGCTGGTGACGGCCTGCTCTCGACTCTCGCCGCGGAGCCGGCTGATTCCCTCTGGAGCGTAGGGGACCGGCAGGACATTCGGTGCGGCGATCGCGACTCGGAGGATCACGTCGGGTTGTTCCGCGTCAGGCGGCTGGTGCCGGCTCGTCGGTCCGCAGTGGTAGATCGGCAGCTCGCGACGGGGCATATGGGGAGTGCAGGTTACGCTCCGCCAGATGCCTCAGGCGCTGTCGCCGCCTCCTCGCGTCCGAGATCCGCACCACGCTGCTCCTCGGCAAGGACGGCCACGGCGTGCACGGCCGCTTCCAGCGAGGCCCATTCGTCCTCGGTGAGCTCTGCCTCTGCGACGATCTCGAAGTGACGTTGGAGTCGTGCGATTGCCCGTGTGAGATCGGGAGGATCCTCGAGGCGAATACCTTGTACCTCGCTCGCCAACGGACCCGGAACTGCGCTCGGTTTGATGTCCACGAACATCGGAATGACGAGCTGGCCACGCCCCCATGCCGCAGCGGTCTCCCATATCACGTAAGGACTTCCGGCGCCCTCGGATATCAATACGACAGCGAGCGCTTGAGACGAACGAAGCCCGACGTCAAACAGCTCGGTCGATGGATCGTCGCCGGGCTCGATGCTGCTCGGAGAGAAGAAGACGCTGACTCCCGGCAACTTCGCTTCGAGGATCGGGGTCAATGCTGTGGCGATCGTCTTGCTCGCAAGGCGACCCCACGAGAGGAACAACTGCTTTGGTTCGGGTGTCGGAGCGTTGTTCGGGACTGCGGGTACATCGACCACGACGTCCCTGTCGCTCATATGACCTTCGTCCTCGACGACCTGCGGTGCTGGGAGAAACGGAATGAGCGCGTCCGCGGCTAACACGCTCTCCACCGCGACGAGCCTGATCTCGTCGACATACCGTTCGACGGTGGAGACGTCGTAGTACCGACGAAACTCTCGGCCTATCTGCCAGCGCCACTCGCCGTCCTCCATGAGGCCGCGGGACCCGGACCACATCGACGGCTCCTGACTCAGCACCTCATCGAGCTGCGAGCTCTGCAGCGGGAGGGCGCCGTCGAGGCTCGGACCGAGTTCTGAGCGCACGTCGCCACTCGTGAGGATGATATCGACGACGTGCACCGGATCGGGGACGAATTCTCGGAGCTTGCGCGTCGCGAGTCCCAACACGCCGAGGAACAAGCTCACGATGTCCTCGGCACCCGCCTGGTGCCATCCAGCGACGGTCAGCCCGACGGGGTCGCTCGGTTGGTAGAGCGAGCCGAAATTGCCGCGCGTCCAGACCAGTCCGTAGGTGAGGCCGTAAATTCCGCGACTGCGCCCAAGCGTCGGAAGTCTGGCCACGATGGCGACGGGATCGAGTCCCTCGTTGTCGATCGTCTGTTCTACGAACTGCCGCGGCGGCCAGGCGCCGTGGGTGCGGAACGTGTCGGAAAGCAGCCCACGTCCCCTATCTGTCGCGGCGTGAGGCGCTTCTGACACGGGATCAGGTCCCCGTTCCCTTGCGCAGCGAGCCGCTTCCGCGAGCTTCGCGCGGCCCTGTATCGCCGTAGCGGATATGGGGCACCGGACCGCACAACGGCCATCGCTACTACGGCCTGACCAGGTCCGCCCCTGTCCCACCCTCTCCAACCGAGCGAACGGAGGCCGGCTGGCCTCGACAACTCGTACACCACTCAATGGGGCTCAACCGTTGTCGGGCGTCGGTGGACGAAGCTCTGGTATGGTGTGACCACGAGGTGACCACAATGTCGAAGCTGAAGAACGTTGGTGTCCGGGAGTTCCGCGACCACGCCACCACCTACCTGTCGGGCTCGGATCCCGTTGCCGTGAGCAAGCACGGCCAGGTGATCGGGTTCTACATCCCCGTCGAAGGCGACCGGGAGCAGGCGAGGCGCGCCATCGAGCGGCTCGGTCGCTCTGTCGAGGTGATCCTTGAGGAGACCGGCGTGACCGAAGAGGAGCTGGCCCAGCTGTTCGACCTGCGGCGGGCGCTGCCGGAGTGATCGTTGTCGTCGATGCGAGCGTGCTTGTGGCTGAGCTGCTGCGTCGGCGAGGCCGGGAGCTGTTCGCCCACCCTGACCTCCAATGCCTGGTTGCCGAGGAGCAGTGGGAGGAGGCGCGGCATGAGTTGCAGAAGCGGGTCGCCGCCATTGTCGGCCAAGGGCGCCTGTCGAGCGAGCAGGGAAAGAGGCTGCTCGATGCTGTTCACGAGTTCGTCCAGGGCGACGTGTTCGAGGTCGTTCCCCGGACCTTCTACGAGCACATGGAACATTCGGCGCGCCGACGGGTTCCCAGGGACCCTCACGACTGGGCGCCAGTTGCCCTTGCCCTTGCTCTTGATGCTGCGATCCTGACGGGCGACCACGACTTCCTCGGCTGCGGCTGTCCCACTTGGACGGTCGAGACGCTGACGACCGAGCTCGGACCAGGTTGAGCAGGGCCCGTACAGGGTGCCGCCGCAACTCGCAGTCATTATTGACCCGACTTCGAGCGGTGGCCGTCTATGAGTAGTGCAGCGCCATAGCGGCCGCATAATGCAGAGCGCACTACCACGGCTTTCGCGTGGGTAGAGGCGCGAGCCTCCGTGAACGAAGGATGTCACCTCCGCCTGCTGTTTTGGATCTTTGCGTCTTTTGGGCTAATTTCCCAACCGTCTTCAAGAAGGTCCACGCGAAGACTGCCGTAGACCATTTGTCCTTCCTGGCGATCCGGATAGCGAAGTCTCCCAGTGGCGTACGGACTGGCCGGGGAGGGACGACCTCGGGGGACTGTGTCACCGCAGGTGACGCCCAATGAAGAAGACGAAGAGGTTGTCGGGCCCGATGCTCGTCGAGCCGGCAGATCCTCGCTCGCAGCCGAGGTCGTTAGTAACTTGTCCGGTAAAATCGTGCATGCTCGAAGCGACCAGCGCCCCGACGAAGAATCCTCCGGGTACTTACCAACGGGCGACCACATGCCCCTAAGGGCTCGGGCACAGTGACCTTGAAGCGCATATATAGGGAGTTTCGTCAGGACAACCTCCCCGACACGGCAGCAGCTCTTACCTACTACGCCGTACTGTCCATTTTTTCGGCAC
>JAKCEB010000021.1 GCA_021838305.1 Actinomycetes bacterium | reverse complement strand
GGTCTCCGCGGCGGAGTACAGGTACATACCGTGGCCTGCCTCGTCCTGCACTTTCGCCAAGAGGATCGCCTTACGACGCAGTGACGGAGCCCGGGTGATCCACATCCCCTCCGGCTGCATGCCGATGATCTCGGAATGGGCGTGCTGGGCCACCTGGCGGATCAACGTGTTGCGGTACTCGTCGGGCATCCAGTCGCGAGGCTCGATGCGCTGCTCTCGAGCTATGAGCGCATCGAAGTGGGCTCGCTCGTCCCTGGCGACGTTCTCGTCACCGGCGGCGTACTCGTCTCCGGGGACTTCGACGACGTGGCTGCTAGGTGCAGGCATAGGCGTTTCCCTCTAGCGCGGGCCGGATGGTTTCCGACCGGACGTTCGGTCAGCATGTTAGCCTGTTCTCGTGGACAATTCCGAGTCATACCGGGGCGAGAGCGTGCGCTACGAGACCGTCGGCGCTGTCGCGACCATCACCTTGACCAGGCCGTCACTCGACGCTGCCGGCAAGGAGGAGTTGGTGCAGGCTTGCACTGACGCTGCCAACGACGACTCCGTGCGTTGCGTGGTCGTGACCGGTACCGGGCGAATATTCTGCGCCGGCCAGGACCTCGCCGAGCACCATACAGCGCTGGCCGACGGCGCCGCCACAGCCTTCGCGACTATCGCCGATCACTACAACCCTGTCGTCACGGCCCTCGCAACGATGCGAAAGCCGGTCATTGCCGCTATCAACGGGGCGTGCGCAGGTGCCGGGCTCGGAATAGCACTCGCTTGCGACATCCGGGTGGCCTCCGTCGGCGCTCGCTTCACCACCGCTTTTTGCGCCATCGGCCTCACACCCGACTCCGGCCTATCGGCGTCGCTGTCGAGGGCGCTCGGGGTCGCGCGAGCCAGCGAACTGGTGCTCCTCTCCGAGGCGTTCAGCGCAGACGACGCGTTGGCGTGGGGGCTCGTCGGCCGTGTGGTAGCCGCCGACGTCCTCGACGCGGAAGTCCAGGCCTTGGCCACCCGTTTGGCTGCGGGGCCGACCCTCGCTTACGGCGTCGCAAAGCGCGCAATTCGCGACGCTTGGGGGGCGCCGTGGCCGGACGTCCTCGCTTGCGAACAGCGCGACCAAACAACCCTCGGGGCTACAGCCGACCACCGAGGTGCGGTGGACGCGTTCCTGGCAAAGGAGAAACCCGAGTTCACAGCTCGCTAGCTCGCAAGCCAAACCCCCGTGCGTGGGCCGCCCGACTGCCATCAGTCTCGACTCAGCGAGTCGGGCGCTCGTCGAGTACCCGCCGCATTTTTCCCACAGAACGCTCTATACCTCCCGGCTCGACGACCTCCACGTTTACGGTCACGCCGATACGGTCCTTTACAAGCCTCGCAAGCTCGGACCCAGCACTGGCCGCTGCCACCTGTGGGCGTCGTTCCACGCGGACTGTGAGTTCGTCCATCCGGCCCGGGCGGGTCAAGACACACTGGAAATGCGGGGAGAGCGCTGGTGTCTGCAAGACGAGCTCTTCGATCTGAGTCGGAAAGAGGTTGACGCCACGCAAGATGATCATGTCGTCGGAACGCCCCGTCACTTTCTCCATCCGGCGCATCGGGCGTGCCGTGCCCTCCATCAGCCTCGTGAGGTCGCGGGTGCGGTAACGAATGACCGGCATCGCCTGCTTGGTGAGCGACGTGAACACCAACTCCCCTCTTTCGCCGTCGCCAAGCACTCGCCCAGACACCGGATCGATTACCTCCGGATAGAAGTGGTCCTCCCAGATGTGCAGCCCGTCCTTCGTCTCGACGCACTCCTGAGCGACGCCCGGGCCCATTACCTCCGAGAGTCCGTAGATGTCGACGGCGTGCATTTGGAGGCGGTCCTCGATCTCTGCTCGCATGTCGTTGGTCCACGGCTCGGCTCCGAAGATCCCGACCTCGAGCGAGCATTCCCTCGGATCGATTCCTTGGCGCTCCATCTCGTCGAGGATCGCCAACATGTACGACGGCGTCACCATTATCACCTCGGGGGCGAAGTCACGGATCAGAAGCACCTGGCGTTCGGTCATGCCACCCGACACCGGGATGACGGTGCAGCCCAACGCCTCCGCTCCGTAGTGGGCGCCGAGGCCACCGGTGAACAGCCCGTAGCCGTACGCGACGTGGACCTTGTCGCCGGGACGGCCGCCTGCCGCCCTGATCGATCGGGCCATCAGCGTCGACCAGGTAGCGATGTCCGCAGCGTTGTAGCCGACCACGGTCGGCAAGCCCGTCGTACCCGACGAGGCGTGGATGCGCGTTACCTCCGACTGCGCTACGGCGAACATCCCGAACGGGTAGTTGTCCCTGAGATCCTGCTTGGTCGTGAAAGGAAACCGGGCCAGGTCCTCGAGCGCCTTGCAGTCGTCCGGGTGCACCCCTGCGGCGTCGAACGCACGGCGGTAGTGGGCGACGTTGTCGTAGGCGTGGCGGAGCGACCATTGCAGGCGGACAAGCTGCAGCTCCCGGAGCTCGTCAAGCGATGCCCGCTCGATTGCTTCGAGGCTCTCGGTAGAGGCCCCACGGTTCGGCAAGGCTTCCGGCACGTGTGGACCCCCTCCGCTGAGTACGATCGAACCGGACATACATTAGCGACCGATCGTTCAGTAAGGCAAAGCTTTGACGGATGGCAGGACTTGAACACACGACCGCATTCGCATCGCCGCTCGGCGCAAGCATGGCCGTAAACGGGGCGGGCCGCCCGGGTCGCCCCGGCTACGACCTCGACTCCCTCCTCGGCGTCGCAGTGCAGGTGTTCAACGAGAGAGGCTACGACGGGACAAGCATGGGCGATCTTGCGAAGCGCCTCGGCATCTCCAAGTCGGCCATCTACCACCACGTTGAGAGCAAGGAAACGCTGCTCGAGCTTGCCCTCGAGCGGGCACACCGAGGGTTGTTCGCCGTGGCGGAGGAAGTACAGGCCCTCCAAGCGCCGGCCGTCGCAAAGCTCGAGCGCCTCGTACACGACAGCGTCCTCGTGCTCGTCGACGAGCTCCCCTACGTCACGCTGTTGCTCCGGGTTCGCGGCAATACCGCCGTCGAGCGGCGCGCCCTTTCGCGGCGTCGCGCCCTCGACCGACAGGTCGCAGCGCTACTCCAAGAGGCCATCGCAGACGGCGACATCCGCTCTGACATAGACGCCAACGTTGCCGCCCGGCTCCTCTTCGGCCTGGTCAACTCGCTCGTCGAGTGGTACCGACCTAGAAGCAACGACGCTGGACGGTCCATCGCGGACACCGTGACCCGCGTCGCTTTCGAAGGCATCAGATCAGCTTCATAGGCAGGTTGCGTCGCCTGGGGCCGCGAATCACCCCTTTTTCTCAAGACTGTGACCGTAATTGCACCTAGCATGTGCAATTACGGTCACAGTTAGCTACACGTGGCCTCGAAAGCGGCTACAAGTGGCCTCGAACACGACTTCGAGCCCACCCAAACCCACGGAACGCCTCTTCGGGACCCAGTCGCCGCCGACCGGCAGCCGACGGCTCAATCAACGGTTGCCGCCTCGCAGCGCCGACGCGATTCGCTCGACATGATCAGCTGCGTCCGAACACGACACGACAAGGCGGTCGAACGGATCGCCATTGGTTTCCACCACGACGGCGGGGCGCCTCCCGTACACCGCAGCGAAATCCCGCAGCCCGTCGCCGCGTCTTGTGCCGAGAGCGATGACCCCCGGAATCCCCGTGCCGGGCGCTCGGATGCCTCTCAGCTCATGCCATGGCTCCCCACTGAGCCGGACTTCTCTCACTGCCCCCAAAGGAACACTTACATCCCCTCTCATCGCTCCAAGCTTCTCCCAAGGAGACAACTTCACCTCTAAATCGGTGCCGTTTACCGTTAGCTTGGCCATCTCCGAATCGTACGATCTACTCTCGAAAGTGTCAACATTTTGATTATTAAACCTGAAAACTTCTAGGCGAGAGCCACGGGCGCCGCCACCGGGCCGCGTGCGTCGGCGGAAGGCGGTTTCACCGCAAACCGGTGGGCCCTCGACCGCAACGCCGGCGGTTCGTCATCCGGCTCCGGCGCCACGCAACCACCCCTACTTCAGGACTCACCTAGATTCTTACCTGCCCACCCGCTCATGGGTAGCTCCTATCAGCGCGGGAGCACCTCGAAGTAGCCACCGTCAGACGCCCGCAAGACGTCGAAATGTCGATGATCGAGGCTCGCGACAACCGCGTGGTGACCGGGCTCTGATGCGTCGAAGAACGCCAGCAGAGCGCTGGTTTCCACTATGACTGGGGCACCGCTCAGCGATCTCCGAAACCAACAAGCAGCTCCTCGGAATAGCGGGCGATCGGCTGCCCGCTCGAGTAAAGAGCGCCACGAGGACTGGGGCGAACGCTGCCGACCGACACGCGAATCGATTCGCGGATGATCTCTGCTTTGGAGACACCGCGCTCTGCGGCAGCTCGCCTGACGGCCGCCTTGAGGTCTTCTGGTAGGTACAGCGTCGTTTTCTCCACATACGTATGGTGCCACCGGTACCGCTGGACAGCGCAGACAGTGGGAGCCATCAACATAAGTAGGACCCCGGCGGCGGCGGTGGCCGCAAGGCACACGGCAATGGAGGCCCGTTTCGAAACCCGCGCCACCAATGGGGCGACGGCGGCCGCTGTGATGGGGGTGGCGATAGTCAGGGGAAGAAGCCTGGCGAGGCCGGCGTCGGTCACCCGCGCGGGTTTCGAATGCGGTCCGCGTCGAGCGTGCGAAGTCGCTCAAGCACGGATGCCGTTAGAAAAGCGATCAACCAGGTGCTAGCTGGATTTCAGCTGAGCGTCAGTCTCGGACATGAGCCTTCTGAGCCCGCCCGTGGTGGAATCGTCCTGACTTGAGATACATGCAGTATGCAATGGTACGCTAGTGCACATGCCAGAAAAACTGACGGTGTCTGACGAGGAAGTAGTCGATGCTGTCGTGTCGGCAAGCCGAGCATTGGTGGCTGTGGCAGCCAGGTCTCTCGCTGGCATCGGCTCAGATATCACACTGACGCAGTATCGGGCCTTGGTGGTCCTTGCTAGCCGTGGCGGCCAGCGCGCCGCCGACCTGGCTGCCGCGTTGGACGTGTCTCCATCCACAGCGACACGGATGTGCGACCGACTGGTGCGCAAGGGCCTGATCGAACGCAACCGACCAGACGACGACCGTCGCGCTCTCGACATCGTCATAAGCGACCAGGGCCGGGTGCTCCTACGCCAGGTCACCCGGCAACGCAGAGCCGAAGTGGGCCGGATCCTTGGGGCGATGCCGTCCGCCGGGCGCGAGAAGTTGGTGGTCGCACTACGGGCATTCGCGGAAGCTGCTGGGGAGATCCCCGAGCAGGACTGGTCGCTCGGATGGCGTGAGTGACAGCCCGGGCGGACAGGGGGCCTATTGCAGTAGTTACACGCCGGCTGCGCGCCGGTGCGGCCAGCTTCGGGGCTTGGATCGAGCGGTCGTCGTACCTTCGCAAGTGGGTCGTGCTCGGCGGCGCCATCGGGCTCATAGCCGGTCTCGGAGCTGTCGTGTTCTACAACGCTCTCGTCATCTCCACCCACTTCTTCTTGGGCACGCTCGCGGGCTACCGCGTGCCCACTCCCGCCGGGGAAGGTAACGCAGCGGGAAGCGGCTACTTCGCTCGGCCGTGGGCCATCCCTCTCGTGGTCGCCCTCGGCGGCCTGCTGTCGGGGGTGCTGGTCTTTCTCGTGGCACCAGAAGCTGAAGGGCACGGCACCGACGCGGCCATCGACGCCGTGCACAAGAACCCCCGCATGATCCGCGCTCGCGCCGTGATGGTCAAGATCGTCGCCTCGGCGCTCACTATCGGCTCGGGCGGCTCAGGTGGGCGGGAGGGACCAACCGCGCAGATCTCGGCGGGTTTTGCCTCACTACTCGCCCGGGTGCTTGACTTATCCCCCGAGGACGGCCGGGTGGCGGTGTCAGTCGGAATCGGATCGGGTATCGGGGCGATCTTCGGGGCGCCCCTCGGAGGAGCGGTCCTGGCCGCCGACATCGTGTACCGCGACGACTTCGAAGTCGAAGCTCTCATCCCGGGTCTTATCGCCTCGGTCATCGCGTACACCGTCTTCGGATTGATCGAAACGTTTACGCCGCTGTTCGGCTACGTCGCTTCGAGCTACCAGTTCCACCAACCCATCCAACTGGTCTGGTTCGCCGTCATCGGCGTGGTCTCGGGTTTCGTCGGGCTTGCGTACAGTCGCGGCTTCTACGCGATGGTGAACCTGACCCGCCGCCTGCCCGGGTCCCGCATGCTCAAGCCCGCCGTCGGCGGCCTGCTCGTGGGCCTGATGGCTCTGGCGATGCCAGAAGTCCTCGGCACCGGCTACGGCTGGGTTCAAAAAGCCCTCGGGCCGTCCTTGGCGTCCATACCGCTGTGGGTAGTGCTGCTCCTGCCCTTCGCTCGCATCCTCGCAACTTCTTTGTCGATCGGGTCCGGCGGCTCCGGAGGAATCTTCGGGCCGGGAATGGTGATCGGTGCGTTCACTGGGGCGGCAGTATGGCGACTTTTGGAGCCGATCGCTCCCGGCGTACCGCATGGCCCCGCAGCTTTCGTTGTCGTGGGAATGATGGCCTGCTTCGGGGCGATCGCGCGTGCGCCACTCGCCATCATGTTGATGGTGGCAGAGATGACCGGCTCGCTCACCCTGCTGGCTCCGGCGATGGTGGCAGTCGGACTGGCATATCTGATCGTCCGTCACAGCGACGCCACCATATACCGCAGTCAGCTTAAGAGCCGAGCCGAATCACCCTCCCAGCGCTTCGGCTTCGGCCTACCCATGCTCGCAGCGGTGACCGTCGTGCAGGCTATGACCACACCTCGCGTAGTGCTCGGCGAGCAGATGAGCGCAGCAGAAGCCGCTTCGCGACTCGACCACGATGACCTACCCGGAGCTCCGGTGATCGACGAACAGGGACGCTTCGTCGGTGTCGTCGACCGTGTGAGCATCTCAGAAGAGGCGCAGCAGCGCCCCGACACGAACGTCGGACGCCTCGCAGACCCGACGGCCTCCACGGTTCCGATGCGGGCAAACCTGGACACCGCGCTGGAGGCGCTTTCTGGTGCGAGCGGTTGGGCGACCGTCCTCGACGCCGAGCGCCGTGTGGGCGGCATCCTCGCCACTTCCGACGTGGTCAAGGCCTACCACGGCGCCCTCGAGACCAACCTCGGGCGCTTGTCGCAGGTGGCCGGCAAGGCATCAGCGCTCGAGGAGCGCGTCGGCGAGGACTCGCCGCTTGTCGGGCGAGCGCTGCGAGACCGACTTTTGCCCGAAGGCTGTGTCGTCGTCTCTGTGCACCGTGCGGACAGCCTCCTGTTTCCCAACGGCGACACCGTACTGCATCCCGGCGACGTCGTGAGTGCGCTCGTGCGCCCCGAGCAAGTGGACAACATTCGCGACGTTCTTCTCGGTGGGCCTGCAGTCGGCGGCGCAGGTACCGATGGCGAGGCAGTCGACGCATAGACCGAATGGACTACCAGCGCTAGCGATGTCGCAGGGGAGCTACTTCAGCCTGGAGCGACGCAACGACGACGACTGCGAATCCTGCGCTCATGACCGCCTGCCCGACAAAGAGAATGTGCGTGAAGCCGAGCAGGGTCACGACCGCTATGACGGCACCGGACAACCAGCCCAGCGCGCCCAACCAGGCGAGCCAGACCATAACCTGCCGCCGCTTCGATCTCAAAGCGAACGCAAGCCCGCCAACAAGCGGAAGTTCTGCGCAGAACAGCAGGATCGCCGCACCTAGATGCACGTCCGCCAACGTCGCGTCGATCTTGTAGGGGTACGTAGAGACGAGGACGACGACGAGCATCAAGGCGACGACCTCGAAGCCGAACGCGGCGCGCCCGAAGCCGTTCGTGTAGCGCAGACCTCGACCGGCGAGGAACAGAAAGCCGGCGGAACCAACGAATGCAAGCGTGTAAGGGATGACAGTCGAGCCGTGCACCCCATAGTTGCTCACACCTCCCTCGTTAGCGCCGAGAGCGAACCTGGGCGTCACCACCACGCACAAGGCGAGAAAACCTCCCAGCGTGAGTTGGCTCAAGACCGCAAAGCGCAACGACCTACTCATCAAGGAACCAGACATTCACGACTCTGTGGTTGACGACAACTCAAAACGGGCGACACCGACAAACGTCGGATCAGGCCGTCAAGACGGCGATCTTGACAGCAGCCCGCTCCCCGCCAGGAGTACCCCGGCGAAAGGCGACCATAACACCCCGGCTGCTTCGCCCGGGGGCCGCGAACCCCCCTTCGCGAAGACTGTGAGCGTAATTGCACATTTTCGGTGCAATTACGCTCACAGATAGCTACAAGTGGCCTCGAAAGCGGCTACAAGTGCCCTCGAACACGACTTCGAGCCGGCCCAAACCCACGGGACGCCCCTTCAGAACCCAGTCGCCGCCGACCGGCAGCCGACAGCTCAATGGATGGTTGCCGCCATGCAGCGCCGATGCGGGGCCGTCACGCGAGCGAGGCTCGGAGGGTTATCTCCGGCACCCCGGCCAAGGCCCTACTGACCGGGCAGTCTACCTTAGCTGCGTTCGCGTGCTCCACGAAGGTACTCTCGTCCATCCCGGCTACTGCTCCGACGGTGACAAGCTCGATCTTGGTGATGGTCGGGGCGCCGTCAGCGAGTCGGAACGTGACTGCGGCGTCGGTTCGCACGGACTCCGGGGGGCTTCCCGCCTGGGCTAACAGGTTCGAGAGTGCCATCGAGAAGCACGAGGCGAGCGCGGCTCCGATAAGTTGCTCCGGGTTCGACCCGGGGCCTCCCTCGAAGCGGGACTTGTAGGTGAAGCCTCCGCGAAGCGTCTCGCCGGCGTTGAAAGTTCCGGCTCCGGTCGGTATGTCACCCTTCCATTCTGCAGATGCATTTGCTGGCATCAGGTTTCCTCTCCGGGTGTTCGTATTTAGTTGCTAATCATGCCCGGTTCTCGCTCGCAGGAAACGCCGGAGGGCGCCGATGGACCCCACAGTAGGCGGGCGCCGATCAACCCCGCCTCAGACGGGTGCGCGCTCGGGAACTCAGATCCGCTCGAGGTCGACGAGATAGGGGTGCTTGCCGCTGGCGCTCAAAGTCAGTTCGTGCGTCGCGCGGGTCATACCGACGTAAATGAGCGCGCGGCTGACCCTCGACTCCGCCGGGGGCTTGTCGTCGAGGAAACCGCAAAGGATGACGTGGCGGAACTCGAGGCCTTTTGCCGAGTGGATTGTCGATAGGACAATCTTCGAGGGGTCGTCGCCGATCCGGCTTCTAGCTTGGCGATCGGCTGGATCGGTCGCCCAGAAGAGCGGCAGCCGCTCTTTGGCAAAGAAGTCTCGGATCGAGTCTGGCCACTTGAACCCAGCGACGAAGGTCCCTCCGTAGAGGATGGCGATCTCGTTCGGGGGGACACCGCGAGCGAGCAGTTTGCGGCAATGGCCGGCGATGTTGACCATTTCCTCCTGGGGGCTCCCGGATGTCAGTAAAAGCGGGATAGGCCCGCTTCGCTCGCTGAAGGTCGGGATGGTGATGGATTTCTCGTCTTCCGGATCGGGATCCGAGGTGATCTGGTAGTCGCCTCCTCCAGTGACGAAGCGATGCGCGTACTCGAATATCTCTCGGGTGTTGCGGTAGCTCTGGTCGAGCCAGCGGGTACGCCCGACAGCATCTATGCCTGCGGCCCTCCAGGTGAACCGGCTGCCAAAGATATTCTGCACGGGGTCAGCGACTGCCAGCAACGAATCCGAGCCGTCGACGAGCAGACCTACCGCGAAGCGTAGTGCCGGAGTTGGAAAGTCTTGCGCCTCGTCGATGAGGACGTGATGGAAGCGGCCCACCGACTGCGAATGAGAGTCGAGCGCGTGCAGGGCCTGCTCGGCGAGTTCGACGCGGTCGCTGTCTCGGTAGTCGCTCGAGACGCCGGCCCCGCGGCGAGCCTCGTCCATGAGAGAGTCCAAAGTTTTGACAGTTACATTTCGCCACGGCTTCAGCTGCTGCCTGAGCCGTCCGGCGAGGCTGTTCGTGTAGCAGGTGACCAGTACGCCTTGGTGGGGAAAAATCTCAGCCAACAGCCGGGCCCTGTAGGTGAGCACGAGGGTCTTGCCGCTGCCTGCCGCACCACGGATCACCCGGTGGCCCACGCCGAGGCCCTTGGCGAGGGCCTCCTGGCGACGGTCGAGGACCCGCAACTCGTCCTCGGCACGCTCAGCGGCGACGGTGGGGAACGGCAGCTGCGGCGTGCCGATGACGGTGTCAGGATGGATCAGCGCCCGGTACAGCTTCTCGGCTTCAGCCGAAAGAGGGTCACGTGGTAGGGCACCTACCAGCCGGCTGATCCGCGACCTGAACCTGCCCTCTCCTGCTGCTCCCGCCTCGACATCGTCGCGGAACAGGCAGCACTCTCGGGGCAACGCGTCTCCGAGCTCCCGCGTGAGTGACGCTTCATACGACACGTAAGGAAGGGCAGCGCCCGCTGCTATGGGCAGTCGTTCCTCCGGGGACAGCCGCGACTCGGCCTCTACCGCGGACAGCAAATGCCGGGCAAACCCGCGAGCACGTAAGAGAGGACTCTGAGTAAGTCCGGCGTGCGCCCCGGATCCGACGACGAGAGACTCTCCCTCAGCGCCCTGAAGGGCGAACGCGCGCGTCTCGAGCACCTCCAAGACGACGATCCCGATACTTGGCATCAAGATCACGAGATCCGGGCGCTCCCCTTCGACGTCGAACATCGGCTCGTACCACACCGTGACGTCGTCGTCGAGTCCGTCGCGCAGAGCACCGGCAAACCTCGCCACCCCGGGCGGCACGTCGCGCCTGGAGCGCAGGTTCTCCGGTATCAGGTAGGCCATGTCAGGATCGGCCGGCAATCAGTTCCAGCACCGCTCGCAGTCCCTCCCGATCGACGTGATACTCCTCCGCCTCCGCAAGAAGTACTGCTGGTGCGCACAGCTCCTTGTGGCGAATGGAAAGCTGGCGTGCCCGGTATTCCGCTTCTGCGCGGATCGTCTGACTCCACGCGTCGATAGCCGACGCGGCGAGCTTTGCAGCAACACGAGGAGCGATCGACAGCAAACAGCTAGGCCCGTCGGCCGAGCCCTGCGCTGCGAGCGCCCGCAGCAGTGCCTGATGGACGCTTACGCCAACGAAGGAGTCGACGGTGGTCCCGTCCGCAGTCGGCCGGACAGGTGAGGCCAACCTCGGAGCCCACCTCCTCCGCAATTCCTCCAGCCATTCCCCTGCCCGCCGGTCAGATCCGGCCGGAACGTCGGTCGAGGTCAGAATTTCGCGTGCCGCCTCCCACGTCTTGCGGCCGACGTCGATGGACGGGCCGCGCCAGCTCGGAGGCCTTCCGTCGTCGGCCGGCACTACCGTCACCGTCCCGGCCGCCCGGTCGATCGAAACGGGAAGCCACGGCTTGCCGCCGAGTACAACCGGCTCCGGACGCGGCTGCCCCGCCTCGTCGGCGACCTGGTTCCAGTCGAGCGAACCGAGCCTCGTGCCGGCGCGATCGACTACCAGAGCGCCCGAAGCACCATCGAAGGTGGCGAGCAGGCGGACGAAGCCCGCTCCCCCGAAGCGGGCGTGCGCTTCGGGCCCGGCGACAAGGTACCCTCCTGCGACGACAAGCCATCCGGCGCCGAAGAGGTGGTCGATCGTCTGCTCGATGTCGTCTTCGAGGTGGCGGAAGGTCGGGTTCCAACAGAGGAGCTCCCGGACGTCGGCCCTCTTGACCGTGGTTTGCTCGAAGGTCAGTGATAGGAGTTGTTGAGCAATGACGAGCCGAGCCCCTCGGCCTGGAGGGACGTCTTCCAGGTCCCCTCGCCGGGCCCGGGCCACTACGGCGAGGGCGAGCAGCAAAGAGTCCGGGTCGCCAACGGTCACCAGCATGCGGCGATTGCCTGTGCGCCTGCCAGCACGTCCGAGCCTCTGCAAGTAGCTTTCGGGGCCGCAGGGCGCGCCGTCGTTGACGACCAGGTCGACGTCGCCGATGTCGATGCCCATCTCGAGGCTGGCTGTTGCGACCACGCAACCCGACGATCCATCCTTCAGCGCTCGGACGGCGCGGGTCCTCCCCTCGCCTGAGATGGAAGAGTGATGGACGGCTACACCGAGATGGTGCGCCAGCTCTTCGGCGCGACGGCGGGAGGGAGCGAAGACAATCGCCTTCTGCGAACTCGTCACCTCTTTTACCAAAGACACTGCCTCGTCGAGCGACTCGTAGGTCGCAAACGACAGCTCCTCGCCCTTCATCGCCCGGTACGCCTTGACGACATGGCACTCTCGAAGCGAACTCCCCGACAGCCATTCGAGGACCGCGACGGGATCGGCTACGGTTGCCGAGAGCCCGATGCGCTGTATGTCGGCATTTGCGCGCTGATCGAGTCGCTCCAGAAGCGACACGAGCTGGCCTCCCCGAGGTGTGCCCGCGAAGCTGTGCACCTCGTCGACGATCACTGCCCGTATCCCTGCGAAAAGTGATCCCCCGTCGCCACCTGGCCGGCCCAGCAGCTGCTCCAGGCTCTCGGGTGTCGTCAGCAGGATGTCGGCTGGGTGCTCGGAAAACTCGCGGCGCTGCTCCCGTCCGACGTCTCCGTGCCAGGCGAAGACCGTCGCTCCGGTTAGAGAGGCGGCGTTCCGGTAGCGGGTGAGCTGGTCGTCGAGCAGGGCTTTGAGCGGGCTGATCATGACGACCGAGGGCGGCTCCCACGCAGCGAAGCGGAGCAGATCGAGCACGGGGAGCAGAGCCGACTCGGTCTTGCCGCCGGCGGTTGGCGCGAGGACCAATACGTTGTCCCCGGCGAGGACGTGGGGGAAAGTCAGCGCCTGCGCCTCCGTCGGAGCCGCCCATCCCCACTTGTCCCTGACTGCAGCGACCAGCTCCGCCGACAGCTCTCCCCACTCGGCGCCAGACTCACCCTCGACCGGCGCGGCTTGTTCTGTGGAGGACAATGATTGCCTTTGTTGTCCTACAAGCGGGCGTCCGGGCTCACGCCTTGGTGTCGGCACGACGGGGATGATCTGGCGGTCTCGAAGCTGGAAAGGCTCCACCTGCCTGCGGGCCCTGCGGCTCTCGCCGACAACACGCAGCAGTTCGTCCACCGATAGCTCGCGAGTAGTGGCGCTCGCCGTACGGAGGTCGAGGAGCAGCTTGCCCTTCCGGAAGGCTCCGCTGCCCTTGTCGCCGAGGCGCTGGAATCGCCGGCGCGGTCCGAGGGCTATCTCCCATGGCCCCATGACCAGCCACCGGCTCCGCGGTATGTCGTGGATGAGGAGATAACCGAGACCCTCCTCCCACATCAGCGCCTTGAACGCTGTTTCATCCAAGATGAACAGTTCCGGCTCGGGAACTTCGGGCCAGACCTCGCGGTAGTCACGGGTGAAGCTGGCGCGCTTCTCCTTGACGTCGACGCGCACCCGCTCCCCCTCGAAGCGGAACTCGAAGTCGAGGACGTCCATCTCGGCGGTGAAGTCGGCGAGGTGCGACACGCGAGGGTGCGTCGACAACGCAGCTTTCACGTGCGCCTCGGAGGCGCGAGCCGCGGCCAGGTCACGGTTCCAATCGCCGGCCTCGCGCGCTCGTGCCATCAGACGAGATTAGGGCGCGAGGCTGGGGGACCTACGGCTTCGTCGTCGTTCGCGAAACCTTCGACGACCCTCGTCAGCAGGGCACTACGAGGATGGGGCGCCCAGAGGCCGAGACGAGAGCGCGGACGGCGGCAGGGTCGCCGGTGATGATGCTCTCAAGCGAGCCGCCGCCGCGTCAGCCAACCATCGCGACAGGCCGCGACCGCTGCGCTTCGCTGCGTCTCGCACAGCGTCACCGAGATCGGGGTCGAAGGAGACACTAACCTTGTCGACTTTCACGTGCCGATCAAACCATGGTCAGTCATACCACGGTACGAACACAGAGGTGGGGGCTTCGCCTGTCTGCCTGATCATTGGGGGTCGTCCCGACGGGTCGCCCTGTCGAAGACGTTCGCTATTTCGACCGCGTACCTGTCGATGTCGAACTCCGGGTCTAAGACGAGCCGGTGCGGCACCACGTCGATAGCGGCTCGGATGGCTATCGCCATTGCACTCGGATCGAAATCGCCTCGGAGGTCCCCGCCGTCCTGGAAGCGGGCGAGCTGCTCCTGAAGTAGCCGAGTCGCCACGTCGACTTCGCGCCCGTCCAAGCGGCGCCCACCATCTGTCTTGAAGGCCCCGCTTCGAAGGATCTCGACGACAGCGACCATGTAGTTGCGGTGATCGCGCATGAACGAGAGGTTCGACTCGATGTAGGCGCGAAGCATGCCCGGACCGGTGATCTCGGCAGAGACCCGAGGGAGGATGTAGTTCCTGCCGGCTTCGATGACGTCGACGACGACCTGCTTTATGAGGTCGTCCTTGCCGGCGAAGTGGTAGCTGATGACCCCCTTGCTGATGCCGATCCGCGCTGCGATGCGCGCAAGTGACGCCTGGGCATAGCCGACCTCGGCGATGGTGTCGATCGCAGCGCCCACGATCTGTCGGCGGCGCGCGATCTCGGTAAACGTCCTCTGCTCGGGTTCGGGTTCGCGCTTGGGCTCGATCACCATCGGCACAGAATCTATGACATCTGGCCAGTCGGCCAGAACTTCGTACATCTGGCCACCACGCCTGCTATCATGACACATATGGAGGCCCGCCGTTCAGTTCCTGACGGGACGCGACGAGAGTCCGCCGTCGTCGTCGAGCACTTGACAAAGCGCTTCGGCGATCGTGTCGCCTTCAACGACGTGTCGTTCGAGGTCGGCTACGGCGAGGTGTTCGGTTTCCTCGGTCCCAACGGTGCCGGAAAGACGACGACCGTACGGACACTCGGGACGCTGATCGCGCCGAGCGCAGGCTCGGCGACCGTCGCCGGAATTCGGCTACTCGAGGAGAACGGTTCTGCTATTCGCTCGCGGATCTCGTTGATGCCCGAATCCCCGGGCCTCTACCTGCGCCTCACAGTGACAGAAAACCTGCAGTGCTTCGCCGGACTCTACGAGCTTGACGACGTGCCCGGCCGCATCGGGCGGGCTCTTCGAGCGGTCAACCTCGAAAACCGCGCCGGTGATCTATGCGGTTCGCTTTCCAAAGGGCTCCGCCAGCGGGTAGCGCTCGCTCGTGCGCTGCTCAACGACCCGACCGTGCTGTTCCTCGACGAGCCGACCTCAGGCCTCGACCCTGTAGCAACCCGTGAGGTCCACGACCTCATCGCCTCGCTTCGCGAGCAGGGGGTGACTATCTTCCTGACCACGCACCGCCTGGAAGAGGCCGAGCGCCTCTGCGACCGGGTGGCGATCCTGAACACGACGTTGCGAATGATCGGCCGGCCCGAGGAGTTACGCGCTCAGCTGTTCAGACGATCGCTCGACGTGCGACTACAAGTACCTCTCGGGAACCCTGAGGCTGTGTTCGGCTCGGTATCCGATGTCGAGGTGTGGGAGCAAACGCCGTCGGGCTACATCCTAACTGTCACCGACCCTGATCGTGCGGCTCCCGTCCTCGCGCGTGCACTTGTCGGCGCCGGTGCCGATATCATCTCCCTCGGCGAATCCCACCACTCGCTGGAAGACGTCTACCTCGAGCTGATCGACGAAGACGTGGAGGCAAGGTCCAGATGAACTTCAGCTGGACCCGGGTCGGAGCGATCGTGCGCAAGGAGCTGCGTGACTACCGGCGCAACCGCTTCGTCATCGCCACGATGGCTGCCGTACCGGTCGTGTTCATCACCCTGCCGACGATCCAGTTGATTGCCGCCAACACGACGAACAAGGCCCTAACCCTTCGCATCGGCCTCTCCCTCCTCTACCTGCTGGTGATACCGGTGACCATGCCCTCCGTCGTTTGCGCCTACTCGGTGGTCGGCGAGCGCGAGCAGGGCACGCTGGAGCCGCTGCTCTTGACCCCTGTCCGCAGCGAGGAGTTCGTCATCGCGAAGGCGCTCGCCGCCTTCGTACCAACGCTCGTCATCGCTTACGCCGTGTTCGGTCTCTTCCTCGTCATCGCAGCACTGTTCGCTCACCCAGTAATCATTACGGCGATCTTCACGGGATCGCACGTGCTGGTCCAGCTGTTGTTCACGCCGCTGCTGGCCGGCTGGGCGATCTGGGTCGGCATCGCCGTGTCGACCCGCTCCACTGACGTGCGCGTCGCTCAACAGCTGGGCGTCCTCGGTAGCCTCCCGCCTCTCGCGATCGTCGCTTTGATGTCACTAAATGTGCTCTCCGAGTCGGTCGGTCTCGCAATCGGACTGGCTGCGGCGCTGCTCGTCTTCGACCTTCTCGCATGGCGGGTCGTGGCGCGGATGATCGACCGCGAACGGCTCATCGTCAACAGGCGCGGGGGAGTCTTTTGGGCCGGCCGTCGATCCGGCCGAGTCTTTTAGGCCGGCACGGAGATAGATTGGTACTTTATACAGCTATAGCCTGTATAAAGTACCAATCTAGGCCGAGGCGCCATTACGTACACTAGAACCAGCATCTTTTGAGAGCGTCAAAGGGTGCGCAACTAGGCAGCGTGGACGACAGCCGCGATCCACGCTGCGTAGGCCAAGATGAGGATGGTGCCGGCGGGACGGGTGATGCGCGGTTTCCCGAATCCTACGACGAGGATCAGCGCCAGGGCGGCGACCATGGTGACAAGCGGCATGTGGAGCTGGGTCGCGCTCGACAGGTTGAGTGGTCGGGCGAGAGCCGACGCGCCGAGCGTCATGGTCGCGTTGTAGGCGAAGGACCCGACGACTGCTCCGACGAGGATGTCACTTTTTCCTCGTCGGGCGGCGGAGACGGCGAGGACAACGAGCTCGAACGCTGTGGCGAAGCCGACGAGGGTGAGACTCAGGGTGGTCTGGGCACTCGTTGCGTGGGTGAGGTGTTCCAGCCCGGTGACGAGAGCCCATCCGCCGCCGGCCATGGAGGCCACGGCGACTAGGACGATGGCCAGGTCGAGCCCGGCGCGATGGGGGGTGTCCGTCGGGTGCTTCGCGGCGTTCTCTCGTGCTTCCTCGACCTCGCCGGCCTCGCCGATGGTGGGTGGGCGGCCTTCGAGCTTCCAGATAGCACCGACGTAGACGAGGTAGGCGCCGACCAGCACCGCTCCGCCGGGCCGTCCGACGTGGCCATTCCAGGCCAGTGCGGCGCACAGGACGCCGGCGGGGAGGGCGAGGAGGCCGTAACGAAGCCCGGCGGTGCTAAAGACTATGGGGGCGAGGGAGGCGCCGATCCCTAACACGACCAGGCACATGGCTACGTTCGCGCCGATGACGTCGCCGTAAGCGACGGCTGGCACATGTCGGAGGCTGCCGATCACCCCGGTGGCGAGCTCTTCGGGTTCGGCGCCGGCGAGGAGCACAGCCAGGGCGAAGGTGCTGACCCCTAGGGTGACTGCGGCTGCGCCGAGATGCTCGGCGAAGGTTTCGGCTCCCCAGGCGATCAGCCCGAACCCAGCCAGAAGGAGGACTGTAGCGACGGGGCCGCTCAAAGCGGCGCGACCCTGCGCATCATCGCAAGCGGCGGACCGTCAAGCGCTGGCGGTACGCCGCCCGCTTGATTTCGGCACGTGGCCAGGCGCTTGGACAACCTCCGGTAGCTCCTCAGCTCTTGGCGATAGCAAAAAAGTAGACGTATCGGCTCGGCCGCCCGCAGTGGCCGGGCCAGAGTGAAGGCGCAATGTCATGAGTGGCACTAGCAGCATCACTTGTCGTTTGAGCTGGATGAGGTGGTCGCCTTGTGGGTCGCGCTGGTGCCCGAGTAGCGCCTGCTGGAAAACCCCGTCGAGCATCGCGTAGGCCTCTGGCTTGCCAATGACGAGTTGGGTTCCAGCGAGTTCGCCATAGCGGGCGATAACTCGCCAGACCATTTCGGCCAGGGATTCGTCGATGTGGCTCACTGCATCGGCCAGACCGGGTTCGAACATACTCTGAGAGCGCAGGTCGTACCACAGCCGGTGCATCGGCGCTTCGTTCTCAATCGTTTCACCGAGTTTGTCGACGAAGGCACGGAGCAGTTCCTCGGCTGCAAACGACTCGTCGATTACGCCGTCGTAGCGAGTGATGCAGGTGGCCTTGTAGTGCTGCACACAGTAGACGATGAGATCGAGCTTGTCGGCGAAATAGTAATGCACCACTCCATGAGTGAACTCCGAGTGATTCGCCATTTCTCGTAGCGAGAACTTCGCGTATCCGAGCTCTCCGAGCGTCCGAAGTGCGGACTCGGCAAGCGCACGGCGCCGCGCATCATGTTTATCGACCGGGTTACGTCGCTCTCGGGTCGTGATTGCCATCAAGTCTCCTCGAAGTGTATCGGCAACAAGCCTACCCGCCCCCTGGCGCAGCCAAGAAGACATGTTTGACAAGTGACCAAGAAACTCTTGACACTCGCCAAGCTGCGATGCAGAATATCGGCAACTACGTCGTCGCGAAGGAGCGTCAACATGATCACGACAGACCTGTCAGGTCGTATCGCCCTCGTCACGGGGGGCGCCCAAGGATTGGGAGAGGCGACGGCACACGCCCTGGCCGCCGCCGGCGCGAACGTCGCCGTGGCTGACGTGCAAGACGGGCGTGGCTCGAAGGTCGCTTCGTCGTTAGGTACCAGCCACGCGTTTGTCCACCTCGATGTCACCGACGACGCCTCATGGGATGCTGCGATCGCCGAGACGATGCAGCAACTCGGGGGCCTCGACGTAGTGGTAAACAACGCCGGCCTGGAGGTCACGGATCTGATTGTCGACCTCGACGCCGCAAAAGCGATGCGGATGATAGAGGTCAACGTTATCGGGACGGCCCTCGGTATCAAGCACGCATTTCGCGCTATGCAGCCCGGCGGCGCGGCCGGCCACGGCGGGGTAGTCGTCAACATCGCGTCGGTGGCCGCCACCATCGCTTTTCCGTCCATAGCGTTGTACTCTGCGAGCAAGTCGGCTATCGACCGCTTGACCCGTGTCGCTGCGATGGAGAGCGGACAACTCGGCTACGGCGTGCGCGTCAACTGCGTGTATCCCGGCTTGGTAGCAAACGAGATGGGTATCGGCCTTGCCAACGACGTCGCACGACTAGGCCTCTTCGCTTCCGTCGAGGAGGCCGTGACCGCCGTCGTCGGTCGCACGCCGTCCGGGCGCCTGGCCACAGCGGAGGACATCGCCGACGCCGTCGTCTTCCTCGCTTCGGACCGCTCCAAGTTTGTCAATGGCATCGGGCTGCCAGTCGACGGTGGTATGGGCATGTGAGCCGTATCGAAACATTGTTTCTGCATCGCTAAATCCAGTAAAGAAAGAGGCGTTGACTTTGGAACTTGCCCTATACCTGCCGAACTTCCGCAATGCAGTCACGGTTCGGGAACTCGACGATCTGACCCGACTCGCCGAGGACCTCGACTTCGAGTCGATCTGGACCCTTGACCGCATCATCGTCCCCGAGTCGTCCGACCGCGCCGAGATGAAGTACGCGTTCGGGATGATGCACGAACTGCCGAGGGCGCTGCCCGTGTCGTCACGGGGCGAGTTCCTGCAGGGTATGCCGCTCATACCTTGGCTCGCAGCTAAGACCACAAAGGTCCGGATCGGCATGAGCGTCATCGACACCCCGTACCGGGCACCCGGCGTGCTCGCTGCGGAGCTCGCCACGATCGACCATCTCTGCAATGGGCGCCTCAACGTCGCCGTAGGGTCGGGATGGATGCCAGAAGAGTTCGCCGCCGCGAGCGCCACTCACATCTTTGCTCGCCGACACCACCACGTCCGTGAGACCATCGAGATCCTGCAAGGCATCTGGACAAACGAGGTCTTCGAGTACCACGGTGAGTTCGCCGACTTCGAGGCCAGCGGCTTTGGTGCGAAGCCAGTGCAGAAGCCATATCCCCCGATGTACTTGAGCGGCCTCAAGGACGCCAGTCGAGTTGCCAAGCGTATCGCACAGTACGATATGGCGGGCTGGATCGGCATCCAGGACTCCCCTGACGAGATCGCCCAGTGGCGCGCCGCGATACAACATGAGCTTCACATCCTCGACACGCCCCGCACTGTCGACGATCTCGATATCTGCAGCATGATCTGGACGGTCATCACTGACCAAGAAGTCGATCAGACGCCGGCCGGCAAGGCGAGCAACCTCCTTGTCGGATCCGAAGTTCAAGTCACCGATATGCTCAAGCGCTACCGGGAGGCAGGTCTAACGAAGCTGCTGGTCTGGCCGCCGTTCGCCGATGTTCCGACGGAAAAGACTATGGACGACATGAAACGACTCAGCCAGGAGATAATGCCTCGAGTCCTTTCCTCGTAGCGGTCTGGCAGCTGCCACTGCCCGGGACGCATAGCATACTCGCTGAGTGACTTCGTCAGCCTTCTGCCGGGTCATAGCGCCTTCGGCGACCGGCGACGTCAAGTCGCTCTCCGGCGTGACGGGTTCGAATAGTCCTCAAATCGGCGTCACCTTGGGCATCATCGCAAGCGATAATTTGCCACGGCCTCAGACGCGGCGCGGCCTGGGACGAAGGTGAAGTTCCACCGTTTATTGCCCTTGGGTCATGCGGCATTCGTGAGCTTGTACGTTGGTCGCCCAGCGTCTCAACTTCATTCTTTCTGCCTCCTGCGCCGGCGGGTTCCGTGGAACAATCTTGCCCTGACAACGGTTGCGGTGACAAGGGTAGCTATGACAAAATCGTCCGGTGGCAGAAAGCGGACTACACGACCACGTCGGCTACTGGCTTCGGCGGCTCTCCGACGACGTCCACACCGCCTTCGAGCGCCGGCTCGCCAACCGAGATGTGACCGTCGCGCAGTGGAACGTGCTGGTGACTGTGTACCACGGGGATGCCACCACCACGACCGCCGTGGCGAAGTTCATCGGCACAGACCCCGGTGCGGTCTCCCGGCTTGTCGACCGCCTTAGCGACAAGGGCCTCATGACCCGCTCACTCGACCCGGCCTCGCGCCGCCGCCTGCAACTCCGCCTCACAGCAGCCGGCACGGCCCTGGTCCCCGCACTGATCGAACTCGCCGACGACAACGACGCCGCCTTCTTCGAATCCCTAACATCCAAGGAACGCTCCGCCCTGGTTAGCAGGCTCCAACGACTTCTTACCGTCGCACCATCACACACCAAGGAGGAATCCCGTGCATGAACCGGCACCCACCCGGTCTCTCACCAAGTCGGTCACCATCGACCGCCCAGCCAAAGACGTCTTCGCCTACCTAGCCGACGCGAGAAACTGGCCACAATGGTCGGTCGTAAACATTTTCGCAGTTGAAGCCACCGCCGACCCCGATTGGTGGCAGATGACTACTACCCGCGGCCCCGGGGAGCTCCGCATTCGCGCTGACGCCACCAACGGGCTGGTCGACCACGACTTTCGCGATCCCCAAGCTGCATGGACCGTACCCGCCCGCGTCGTACCAAACGGACGCGGAGCCGAATTCCTCATAACCTTCTTCAAACCCGAAGCGTTAGATGACGCAGAGTTCGACCGCCAAACAAGCCTGATCGACACAGAACTCGCCGCTCTCAAAAAGGTACTCGAGGATGGCGCCCGAATCGCTCCAAGCTGACCTTCCTCGACGGCTCAGTCCTGGTGGCTGGTAGCCACCTCCGCCTGTTGGATCCACCGCTGCCGTCAATACAGAGCTATTGCACGCACCGAGACTTCTCAGGCCTGCAGATGTCGGATTTTCGCTAGCCCCAGCTTGGTCGGTGCACGCAGTTGATTGGCTTTCGGTCAGGGTTGGGAACTGGATCGCAGCACAAGCTCGCCGACGTTGACTTTGGCTGGCTGTTCGATTGCGTACGCAATGGCGCGGGCAACGGCGTCAGCGGGCATAGCGAACCGCTCCCGCGATGCGGTCATCTCCTTGCGTTGCCGCTCGTCGGGCACCGACTCGACGAAGTCGGTGTCGGTGAACCCGGGAGAAATGAGCGTCACTCGGATATCCGGTCCGACCTCCTGGCGTAGACCGTCGGTCAGCACCCGAACTGCCGTCTTTGTGGCAGCGTAGACGGCTTGTCCGGGCACGGTCTTGTATGCCGCAGTGGATGCGACGTTGACGAAATGGCCGGCCTGCTGGGCGCGAAACACGGGCAACGCGGCTGCGATGCCGTTAAGGATCCCCCGGAGGTTGACGTCGATCATCGCGTCCCAGTCGTCGACTCGCAGGTCGTCCATCGGTGAAATCGGACCGATACCAGCGTTGCCGACCAGCACGTCGAGTCTCCCGAACTCCGAGGTTGCGCGTTCGACCAGCCCGTGCAAATCCGCTCGCCGCCGCACGTCGGTCGGCCACGTTGTGACCCGTCCCCCGTCTCGCTCGATCTCCGCCGCCACATTGGCCATGTCACCGGCGCTGCGAGCCCCGAGCACAACAGCGGCGCCTCGCCCTGCAAGCAGTCGAGCTGTTGCTGCGCCGATACCCCGCGACGCACCGGTTATGGCGATCACCATGTCGCTGATTTCTGTCAAGTTACCAGCCAAGCTCGCCGTCGTCCTCTTGGAACGTTCCGGTCGGACCGTCCGGCCCGATGCAGGCCAGGCGCGCGACCACCTGGGCACTGATCGCGGCGGGGCGGCCGGGGTGTGACTCGACTCCTCCGCCGCCGAGCTCCGTCGCAGTGATTCCCGGCTCGACAGCGTTGAACTTCACTTCGGGTACCGCCTTTGCATATTGGACCGTCAGCATAGAGACAGCCGCCTTGCTCGAGCCGTAAACGATCGCCGGGAAGCGCGACGCAGGGCGCGATGGCTCGTGGGTAGCCCAGAACGATCCGAGCGCACTGGAAACGTTCACGACGATCGGGTTTTCAGACGTCCGCAGCAATGGCAACGCCGCTTCGGTGACCCGGATGATCCCTACAGCATTTGTGTCGAAGACCTCCAATGCGCTCGGGCCGTCAAGAGCCTCACCCCTGGCTGCGCCGGCGCGTTTGGCGATGCCGGCGTTGTTCACAAGCACGTCGAGGCCGCCGTCAGCTCGGATAGTCGCCATAGCAGAGGCAACGGAGGAGTCGTCGGTGACATCAAGTCGCACGAAGCGGGCGCCAAGCTCGTCGGCGGCAGCGCGCCCACGGGCCTCGTCGCGCGCCCCGACGTAGACCGTGTGGCCAGCCTCGACGAGAAGCCGAGCAGTTTCCTTTCCGAGACCCTTGTTGGCCCCGGTTACCAATGTTGTCGTCATTCGTCCATTCTGGGGGGAAATCGGTGCCGTCAGGCAGTCGTCGGGTTTTCGTAGGACTGCCAGTGCCAGGACAAGCGTTGCCGCGACCTGCACACTGGAGGGGTGGAAGCGTGGACGTTCGGTGGCACCCTGAGGCGCTGGCGAGACCGGGTCGACGCCGCTACGGCCGGCGTGCAGACGGGCGCCCATCGCCGAGCAGCAGGCCTGCGACGCGAAGAGTTGGCCTTTCTCGCGGGGATCTCGGTCGACTACCTGACCCGCCTCGAACAAGGGCGCGCCACCACGCCGTCGACACAAGTCGTCGAAGCTCTGGCCCGGGCACTGCGGATCTCTGACGCCGAGCGGGAACACCTCTTCCACTTGGCGGGGCTCGCTACCCCGAGCCGGGGTGTGGTCTCGGCACGGATCTCTCCGAGCGTGCAGCGTCTCCTCGACCGACTCGCCAACACCCCGGTCTGCGTACACGACGCCGCCTGGAACCTCATTATCGCGAACGCCCCATACGACGCCCTAATGGGCCAGACCTCCAGTTGGCGAGGGATCGAACGCAACGCCGTGTGGCGCAACCTGGTCGGCCCCGGAAGCCGAGCCGTGCACTCCCCGTCCGGGCGCGCGGCGTTCGAGGAAGGACTCGTCGCCACTCTTCGCATGACCGCCGGTCGTTACCCGAGCGATCAGCGTCTGGTCGCCCTCATCGAGGAACTGCGCAGAGCGAGCTCCACTTTCGTCGCGCTTTGGGAAACAGCCGAGCTCCCCGATTCGCGCGAGCATTCCCGCCGCAAGGTCATCGACCATCCCGATATTGGGCCCATCACACTGGACTGCGACGTTCTCACTGTCGCCGGCGACGACCTGCGCGTCACGGTCTACACCGCCGAGCCAGGCAGCCGGGACGC
The DNA here is from genome assembly GCA_021838305.1 of Actinomycetes bacterium. Lineage (GTDB taxonomy): Bacteria > Actinomycetota > Acidimicrobiia > Acidimicrobiales > Palsa-688 > JAJZAM01. Next base: position 653 of record JAKCEB010000021.1, on the reverse strand, counting down.
GGAGAATCTGAACCTGACGATGGTCCTTGGCACCCAGACGTTCGGCGACAGGGTCAAGAGGGCGTCGCATACTCGCCGGGCATGAGGACGATAAACGCCACGTAGAAACAGCGCGTGAGGCGTCCATATCCAAATGGCGGGCACTGCGCTCGTCGCCCTTGACGTATGCAGGTGAATCCGGTCCCTACCTACGACACGTCAGGCTCAGGTAACCGTGGGTGTCGTCCACGGACCGCGACGACGGTCGCTTTGGGCACCTCGAAGTGGTCCAGCACAGCGAGCAGGTCGTCGGCGTGCGCGGCCATCCCGAACGGCTCCCCCACATCCCTGCTGCGACCCCGCCCGCGCAAGTCCGGAGCGAACACGCTGTACCGCTCGCCCAATTGCTCAGCCAACGCAGCGAAGTGCAGGTGGGTAGCCGTTAAGCCGTGCGCCGCGACTACAGCCTCCGAGCCGCCGCCCCAACGACCCACGTGGAGGTAGCCTCCCGGCACCGCTACCTCGCAGACTTCATAGGTCAACCCAGTTTCGTCCATGGAGCACAGCATGGACCTTTTGCACCGAGACTCGCCACCGACGCTTAAATTGATACAGTCGAAGATGGCCGTAGAAGTGCGGAGGATCCGGGCGGGCGAGGGGACTTTGCTTCACGA
>JAKCEB010000020.1 GCA_021838305.1 Actinomycetes bacterium | reverse complement strand
GATCGGACTGGCCTGCCAGTACGGCCTCGTCCCCGTCTTCTACTACCCGCTTGAAACGATCGACCGAAACCTCGCGCACCAACTGTCGGCTCCGGCGCGGACATACACGGGCGCCGTCCACTCGGTTGGAGGGATTGCCGCTTTGCTCGTGCTGCTCGCAGTGGCCGGCCCAATCGTCGAGGAGTTGTTCTTCAGGGGGCTTCTGCTCCGCTCTCTGGGCGCGTGGTTTCCGACCCCGATTGCGATAGGTGTGAGCGCAATACTTTTCGGGCTTGCGCACTTCGAGGCTGTCCAGTTTGTCGGTCTGGCCGCGTTCGGGGTGGTGCTCGGAGTTCTCGCCTGGACGACCAGGCGACTCGCCCCGTCTATTGCGGCCCATGCGAGCTTCAACGCTGCAGCGGTCCTGGCAGTAGTACACGCACGATGACAGGAGCGGTGCGACCCGTGAACGCGTCAAGTGGCGTCGCCAGCGTCACCAGAGAGGTTAAGAGAATCCTAAAGATGCCTGAAGGCTGTGTCGAGAACTTCTACTGTGAAGTGCCCGGCTTGTCGAACCAAGAACCTCGTGGTGATCGACATCCAGATCAAAGGGGAGCCAGTGACGATGCTGAGCTGCTCCAACTGCGACCGTCGCTGGTGGCAGGGCTTGGAAGGCGCTCTCAGTCTCGGCACGGTCCTCGGTATCGCTTCAGACGCCTGACCGGAGTCGGGTCTGGACCCGGTTCGTCTACTGCCAGGCGACGCAAACGCCGATGACCGCGACTGAAACCCGCGATGGTGCGCAAAGCACCGCGTCGTATCGCGACTACGAGGCTGCCATGTGGCCGCCGGACTCGGCGCAACCGAAACTCGACAGGTTGAGGGAGAGGTTCAACCCTCAGGCGGTGATCACATTCCTCGTGGTCGCATCGATTGTCGTGTTCGTCACCAAAGAGCTGCAGCCGTCGCAGCTTTTGGCGAACACGACGCCCACCGGCGGCGACATGGGGGCACATGTGTGGCTTCCCGCGTTTGTCAAGCGGGCGTTGTTCCCGCATCTGCAGCTCAATGGATGGGCGCCCGACTGGTACGACGGGTTTCCGGCTCTCACCTTCTTCTTCCCGTTGCCAATTTGGGCGATCGCTCTAGCGTCCTACGTAATTCCCTACAACATTGCGTTCAAGCTGATCACCGTCGTTGGGCTCGTAACCCTGCCGATCGCCGCGTGGGCGATGGGGCGGCTTGCAAAGGCACCGTTCCCGGTCCCCGCGGTCCTCGCGGCAGCGACAATGCCGTTTCTCTTCACTCGGCAGTTCACCATTTACGGCGGCAACATAGCGTCGACGATGGCGGGCGAGTTCTCATTTTCTATCTCGTTGTCGTTCGCGATTTTGTTCCTCGGCCTCGTGGCGCGTGGATTGGACAACGGGAAGCACCGCGCCTCGGCGGCTGTCGTGCTTGCGTGTTGCGGACTGTGCCACGTACTCCCCTTGATTTTCGCGTCCCTAGGCGCTGTCGTCTTGGTCGGGATGAGCCTCCTGTCAACCCGGGACTGGGGACGTTTGCGCTGGGCTTTACCCACGGGCGTCGTGGCTGGCCTGCTCCTCGCCTTCTGGGCACTACCGTTCTACTGGGACCTTCCGTACGCGACGAACATGGGCTACCAGAACCTGACGAACTACGTCGGGTCGCTGTTCCCTGCTAAAGACATTTGGCTGATCTTCCTCGCGTCGATGGGATTCGTGCTGTCATGCTTTCGAATGCGCCGGCTCGGAGTCTTTTGGGGCTTCATGGCGGCCTTTTCGGCACTTGTATTCCGATACTCGCCGCAGAACCGCCTGTGGAACGCACGTGCACTCCCCTTCTGGTTTCTTTGCCTTTACATTCTCGCCGGGTTGGCGCTCGCCGAAGGCGGAATGATGCTCGTCGAGTGGGCAAAAAGGCGCCGCGAGGCGTCAGCGGACACTCTTGCGCAAGTAGGCGCTAACGCCACCGACAGCGGAACCCACTACTCAGCTCCTACGTCGAGGAGAGACACGAAACGCCAGTCGACCTTCGGAGCGGTGGCGGTCGCGATTGTCGTCACTTTGGCTTCGTTCGGCTGGGTGCTCTACCCCCTTCATGACCTGCCGTTCGGCCATACGACGTCGAGTGGGGCTTATGACTGGCTCGGCATCACCAGCAGTGATACGTCTTTCGTGCCTGATTGGGTGTACTGGAACTACTCGGGTTACCAGAACGCAGGAAAGTCAAGGCGCAATGAGTATTTCGCCCTGATCGCCGAGATGTCCAAGATCGGCGAGCAGTACGGATGCGGGCAGGCCATGTGGCAATACGAGCCCGAGTTGAACGACATGGGCACGCCGGACGCCCTGATGCTTCTTCCCTACTGGACGAACGGGTGCATCGGCTCCGAAGAGGGGCTGTACTACGAGTCGTCCGCTACGACCCCGTACCACTTCCTCAATGCCGCGGAACTTTCCGTGACGCCGGCAAACCCTGTGCGGGGACTCAATTACCCGTCGTCACCGGACGTGACTATCGGCATAGACCACCTGATCATGAACGGCGACCGCTACTTCATGGCGGAGACACCCACCATCGAAGCGGCCGCCAACGCGGATCCGAAGCTGAAGCTCATTGCGACAGTCGGTCCTTACCCCGTTACCTATACGACCGGGTCGACGTCGACCGTGAAACAGCGAACGTGGGATATCTACAAGATCCTCGGTTCGTCGTTGGTCACGCCCCTCGCAAATCAGCCAGTAGTGATGACCGGCGTCGCGACTCGCAATCCCGCTGTCTGGCTGCAGGCGTCCGAGTCGTGGTACCTGGACCCGGCCCGTTGGAACGTCTACGAGACAGCCAGCGGCCCGTCGAGCTGGGCCCGGGTGAGCCCGACGCAGACCACCGTGCCGGCCAAGTCATTGCCCGCCGTCAGCGTGACGGGAATCGTCCGCAACACCCAGTCCATATCTTTCAATGTGAACCGGACCGGGGTACCGGTCCTCGTCCACGAGTCCTATTTTCCGAACTGGCACGTCTCGGGCGCCAAGGGCGTCTATCGGGTAACGCCCAACCTTATGGTCGTGATACCTACGGCGGCGCACGTGACGCTTAGCTATGGCAAGACGCCGGTCGACTGGATAGGGGAGATCGCTACGCTGCTCGGATTGGTTGGCCTTATCGCCATGTGGCGGCTGGGACCTGTTCGGTATCGAGCTCGCAAGCGACCGAGCGTGGGAGCTGATGCCCCTGCGGCCAGCGAAGAGCACGCCGCTTTGCCTTCTACGCCTGAGTCGGCCGCCCCATCTGCCACGCCGGATGCCTCGGAAGCCACAGTCGATGCTGTCCTTGTTGCGGCTGGCCTAGCGGCCGACGGAGAGCCCGGAGACGATGCGAACGAAGGTGATGCTGGAGGCGCCGATGCGGCGCAAAGTGATGTCGGACAGAGCGATGCGCCAGGACGCCCGACGAGCGGCCGGCCGCCAGCTAGAGTCACTGCCAGCATGACTGACCAGGGACAATCTGCGCTAGACGCCATATTCAAGGCGTACGACATCAGGGGAGTTTTCCCCGAACAGATCAATGTCGAGCTTGCGGAAGCGGTCGGGACTGCGTTCGCCCACTATGCGTCCGCATCGAGGATCGTGGTCGGTATGGACATGAGGCCGTCGGGACCTGAGATGGTCGCCGCGTTCAGCCGGGGTGTCACAGCCGCCGGAGTTGACGTGGTCGACATCGGGCTTTGCTCGACCGACGAGATGTATTTCGCGTCGGGCCTCATGGACGCTCCCGGCGCAATGTTTACCGCCTCGCACAACCCGGCTCGCTACAACGGCATCAAGCTCTGCAGGGCCGGTGCGCGCCCCATCGGCGTCGAGACCGGCCTCTCGGACATCAAGGCTGAAGTCGCATCGATCATGGGGGGAGCGGGCTCGGGCTCGCCGAGCGAGGCGGAAGGTCGCGTGCTCTACGGCGACGTCCTCGGCGAGTACGCCAACAAGGTCCGCTCGTTCGTCGACCGTGACAGCCTTCGACCACTCAAAGTCGTAGCTGACACGGCCAACGGAATGGGCGGCCTCGTCGTCCCGGCCGTCTTCGAAGGTCTCCCGATGCGTCTGGAAGTGATGTACGGGGAGCTCGACGGTAACTTCCCCAACCACCCTGCGGATCCGATCCAGGCTGCCAACCTCGTCGATCTCCAAGCTCGAATCCGAGCGTCTGGCGCAGACGTCGGTCTGGCTTTCGACGGCGACGCTGACCGGTGCTTCCTCGTCGACGATCAGGGCGTACCCCTGTCGGGATCGACGACGACCGCCCTTGTAGCTGCCGCGATGCTCGAGAAGTACCCCGGATCCACGATCCTGCACAACCTGATCTGCTCGAAGGCAGTGCCCGAGATAGTTTCCGAGCGCGGTGGTACGCCGATCAAGACACGGGTCGGTCACTCCTACATCAAGGCTGTCATGGCGGACACGAACGCCTTGTTCGGTGGTGAGCACTCCGGCCACTACTACTTCAGGGACAACTACCGGGCGGACTCGGGCTGTATCGCCGCCCTCGTAGTCCTCGAAGTGCTCAGCAAGACCGACCGTCCGCTGTCGGATCTACGGCGGGACTTCGAGCGCTACGCTGATTCGGGCGAGATCAACACAGAAGTCACCGACCCATTGGCGGTCATCGACGCTGTGGCGGCAAGCTACTCGGATCTGCCCCAGGACCGTCTGGACGGCCTGACGGTCGAGGCCGACGGATGGTGGATGAACCTTCGCCCGTCCAACACCGAGCCTCTGCTGCGCCTCAACCTTGAAGCTTCAGACCGGGAATCCTGCGACGCTCGGACCGCCGAGGTGCTCGGGCTGATAGGGGAGCTGTCCGGAAGCGCTGGAGGACAGGAGCGCGGATCCATAATCGAACAAGGAGATCAGCGGTCGTGACGTTGAACCCGCGACTGCTGGAGATACTCGCCTGTCCCAAGGACAAGGGGCCACTTCTTTACTTCGCTGATGAGGAGTGTCTCTACAATCCGCGCCTCAGGATGCGTTACCGGATCACCGAGGGAATCCCCGTGATGCTGATCGACGAGGCTGACGTGCTCGACGAAGCCGAGGCATCGCGCCTGGAAACGAAGGCTGCGGCGGAAGGTGTGGCCCTCAACTGGGAGGAACCCAAGTGAGCTTGGTCGGCGACATGGTGGACTCGGTGGGAATGTTCCGGCTAGCCGCGACATTCCCGGAGCAAGTGGCCGATGCTGCTTCGGCGGCGCAGGAGGCTCTAGCCGAAGTTGAGCCCTTCGACGCTGCGACTGTGGTCGTCGCCGGAATGGGCGGGAGTGGTATCACCGGGGACCTGGTGGTGGCCGCCACGGCACCGCTCATGTCGGTCCCGGTAGTGGTCTGCAAGTCTTACGAGTGCCCGGCGTTCGTTGCGCCCGACACTTTGGTGTTTGCAATTTCGGCGTCGGGGAATACCGAGGAAACGCTACAGGTGGCGACGGACGCCCTGGATGCCGGGGCGAGGGTTGTGTTCGTGACCGGCGGCGGCCACCTCGGTGCCCTTGCGTCGTCCTCAGGGTCCACGTTGCTGTCCGTGCCTTCCGAAATCCCCCAGCCGCGTGCCGCGCTCGGAGCGATGCTCGCCCCGGTGCTCGTCACGCTCGAGCGCCTCGGGTTGTACCGCGGCGGCGGGTCATGGATCGAGCTGGCCGTCGAGCAGCTGGCCCGACGTCGCGACGAGATCGAGTCAGCCGGGGATTCAAGCCTGCCGGCGGAGGTCGCCAGGAAGATAGGCCGGACGATTCCTCTGATCCACGGCGGCGGGTTGGTCGGCGCTGCAGCGGCGCAGCGTTGGAAGACTCAGGTCAATGAGAACGCGAAGACGCCGGCATGGTGGTCGGCACAGCCCGAGTTGTGCCACAACGAAATTTGTGGCTGGGGGCAGAACGGCGACGTCACCCGGCAGGTGGTCACGGCCATTACATTGCGCCACGACGGGGAGCACCCGCAGATAGGACGTCGGATACGACTTGTCGCGGACATCATGCGAGAGGTCGTCGCCGACGTGATCGAGGTGTCGGCGGAGGGCGAAGGCGATCTCGCCCAGTTGCTCGACTTGATCCTGGTCGGGGACTACATGTCGCTTTGGCTTGCGGCGACCACAGGAGTCGACCCGGGGCCTGTTCCTGTCCTCGGTGAGCTAAAGGAATCCCTGGCGGGCGTCGCCTGACCGCTGTTTGGCGCTAACGTTTGTGTCGGACCTCAGCGGGTCTGTGGTTGAAAGTCGATGCCAGTCGCAGGCGAAACGACCCACGTAAGGCAGGGATGGCGCTTCCGGTTGCTTTTTTCCTTATCGGGCGACCTCGGAAGCGGAGTACCTGTCGATCATGGTGCGATTTAGATGTAAGTCCCGTGCCTCGTCAGGGGCCGCTGGGGTCCCGGGAGGTCCGGGCGGGTGTGGGGTCAAAGACCAGGTCAGCCGCTGAGGTCCTTCACCTTATGGGGCGATCCTCTTGTAGACGCTGACGCCCCCGCCGGAGGCCACGAGGTGAAAGTGGGCTGCGATCGAGCTGAACACGGTCTTGTCCGTTCCGCTCAGTTGCGAGGGGATTACGACGTATTGCACGCTGGAAGCGAACGGTAGACGCTGCCCCTCCTCGGTATAGAGGCCCCAGTACTGGGCGCTGAATGGCGTGGGCCACTGGTAGATCTTTCGACGGTGATCGAGGTGGCTTACATAGAAGGCGCTGGCGGAGACGACGGCACCGGCCGGGACGGCCTTGAGAGCGTTGTCGGCGGCGACGACCGCTGGGCTGTCGGGCGCCTGGTGCGGGTAGACGGGGTTGCGAGACCAAGGCGACAGGCCCCACAGGCTGCACGCCACGAGCGCCGACGATGCAACGAAGGCGGTTGCCAAGCCCTTCGTGCGGGCGGACTGTAACCGCGAGATCGCGTAGACGGTTCCAAGGGCGAGCACCGGAACGGCGTCAAGGGAGTAGTGGTAGGGAATCTGGTGCATATAGGGGAACGTCGAGATGACGTTCTCGGTCAGGTTGAGAACCGCGATAGCGGCGATTTCAGGCGAGACGAGGAAGATCCATCCGAACGAGGACCCCATTTGCCACAAGTAGAAGGGCCGTCCGCCCGCTTTCAGGTAGGCCCAGAGGCGTCCCGGGTAGCGAAACGGAGATTCGAGCAGGCCGACGAGCCCACCGAAGGGCAACCGGCCTCCGTAGAAATTGGCGGTGCCGAGGATTGAACGGATGACCACTTCGAACGCGAATGCCATGTAGGCGGCGGCCACTGCGGCGACACCGATGCCGAGGGCCTTGTCGCGGCGGAAGTACACCCAGACGCCGAGGGGAATCACCAGGAGAGCGGTGTCCTCTTTGACGAGGAGCGCCCCGATGACCGAGACGCAGAGAAGGCGTGGCCACCACTCAAGGGCTGCCACGATCGCAAGCGCTAGGAATAGGACTAGGAACGATTCAGGATGGAACTGTTCGAGGTTCCCCTGTTGCAAGGCGGGGTTGAGCAGGTACGCGCCGGCCAGAGCCGTCGCCATCCACGCGCTGCCTATACGTCGACGAGCGAGGATGTACACGGGGATTGCTGCGCAGGCAAGCAGAACGGTCTGCAGGACGAGCAGCGTCTGTGCAGCCGGCCATATCCAGTACAGCGGCACCGCTAGCACCAAGACGAACGACGTGTGGTCGCCGAAGAGGTTACGTCCCATTACTGTCACGAAAGGCGCGTCGAACCGGCTGAGCAGCCACACGCCTTGATCGAAGATTCCCAGGTCATACCCGGGGGCGCCGAAACCGTCCTGGACTTGGACCGACAGCAGAGCGAAGCGGCCTATGTACAAGGCGAGCATGCCCGCGAGCGGCAGGTGGACTGCAAGCGACCTCCACCCCAAAACTCGCGGCCGATCGTGGCGATTTACAGGCCTGTCGGGCACGACCAAGGCTAGCGAGCGGACCTCGTCACACGTGACAGGTAGGATAGAGGGCGCCATGAGCGTGTTCAGCAAAATCCTCCGAGCCGGGGAGGGACGCAAGGTTCGCGCCTTGAAAGCTCTCGTGCCCGACATAAACGCCCTCGAGCCGGAGATGGAGGCCTTGAGCGACGAAGAGCTCGCTGCCCAGACGGTCCGCTTCCGCGAACGCCTGGAGCAGGGCGAGCACGTCGACGATCTTTTGATCGAGGCGTTCGCGACCGTCCGGGAAGCCGCCCGGCGTACGATTGGTCAGCGCCACTTCGACGTGCAGCTGATGGGCGGCGCTGCTCTTCACCTCGGGGGCATCGCCGAGATGAAGACCGGTGAGGGAAAGACCCTTGTATCCACCCTTCCCGTCTACCTGAACGCCCTCGTAGGCGACGGGGTCCACGTGGTCACCGTGAACGACTACTTGGCGCGCCGGGACGCGGAGTGGATGGGTCAGGTTCACCGTTTCCTCGGCCTGAGCGTCGGTCGGGTCTCGCCTGAGATCGAAGGGTGGCAGGCCAAGAAGGACGCCTACAACTGTGACGTCACGTACGGTACGAACACTGAGCTCGGGTTCGATTACCTCCGGGACAACATGGCCCGCGCGCTCGACCATATGGTGCAAAGGGGCCACAAGTTCGCGATCGTCGACGAGGTGGACTCGATTCTGATCGACGAAGCGCGGACGCCGCTCATCATCTCCGGTCCGTCGAGTGAATCGGCCCGGCTTTACGCCCAGTTCGCCGGGGTCGCCCGGTCGCTCACCCGAGAGACGGACTACGAGGTGGACGAGGAGAAGCGAACGGTCGCACCGACCGAATCGGGAATCGTGAAAGTCGAGAAGTCGCTCGGCATCGAGAACCTCTACGACATCGTGTCGTCCAACTACGTCCACCAGCTGACCCAGGCCCTCAAGGCTAAGGAGCTGTACAAACGCGATAAGGACTACATCGTCGCTGACGGCGAAGTGAAGATCGTCGACGAGTTCACCGGCCGGGTACTCGAAGGCCGGCGTTGGTCGGACGGACTTCACCAGGCGGTCGAGGCCAAGGAACGCGTCGCCATCAAAGAGGAGAACCACACCTGGGCGACCGTCACCCTGCAGAACTACTTCCGGCTCTACGAGAAGCTCGCCGGCATGACGGGCACGGCGGAGACCGAAGCAGCTGAGTTCGCGAACACCTACAACCTGCAGGTCGTGCCGATCCCGACCAACCTGCCGATGGTCCGTGAGGATCAAGCTGACCTTGTCTACAAGTCTGAGGCCGCAAAATTCGATGCTGTCGTCGACGACCTTCTCGAGCGTTACGAGGAGGGCCAGCCGGTCCTTGTCGGAACGGCATCGGTCGAAAAGTCGGAGCTCCTGTCGAGGATGCTCGAGCATCGTGGCATTGCGCATCACGTCCTCAACGCGAAGCAGCACGCGAGAGAAGCGGAGATCGTCGCCCAGGCGGGGAGGCTTCACGCCGTTACCGTGGCTACCAACATGGCAGGCCGCGGGGTCGACATCCTTCTCGGAGGGAACCCGGAGCTGCTCGCAGCGCAGGAAGTTCGAGCGAGCGGCCTCGACCCTGACAGCGAGGAAGGTCAGGCTCGCTACCGCGAACTGCTCGTGAAGCACCGTGAGGAGTGCAAGGCCGAAGGCGACAAGGTGCGCGAGCTTGGCGGGCTGTACGTGCTCGGCTCGGAGCGACACGAGTCGCGACGCATCGACAACCAGCTTCGAGGTCGGGCGGGACGCCAGGGTGATCCCGGCGAAAGCCGGTTCTTCCTCTCTTTGGAGGATGAGCTGATGCGACTGTTCGCGACGGGCGCGATGCAGTGGGTGATGAGCCGCGCCCTGCCCGAGGACGTGCCAATCGACTCGAAGATGGTTTCCAAAGCGATCGAGAGAGCGCAGAACACCGTCGAAGCTCGAAACGCTGAGATACGCAAAGACGTCCTCAAGTATGACGAGGTCATGAATGAGCAGCGTAAGGTCATCTATCAGCGCAGGGCGCAGATACTCGAAGGAGAAGACCTGCGCGGTCGCACTGTCGATGTGCTCAGCGCAGCGGTGGACAGCGTGGTCAGCGCGAACTGCCCTGGGAGCGAGGACCCCGAGGACTGGAACCTGGAGGGTCTCCTGAGCGAGCTGCGTCAATACGTCCCGGTCCAAGCGACCAAGGAACAGCTCGTGGAGTTGGCCGACTCGAACCAGATATACGAGCACGTCGCGGCGGAGGCGATCGGCTACTACGAGGAGCGCGAGCAGACCATGCCTGCCCCGGAGGGCGGCTCGGGTGAGGACACCATGCGGGCGTTGGAGCGCGAGGTGATGCTGCAGCTGATCGACCAGAAATGGCGGGAGCATCTTTCCGAGATGGACTATCTGCGCGAAGGGATCAACCTGAGGGCCATGGGTCAGCAGGACCCTCTCGTCGCCTGGCAGCGCGACGGCTACGAGATGTTCGGCCAGCTCATGTCGAGCATCGACGACGACTACGTGAAGATCGTCATGCACGCCCAGGTTCAGGTCTTGACGCAGGGCGAAACCGACGAGCAGACGCTCGCCGGCGCCGAGTACCGCGCGGCCGTCGACCCGGTGCAGGGCACGTCCGGCATCGAACGGGCACTTGCGGCTGGTCCTGCTCCCGGCGAGGAGATCATCCTGCCAGGGGAGCCTGCCGCCGCCAACCGCGCTCAGGGCGCCGACAACACGATCGCCAGACCCGTCGTCCACGACTCCGAATGGGATCGTGCAGGTCGCAACGATCCGTGCCCCTGCGGCAGCGGCAAGAAGTTCAAGTTCTGCCACGGCCGCTAGGGCCAACCCATGCGTGACTTCTCCCCCGACATAGGCAAGCTTGCGGGCCGCCTCGACGACGCCGGCCGGTATCTGCGCGCCGACGAGCTTCGAAGCAAACTTCCCCGCCTCGAATCGGAGCTCGGCCGCCCGGACCTCTGGGACAAACCCGACGAAGCGCAGCGGATTACCCGCGAGTACGGCCAGGTCAAAGGTGACCTCGATCTGATCGACCGTCTCGGCGGCGCGTTGGAGGACCTGCGCACCCTTTTCGAGCTAGGCGTCGAGGAAGGCGACGACTCGGTTGAATCGGAGTTGCTCTCCGGGATGGTGGTTGTGTCGGAGGAGCTCGACCGACTGGAGCTGCGGTCCCTTTTCACCGGTGAACACGACGAAAGCGACGCGGTGTGCGAGATCCACGCCAAGGACGGCGGGACCGACGCCCAGGACTGGGCGCAGATGCTCGTCCGCATGTACAACCGTTGGGCGGAGCGGCGCGGATTCGACTTCGAGATCGAGGAGGTCAGCGAAGGCCAGGAGGCGGGGATCCTCTCTGCGAGCTTTATCGTGAGGGGCCGCTACGCGAACGGACTGCTCGCTTCCGAGCGGGGCATGCACAGGCTGGTGCGGATCTCCCCGTTCGACTCCCAGGCTCGCCGCCAGACGAGTTTTGCGGCGGTGAGCGTCGTGCCGTTCTTCGAGGACCTGTCGGGCGAGGTCGACATCGACGAGAAGGAACTCCGGATAGACACCTACCGTTCGTCGGGAGCCGGTGGCCAGCACGTGAACGTGACTGACTCGGCGGTCCGGATCACCCACCTGCCGACCGGCACGGTCGTCGCCGTGCAAAACGAGCGTTCACAGTTCCAGAACAAGGCCAAGGCGATGCAAATCCTCGCATCCAAGCTTGCGGAGCTTGCGCGCCAGACCCGCGCTGCGGAGATGTCGGAGCTGGCCGGCCCGAAAGCGCTCATAGGCTGGGGCGCGCAGATCCGCTCCTACGTGCTGGCGCCGTACCAACAGGTGAAGGATCTGCGCAGCGGGTTCGAGACAGGAAACGTGTCCGCTGTCCTTGACGGCGACCTCGACTCGTTCATGGAAGCGTTTCTGCGCTGGCGGCGAGCTGGGATGACGGATGCCGAGCCCGAATGACTCCAAGTGGACCAACGGCAGGCTGCCGGGTGCCGGGGGCGTCGAAACGTTAAGATAGGAATAACCCTGAATGTTCCCAGCACGCCGGCTGGCTACTTCGGAGCTATGACACGCGTGCCGATAAAACACATGACCCCATGATCAAGCTCGTCAACGTCACCAAAGCCTACAAGGGCACCACTGTCGCACTTCGCGACGTCGACATCGACATCGACAAAGGTGAGTTCGTCTTCCTTGTGGGTCCCTCCGGATCAGGCAAGTCGACTTTCCTTCGTCTCGTCACAAAAGAGGAGGAGGCGGATTCCGGGGAGGTGTGGGTCGCAGGCAAGGAAGTCGGGTCCCTTTCCGGCTGGAAAGTGCCCTATCTGCGGCGCAACATCGGCTGCGTGTTCCAGGACTTCCGGTTGCTGCCAACGAAGTCCGTCTATGAGAACGTGGCGTTCGCGCTCGACGTCATCGGCCGCCCGCGCCAGGTCGTCCGCAGCCAGGTACCGCAGATTCTCGAACTTGTCGGACTTGGAAAAAAACTAGACAATCTTCCGAGCGAACTGTCCGGCGGCGAGCAGCAGCGCGTTGCAATCGCACGAGCGTTCGTCAATCGACCGTTGATCCTGCTCGCCGACGAGCCGACCGGTAACCTCGACCCGGCCACGACAGCGGGCATCATGCGGCTGCTGGACCGCATCAACCGAACGGGGACTACCGTGCTCATGGCGACCCACGACGAGGGGATCGTGGACTCCATGCGTCGTCGTGTCGTCGAGCTCGACCGGGGGTCGATCGTGCGCGACCAGGCGCGGGGCGTTTACGGGATGGGAGCCTGATGGCGCTTTCGACCGGCTACCTGCTTCGCGAGACCGGCGGGAACCTGAGACGGAATCTGCTGATGACCGTCGCCGCAATCTTGACGATGGCCGTTTCGTTGAGTGCGCTCGGCGCCGTGCTGGTAATGCGCCAGGCGATCAACAAGGCGTCCGTGCAGTGGAGGGGCGGCGTCGAACTGGCCATCTTTCTCCGACCGCAGGTTTCGACCACCGAGACTTCGGCTATCGGCCACGAGCTGACGTCGACACCGGGGGTAAAGAAGTTCCATTTCGTAGACAAGGCGCAGGCGTACCAGGAGTTCAAGCAGATCTTCGGTAACAACAACGACATTGTGAGCGTGCTCACCCCCGCCGACATGCCTCCCTCCTATCGGGTGGTCCCCTCGAATGCTGGGGACATAGCGCAGCTCGGACGAGAGTTCTCCAATCAGCCAGGTGTGCTGAAAGTCTCCTATGCGCAGCAGGAGATAGCCACCTTGCTACAGCAGTTCAGCCGATGGCGGACGCTCGGTGTCGGCCTCGCAATCGGGGTTCTCGTCGGAGCTATAGCGCTTATCGTCAACACCATTCAGCTCGCTATATTCGCTAGGCGGCGAGAGGTGTCGGTGATGAAACTCGTCGGGGCGACGAACTGGTTCATCCGCGTGCCCTTCATGCTCGAAGGTTTCGTGCACGGCATGGCGGGAGCGGTTGTCGCCTTCTTCCTTACCTACGGTTTGCGCAACTGGATAGCTTCGTTCCTGCCGGACCAGACGATTCTCGGCACCAACCAGCTTTTCGTCACGCCCCATGAGGCCGTCCTCACGGGCTTGGTTCTGCTTGTCGTGGGTGGTTTGGTGGGGGTTCTCGGTTCGGCTTTCGCAGTGCGGCGCTACCTGGCCGTCTGACGGTTAGGGTCAGGTGCGCCTTCGTAGCGGCTAAGGGGACCCAGAAGCGACTTCGTCGATCGCAGCCGCAACAGCACCCGGGTGATCCTGAGGTATGAGGTGGCGTGCTCCGGCGACCATGATGAGCTTCGCCCCGCTGATACGCGACGCCAGATGGACCGCGACTGCCGGTTCAACCGTGCGGTCGGACGCTCCGTGAAGCACGACCGTCGGGGCTTCCACTCGGGCGAGGACTGGCTCCAAGCCTCCGAGGTCGCTCAGGAGGTGGCGTTGCTCCACTAGAAAGGTGCGCCACAGCCGGTCCTGGCCCGCCGCGAGTCGGGCGAGGTAACGATACCCGTCGCGGGCGCGGCGTGGCAGGTGGCTGTCAGCCAGCGACTGGACCCGCGAGTTTCCGGCGACGAGGGTGAGGGCGCCCCCGGCGGCAGCTGCAATGGCTTCGCCGGCAAGCGGCGCGCCGAGGAGGCGGTCGTTCCAGGCGAGGCGTTCGCCTGGCCCGACCGACGAGACGAGGACCAGTCCGGACACGCGCTCGGGGTAGGTGGCAGCCGCCCAGATGGCGGCGCCTCCGGCCCAGCTGTGGCCGACGATGAGCGCTCGTGAGCGGCCGAGGCGGTCCAGGAGGTCGAGGACGGCACGAGCGTTCCCCGCGAAGCCGGTTGCCGGGCCGCCCGTCGCGCCGTAACCCGGCCGATCCGGGGCAATGACCTCGTATCTGTCCTCGACGAGAGCTATGACCCGCTTCCAGTCGGCGGCGGTGCCGGGCTGGCCGTGCAACAACACGACGGGACGGCCAGGAGGTCCATAGATTTCGGCGCTGAGGCGGGCTCCGGGTGCGGGCTGCGGCCGACCGCCGTCGTCGTCGCCCGGACCCCCCGAACCATCAGCCAACGCCGACCCACCCGAGCGCCGTTTGGACTACCAGCGTCGTCGCTGTGACAGCAACGGCAGCGATGGAGATCGTGGCAACTATCCGGAAGACCCTTCCGTTGGCCGCTGTCCCAAGGACGCTGCGGCGGTTCGCGAGGATCAGGATGAAGATCAAGATGATGGGGGTTATCAGGCCGTTCAAAGTCTGAGTGTTGATCAGCAGACTGACAAGATTGCCGGGCAGGAGCGCTACGCCGGCGCCGATAAGGATTTGGGCGGTGAACAGCGACAAGAACAGCGGTGCTTCTGCGAAGCTGCGAGACACCGACCGCTCGACGCCAAGCGCTTCGGAGACGGCGTAAGCCGTCGAGAGTGGGACGACCGCCCCTGCAAGCATCGAAGCACCGAGAAGGCCGATCCCGAACAAGTCGACGGACAGGGTTCCGGCAACCGGCGCCAGGGCTTGCGCCGCCGAGTGGGCCGACGCGAGAGGCTGTCCGAAGCGCCCGAGTGCCGCGCCGGTCGCGATGATTATGAACACGCTGACAACGTCGCCGGCGATGGCCCCAAAGACTGTGTCGACTCGCTCGTAGCGGTAGTCGGCTGGGCCGATGCCTTTGTCGGCGACGGCCGCCGCCACGTACAGCTGCATGTACGGGGTTATCGTCGTGCCGATCAATGCGACGGCAAGGAGGATGAACGGCCTCGTCGCCACGAAATGCGGAATGACTGTGTTTGAAGTGACCTGTCCCCATCGTGGGTGGGCCAGTATCGCCGCAATCGGATAGGCGACGAACACCAACGACATGGCCAGGAAGAGGCGTTCTGCATAGCGGTATGAACCAAACATCACCAGGGCCCAAATGGCGATTGCTGCTATCGGCACCGAGACGAACTTGCTGACCCCGAGCAGTTCCAAGGCTGCGCCGATGCCGGCGAACTCCGACACGACGAGACCGACGTTCGCTACCACCAAGAAAAACAGCGCAAACGAAGCTATCCGCAGGCTGAACTCTTCCCTGATGAGAGCGGCCAGTCCTTTACCAGTGAACGCCCCGAGGCGGGCGCACATCTCTTGGACCACGACCAGGCCGACAGTGACGAGGACCATCAGGAAGATCGGGCGGTAGCCGAACTGCGCGCCCGCCGAAGCGTAGGTGATGATCCCGCCTGCGTCGTTTCCGGCGTTCGCGGCGATAATGCCCGGTCCAGCGATCGCCAGGTAGATCAGCCATTTCCGCCGCCGGGGTGGTGAAGCTCCCGCACCCCGGCGGACGTCTACGGCGGTCTGCGCGCTCACGTGAGGAACCTTGGGAAGTGGCGGCGGCCCTTCTCGGGTAGAAGTGTGTCGATCAGGTCGTCAGCGAGGATCCGACCAAGCGGGCGATCGTTGTCGTCGACGACGATCACCGAGCTGTGGCGAGTCTCCATCAAGCGCTCGGCGACCTCGGTGACGCCCGCTTCGACGGTCACTGACACGCATTCGCCGCCGGGAAGAAGATCGGACATGAGGTTCTCGTTGTCGGCGGTTGCGAGTTCGAAAAGCCCTACGTCTCCCACGAGGCAGCCGTCTGCGTCGACGACAGCAACCGCGTCAACCTCGCTGGAGTGAACTTTCGCCCCGCGAAGGCGGATTCGGACTGCCTCGACCGTCTCATCGGGCGTGGCCGTAACGAGGCGCGTCGTCATGAAGCCTCCCGCCTCGCCCTCCTCGTAGTGCAGCAGGTCGGCGAGCGCTTCAGCCTGCCCCGGCTCCATGTGCTCGAGTAGCTCGGTTCGATCGTCCTCCTCGAGGTCTCGAAGTGCGTCGACGGCTTCGTCGGGTTCCATCCTCGCGACGAGCGCGGCGGCGTCCTCGGCTCGTGTCTCTCGGAGCAGTGCTCCCAGCTCCTCGGGATCCATCTCCTCCAAGGCGTCGGCTGCGATCTCCGGTTCGAGGCTTGCGAGCAGTTCTTGGCGGGCATCTCGTCCAAGGTCCTCGAGGAGGTCGGCGAGCTCTCCCGGGCGAAGGCGGCGCAGCTCGTCGTGCGACGCACGAAGCGCGACGTTGGAGACTTCGCTACCGAATGGTCGGATCGTCGCCCAGTCGATGACCCTGTCGGGCGTCGGTAGCGTTCTCCAACGCTTCGGTCCGAGCCTGCGAAGCAGGGTCTGTGCGCTCACGTCGACACCGACGAGGCGCAGAACCCGTCCGGACGGGGACGGCGTGAAGGCCAGGTACAAGTCGGCGGGGCGGATTACCTGCACGCCGTCCACGTCGACGAGCTGATGGTCCAGCACGTCCCGAGCGAGAAGGACTTCGCCGTCTCGGCGCGCGAACTCGAGAAGACTCAGCCGGGCTGAAGCGAGCGTCGCGCCTTGACGGCTGACAGCGGAGATCTCGCGGATGGGCGCGAACGAACGCCGGCCGCCGATCCGGAGCACCATTCCGGTGACGGCCGGGTAAGCCTCCTGGCCATCCCAGCGAGCTACGACGTCCGCGACGCGACCGACCTGATCTCCAGCTTGGTTGAACGCGGGGCTGCCGACCAGGCCGGCAAGAGATAGGAGGCTGTCACGAATCGACCGGATCGCGAGCATGCGAGTCTGACGCTGCTTTCGAGCCCTTCGGATCGGGCGGACCGGATTCGTGAGTATGCGCGGGTGTTGCATCGGGCCAACCTTGACTGACGTCCCCGAAGGGTGGTGGAGCGGTCCATAGCTGGATTACGGCGCCAAGCTACCAGCCAGGCAAGACATCCCTCGGCGTTGCCGCAGAGGACGGCACCTCGCGCGAGGAGCTACACCGCCCGGTCGTCGGCTCCGGCGCTGTCGCGGGTCAGCTCGTCGGACGCAGCAGGAACCCACGGATTTATGTATGTGACGACGTCTCTACCAAAAGAAATGTGGCTTCCCGGTGCGATTACCTCCCTCGCCCGGGAGGGCATCTTCTGCCACGCGGAAGCCCCGGGCGGGTAGGTGTAGGTGCCGACTTCCGAACCGCCGTCCACAACGATCATGTCCCAACCCTCGAGGAGAATCTCGGCGCGGCCGCGCCGCATCGGATCGCCGCCAAGCGGCAGCTGGCGAGGGCGCCCATCGTGGCTTTCCCGCCCGTCAGACGCAGCTCCCGCAGCTTGCGGGGCATCGCTCGGCTGATACTCATCGCGGCCGACGACATAGCCACTGTCGAGTCGATAGACGCTCCCGTCGGAGGTTATCAAGCATCCGAGCGGGGGCCGTGGTCCCGGCCCGGGCGGCTCGTCTCCGATCCTGATGGGACTCGAGCACACGGCGCAGAAGATCATGCCGGGTCGATTGAAGTGTCCACGGTGGCAACGGACGCCGTCGACTGTGACAGCCTGGGCGGCGGCAGGTGGCGCGTCGCCGCCGGGTGGCAGAGCGGGCTTCGAAGGTCGTTCGGTACCGGATGCCTCTGGCCGGAGATCGACAACTATGGAAGCTTCACCATTTCCAGTGGCGCTCGGATCCGCCTCCAGCAAAGTTACGTTCGTGGATTCGAAGTCGGTCAGGTCGGCCGTGCTCGGCGATGAAATCGTCAGCGTGGAAGTCAGTTCCTCGTCTATGGCAGGATCTGCGTCCTGGCGTCCCCCTTGTGCACCCGAGAGGTTGAGCCGCTCTCGTGCGGGCGCAGGCCAGAGGGTCAACCCGCCGCCAGGCACAACGCCCGCTTCGAGGTCGAGCAACGAAGATGGCGATCCCTCCGGAAGCGGCGACCCGGCAGCGTTGAGCGATAGCGCTGGACTCGGTGTGATGATCGTGCGCGCCCACCCGGGCTGCGTGAGAGCGGTCGTCCACGAGGCGCCATCCCAACCCTGTGCGGGCCCGTGCACGAGGCTCACCCATCTGGCTAGGCCAGGTCCGGCGACAGCGAAACCGACCTGGGGTTCGGGATCGGCGGAGCTCAGCACAGAAGCCAGGTGGTCGACGAGTATCTGTCCCGCCTCTGGGGACCCCGACAGGTTCCGGGCGGACTCGATCAGGAACGCGAGCAGGGATGTCGACGCGTCAGCGCTCGTCCACGCAACGACGTGGCCGTAGCGGATGACGACTCCTTGTCCGGGAGCTACCTCGAGCCGCGCAATCATGCAACGCCACCTGTCTGCTCGGAGGCGGATACCGCCTGAGCTAGGTCCGGTTCGGATACCGGCCCCGAAAGGTCGGCGAACTCGTAACCTTCGAGGATCGAGGCGACGACGAGGGCTGCTGCGGGCCGTTTCGACACGTCCGATGCCATGCACGACCGGATTACGTCGAGGATCCCGGCGGGAAGGCCGGGGTCGAGTCTCGGGCGGCTGTAGAGGACCCGCTGGACGGCGATCACCGGTTCGTCGTCGTCCAGCCCAGGATAGAGCGTCATGTTGCTGAGCGACATGTGGAGGCTTGCGCCGAGCGACCAGATGTCGGAGGCTCGTGACGGGGCCTCACCGCGAAGCAGGGCTGGGTCGACATAGTTGAGGACCCCTCCAGGTTTCGAAGTCGTCACTTTCCCGGCTGGCCCTACGACGTCGGGCGGCCCGAGGACTGGACCTCGTCCAGTAAGAAAGATGGCGTGGGGGGAGATGGAACCGTGCGCGATTCCAGCCTCGTGAAGGGCGTGCGCCCCCCGCGCTGCCGCTGCTACGGCCAGCGCCTTTGCCTGTGGCTCGAGTGGGATTGTCGCGTTCGCAAGCGTGCCCCGCGAGGGTGCCTGCGATGCGAGGAAGAGGCTAGACGAACCTTCATCGCCGAGAAGCTCGTGCAGCGCAAGAAGGTGATCGGACTCGACCGCGGAGTACTGGCGTAACAGGTCAGTGACCTCGGTCAGTCGAAGAGAAGACCCGGCGAGTTCTGAGAGGAGCACCTGGTCTGCGACGCCGAGACGCTGCGGTGCCTCGCAGAGATATGCAGTTCGGGCTGATGCCGCGGGCTCGGCTCGGCCCAGGATGCGGTAGCCGACGACGGACGATAGCAATGCTGTACTCCTAGACGACGGGTTTGCATGACGATCGTACTGGCGCCGGGACCTCAGCACCTATCAACTTTAGTTGTAGAAACGTATGAAATAGTATGACATACTATAACAATGAAGGTAGCAATCTAGCCTACGGCCTTCATGAAGGGAGATCTGCGGTGTCGCTCCGACTGGCAGTAGGGATAGCCGTCTCCGTCGTAGCAGGTGTCGGAGGTCTCGGGGTCGTAGCGACGGCAGGGATAGAAACGCTGAGTGTCACGGCAAGTGCGTCCGCGAGTCAGTCAGGAGCGGTCAATCTTGGTCCTGGTGGGAGGGCGGGCACAAGCACGGGAGTATCAGCCAGCCTGGGGACGGCATTGCCGCCGCCGGCACCCATGTCGACACTGTATGTGCAAGCTGCAGGGGCGTGCCCTGGGCTGTCTTGGAGCGTGCTCGCTGCGATCGGCACCGTGGAATCGGGCAATGGGACGTCGACGCTACCGGGTGTCCACTCCGGTGCGAACAGCGCAGGAGCGGAAGGCCCCATGCAGTTCGAGCCCGCCACCTTCTACGAATACGACTATCCGGTCCCGCCCGGAGGAGCGTCGCCGCCGAGCCCGTATGACGCTACCGACGCGGTCTACGCTGCGGCAAGGATGCTCTGCGCCGATGGAGCGACGAAAGCCGGTGGCCTCGCAGGGGCGATCTTCGACTACAACCATGCTTCGTGGTACGTGAGCGAGGTTCTCGCCCTTTCGTCGTTCTACTCCGGCGAGGTCATCCCACGAGGCTAGCCAGGATCTCGTTTGTCTGACTTTGAGGCGCGTGGATAAGCAGCCAAAGCTCGACGTCAGTTCGAGAGGCCCAAGCGTGTATCAATACCGCGTGGAAACCGTTCGCACGGTTCGCCTGATACTCGAACGCGACAGACGCTCCTTTAACGTCGATCGACTTGCCACTGCTCAACGTCAGGGGCGCCGGCAAGGATTGTCCGAACGAGTCGACAGCTGCCGGTACCGCTGCGCTCGCCAACGGGGCATGCAGAAGGTAACCGATGTGCTGGCCAGCCCAGCCGGAACTCCCCGAGGTCTCGACGTCGCCCGCTTGGTCGGTGAAGGCCGGGTTCGTCGACCACGAGCTAGGCACGGCGTAAGTGAAGTAGCCGTCGTGCACAGCTTTGTAGCTGGTTGGGACAGAGATCTGGGGTCCGTTTGGAGATTTGGAGGCCTCGACGGCAGACACTCCAAGCGCGGCACCGAGAATCAGGATAGACCCGCATGCCACTCCCAACATCCATCGGCGGTTGCTGCGCCGTCGGGCACGTTCGCTAGGCGTCAGGTCCAGGCCACGGTCCTTATGGAGGTCAACGTCAGAACGCTCGCCGCCTAATTGGTTCAACTGGGTGGGTCTGCTCGCCGGACGGAACCGATCGACGTTGCTCACATCGTCAGTTTTCCACGACTCGGTATCCTCCGCCACGCGCACGTCAATCGCGCAAGTAACTCGGCACAACCTCGGTGTCGCACAGAATCCGGCGAGCAGGCGCCGCTTCGAGCGGGCCCTCCGACGGCGGATCGCCGCCCGGCGGGCCCTGAATCAGCGAGGTGGAGTCTCCTCCTCGGACATGGTTGGTGCTAGCACAGTGCCCTCCTTTCGTGTTGCGACGGAGTGAGGCTGCTCCTCTTATTAAACGCCTCTGGGGCGCGAGTGTCAAGGCTCAATCGGCCAAATCCCCGTCGAGGCGGCGCTTTTGCCGGCACAGCATCGCAGCGCGCGTAGCGCTGTTCGCCGTTGCGACAACCGGTACGGCGACGACGGCTCCCACTATCCCGAACAGGATCGCCCCTGCGGCCAGTGACAATACTACTGCCAGAGGATGGATCCTGACGTAGCGCCCCACCACGAACGGTTGCAACAGGTGAGCCTCGATCTGGTTGTCGAGCAGGAGCACTGCTGTCATCACGATCGCAGCAATGAGACCTTTCGCGAGCCCGGCAACCGCGACCGCGAGGGCCCCTGTCACGATGGCACCGACCAGGGGCACAAACGATCCGATGCCTACCAGCACGGCGAGAGGGAAGCTGAGCGGAACGCCAAGGACTGTGAGCGTCACGGCCACGACGACACCGTGGAAAGTAGCGACGATGAGCGTTCCGCGTATGTAGTAGCCGATAGTCGCCCACGCTGCGCTACCGGCGGCTTCCGCTTCGGGGCGGGCAGATCTAGGGATCGCGCCGAGCAGAAACTTCCAGACTCTGTCTCCGTCGAAGACGAGGAAGATGGTCGAGAAGATCGCCAGAAGAGCACCGCTTAGAAACTCGAGCACCGTCTTGCCAGTGGAGAGGGCTGTCGATGCGATCGTGGCGGAGTTCTTGGAGATCGTGTTGCTGATCGTCGAGCTCAAGTTGTCTACGGTTTTCGCGTTGATCTTCAAAGGGCCGTTGATCAACCACCGTTTCACGTGAGGTAGCAGAGTATTGATCTCGTTCCCGAGCTGTGGTGCCTGCTGAGCGGCTCGAAGCACAACCAGCGTGAGCAAACCGCCGAATACAACCACAGCAACGAGCATCGTTAGCGCGGTCGCAACCCCCCTGCCGGCACCGATTCGGCGCATCCTCATTGCAAGCGGGCTCAGCAGTGCGGCAACAAGCAACGAGATGACGAATGGAATCACCACGAGCGACAGGCTCGAGAGGAGTCGCACTCCGAAATAGACGACGACTCCGACGACGATGAGGCGCCACGCATAGTCGCCGGCGACGCGCAGGACCACTCCGGGAAACTGCTCGCGTGGTCCGCCGGGTAGCGGAGTCGTATCAGGTCCCCAGCCAGGGCGCCCGCTCAGTGGTTCCATCGGCACATAGCCTGCCCGATCCGCGCCTCGACATCGCGGATGGCTCGCCTCGGAATATGCGGATCGACACGACAGTTGAACCGGGCATGTCCCCCTATGACGTAGCGATCTCAGGTCTAAACGGCGGTCCGGTCACCTTCGGCGAGAAGGCGACCCTGATAGTCAACGTTGCTTCGCGGTGCGGCCTCACGCCCCAATACGCAGCTTTGGAACAGTTGCACGAACAGTTCAAGAGTCAAGGTTTCTCCGTCGTCGGGGTGCCCTGCAACCAGTTCGCGGGTCAGGAGCCGGGTAGCGCCGAGGAAATCTCGACCTTCTGCTCCACGACCTACGGCGTGACGTTCCCGTTGACGGAGAAAGTCGACGTCAACGGCCCTGACCGACACCCGCTCTTCGATGTCCTCACCGCCACCCCGGACTCCGAAGGCGAAGCTGGTGACGTCAAGTGGAACTTCGAGAAGTTCCTCGTCGGTGCCGACGGGCGCGTCGCCGCAAGGTTCCGGCCGATGGTCACACCGGACTCGCCGGAAGTCGTGTCGGCCATCGAATCTGTTCTAGGGAAATCGACGAACTAGGAACTCTCGTTCGTTTCCTGGCGACTTCTGCGCGGCCAGACAACTCGGTTCGGGCCGGCCTCCTCGCCAGACGCAAGAAGCGCGAGCGCCTCGTCGAATACGTCCCGGCTCGACTCGTGGCGAAAGCCAGCCTCGACTGCGGCCACTGTCACGCTGGATTCGCCTTGGTCCTCCGAGCCGTGACCGTGAAAGTCCTCGCTTGTGTCGCCGGGACTCCGCTCCACCGCTGCGCGGACGCGCTCTGCCGCTAGCACAGCGGCGTGTCCCTGGGCTCCCGGCAGAAGTACCGCAAACCGGCTTTCGCCAAGGTCGTAGACCTGATCGCCTTGGCGGACGGCCCGCCGTACTGTCCGGTACAGGCCGTCTTGCTGGTCCGACGGGGAAGTCTTATCGGTCCCGTCCGAACGGATGACGAGAAGCGAGTAAACGTCTCCGGAGCGTTGGAGACGCTTGAAGAGTCTCGCGTGGTCTGTCTTGAACGTCTCGCCGCTCGCCGGGCGATCGTCAAGATCTGTCGCTCCTGACTCGCGGATCCTCTCGATCTCGGAGCGAAGCCGCTCCGTTTCGGCGATCAGGCGGCGTTTGTCGGCGCGGTCGGTTGTCGCCCAGCTGTCAAGCTGTTCGCTGTAGACGGCGACGTTGGCAGGGCCTTCCGATTTTGCCCGGTACATGGCGAGATCGGCATCTCTCACGACCTCGTCAGCTCTGCGGCGCTCGCCGAGCATGACGAGCGCGGCGCACGCCGTAGCGGCAACCGGTCCTCCGTCGCAGTCGATCGGGCGCCCCGCTAGTGCAGCAGCCGACTCAGCAGTCTCTACCGCCGCTCCCAACTGGACCTGGTCGAGGATGATAGCTAGCCTGTCGGCCCCGGTCCGGTATGCACACCCGCGGCCGTCCACGAGAGTTCGAACCCGCGTCGCCAGTGTCCGCAGCAGGCGGTCGGCGACTCGTTTCCCGTGACGGTCGGTGAAAACTGAGAAGCCGTCGACGTCGAGCACTATCAAAGCCGGTCGCGGACCGGCGTTGGCGGCATTGCGCACAGCGACCTCCAAGTGCACTTTCATGCCGAGCCAGTCCGGAAGGCCTGTCAACTCGTCGAGCAGAAGGTCTCGCCTACGCTTAGCTCCTGGTGGAGCGGCATGTGTCGGCCGGTAGGTTTCGTTGTCCGAGTCGACCCAGTTCATCCCAGTTTGTATCGGAACCTTCCCGTAGGGGATTGAGATGACCCGGCTGTCGGTGACGTGGAAACTAGGTCCAAGACTCCCAAACGATGGCACCGGCTCGGAAGTCGGCAGTCAACTTTGCTTGCACGGTGTCGCCGGAGCGGAAACTGCCTATCACTGCGCGAGGCAGCGATTGGACGATCTCCAAGTCAAACGGTTCACTGCCGGCGCCATCTGCGTCCGCCGTCCATCCCGCCTGCTCGCCGGCGAAGGCCTCCCCGCGGGCCGGAACCCGTATAACGAAGCGGACCATCGGTCGCACCTC
Organism: Actinomycetes bacterium; assembly: GCA_021838305.1. GTDB lineage: Bacteria > Actinomycetota > Acidimicrobiia > Acidimicrobiales > Palsa-688 > JAJZAM01. The sequence continues at coordinate 399 of JAKCEB010000020.1, read as the reverse complement.
CAGGATCGAACCGAGCGTCTTCACCGTTACGATTCGCGCGGTGACGGGGATGCCGTTGGCGAGGATCTCTGAGGTACGGACCGGGGGCGACGTCGACTTGATCCTCCACGAAACGAGCGGGACGATGACAGCTCCTGCCGCAATCGGCAACAGCACGAACAGAACTACCAAGGCCTGGACAGTGGACAGCCCGAAGAGGGAGGCCTCTAGCATCGGTTCGCGACCATGTCGGCCTCCACGCTATTCGTTGGGGTCGATCGATGGTCTCCGTGTGCAGGGCCGCTAAGGTTTTCTTCATGTCGAAAGCGGCCGTCCTCGGCGGAGGTGGTCCGGTAGGGATAGCGTGGCAGGCCGGGCTCATCGTCGGGCTGACCCAACTTGGGGTGGATCTGGGCAAAG
>JAKCEB010000191.1 GCA_021838305.1 Actinomycetes bacterium | reverse complement strand
GCGGCCCTGGGCGAAGCGGGAGCGTACCTTTGCCTCGGAAGTGACTCGCATGCTGTCATCGACCTGTTCGAAGAGTCACGTGCGGTGGAGCTAGACGAACGCCTGGCTACGGGACGCCGCGGCTCCCATGACCCGGTGTCACTGCTCATGGCAGCGACTTCGAATGGCTCCGCTTCACTCGGATGGGCCGGGGGGCGCCTCGAAGTGGGGGCCCCGGCCGACTTCTGTACGCTGGACTGTAGCGGCGTCGAATTCGCGGGAACCTACGATGCCGACGGACGCAACGCAGTAGCGGCAGCTGTCTTTGCGGGCTCGGCCGCCTCGGTCGACAATGTCGTGGTCGCCGGCCGAACCTCCGTGCGCGACGGTGAGCACGTCGGTGTTCCCGACGTTGCGGGTGCGATCAGACGCGCCGTAGACGCGCTGCTGCACGGCGATAGGCGATGACCCAGCCCCACGGCGACGCCGTCGCCCGGGTGCGCGAAGCGGAGGGCACCTCCTTTGAACCAGGCGAGGGCGCGCAGAGTCTGGTGCTCACCGGGATCGGCGAATTGCACGACGGCACCGGAAGGGAGCCGCTTTACGGCGCTGCGCTCGTGGTGGAGGGTGGGACAGTCGTTTGGGTGGGGCCCGAGAGCGGATTGCCGGAGGCGAGCGGCGCTCTACGGCGCGACGTCGGCGGACGCGCAGTGATACCAGGTTTCGTGGACAGTCACACCCATCTCGTGTTCGCCGGCGACCGTGCCGGCGAGTGGGAGAAGCGAATGGCCGGGCAACCGTACGCGGCAGGAGGGATTGCCAACACGGTCCATGCAACCAGGGCCGCGAGCACAGCCCGGCTCGCTGCGAACGTCGAAAGGCTGGCCAGGGAGGCGGTCGCCGGCGGGACGACCACCATCGAGATAAAGAGCGGTTACGGTCTCGACGTCGACAACGAGAAGCGCATCGTGGAGATCGCCTCGTCGCTCACGAGCGAAGTCACCTTTCTCGGAGCACATGTGGTTGCTCCGGAATTCGCGGGTAGAAGCGACGACTACGTGGACCTCGTATGCGGTCGAATGCTCGACGCTTGCCGGCCGACGGCCCGATGGGTCGACGTGTTCTGCGAGCGGGGCGCCTTCGACGCGGACCAGGCACGTGCTGTCCTCGTTGCCGGGCGCGAGGCGGGGCTCGGTCTGCGGCTTCACGCCAACCAACTTGGCCACGGGCCAGGGGCGGCACTGGCAGCGGAACTGGGGGCTGCGTCTGTAGACCACTGCAGCTTCCTCGCTCCATCGGACGTCGACGCGCTCGCTTCGTCGTCTACGGTTGTGACACTGTTACCGGCCGCGGACTTCTCCACCCGCTCTGCCTATCCCGACGCCAGACGACTGATCGACGCCGGGATTCGCATCGCTTTGGCCAGTGACTGCAACCCCGGCAGTTCCTACACGACGTCGATGGCGTTCGTCATAGCTCTGGCGGTCCGTGAGCTCCGTTTGACAGTGGCAGAGGCAGTGACAGCTGCGACATCGGGAGGGGCGGACGCGTTGCTTCGCGACGATATCGGTAGGATCGCCGCAGGGAAAAAGGCGGACGTCGTTGTGTTGGAAGCTCCGTCGGCGTCGTGGATCGCATACCGCCCGGGAGTACCTTTGATATCGGCAGTGATGCGGGGCGGCCGGCTGGTCGCCGGCGCGTGGCCGTCCCATCCGCAATGAATCCTCAGGTCGGAACCTCGGGCGACGTCGCGGCTTCGTCGCTCTACGCAGGGGCCGAGCTCCGCCAGCTCGCCGTTGGTACGAGGCTCAGCCCGACCTCCCGGCGGATACTTGCCCGACTCCTGGAGTACCCCGACGAGTTGGCGTGGCTTTCTGCGAAGGCGCTCGCTGAGAGGGTTGGGGTGAGCCAGCCCTCGGTGAGCCGGCTGGCTGCATCGCTTGGATTCGACGGCTACGCTGCGCTGCGGGATCATCTTCGACAGACACGTGTGGGTAGTGCCCCATGCAGTACCGACAAACTTACTGCGTCACACGTGGACGTCGTCGCATCACGGGAGGCGGCCAACACGGCCGAGGTCTCGATGATCGTCGATGGATGGGCTGGCCTTCCCTCGCTGGCGGAGGCAGCGATCCAATCCGCACCGCTAGTCGTCGCAGGCGTGCGCGCATCCGCTTATCTTGCGCAGTACTTCGCGTACCTCGCGGCCAAGGTGCACCCGAGCGTAATGGCAGTAACCAGCGGCGGATCAATTGCTGTTGATGCCCTCGTCGGTGCCCGCTCGTCGGGCGCGGAAGTGCTCGTGGCTCTGTGCATGCCGCGTTACCCGTCGGAGGCGATAGAGGTCATCGAAGGCGCCTGCCGGCTCGGACTGCGCGTGGCTCTGATCTCCGACCAGGCGATGCCCCCGTTGCGAAACGTCGAGCCCGAGTGGCACTTGGCGCTTCCGGTCGGCTCGGCACTCACCTTCGACGCGCACCCTGCGGTTCTGGTTGCTTTGAGCCTTCTGCTGGACGCAATGTGCGAGGTGCACCCGGCGGCAGCCGAGGCAAGACTGGAAGCCCTCGACGCGTACGCTGACAACTGCGGCTTTTACTGGTCCGGGACTTGACGTGAAGTATCGAAACGAACGGTTGAGCTAATCGCCGATTTCGGTCAAAGCCGCTCCTGAGCGGTCAGAAGGGATTACGATAACCGGTCGTGGTCGTCACGACGTCGGCGGAGCTAGATGAGCTTGTTCGACGGCTGCCCGTGCGGCCGTCCACAGCGGCACGGCTGTTCGACCTGATCGACGATCCTGAAGCCTCGCTGTCGCAGTTCGCCGAGATCGTCGAGTTGGACCCCGTACTGTCCGCCCGGATGCTCCGCCTGGCGAACTCGGCCGCGTACAGGTCCCGAGGGGGGGTGGCCTCCGCGACCAGAGCCGTGATGATGCTCGGCTCGTCGGCCGTGCAGGCGATCGTCGCTGCGGCGGCTTTTCCTCTACTGTCTGACGGAGTCGACTTGGGGCCCGACTCATTCTGGGCGCACGCCATGGAGGTAGGCGCGGCGGCCTCGACGGTCGCCCCCGAACTCGAGGTGGGGGTCGGGGACGCGTTCACGGCCGGCCTTCTGCACGACATCGGGGCTGTGCTCTTGCATTTGCGTAGTGCGGACGCGTACGCCGAAGTAGTCGAAGGAGGCTCCGATCGCTTGCTCGAGCGTGAGCATCAGGCGTTCGGGGTTGCCCACCCGGCAGCAGGCAGCCAGGCCGTTGCGAAGTGGGGTTTCCCGAAAGCCCTCGTCGAGGCGGTTCGTGACCATCACCTCCCGCTTCTCGGTGCGAGCCGGCTGACCAAGGCTGTCGCGATCGGCGAGTCGGCGGCGGCTGCGGCTGGCGGCCTGTCGAGTCACGAGGGCGCGAGACCACTAGACGAGGTGCTCGATGAGTGCCGCCTTTGGGTGAAGCCGGCGCAGGTGACCAAGGCGACCGAGAAAGCCTTCGAGCGCGTTGGTGTCCGGCTGAGGGGAGGCAAGTGAGCGCGTTGCGGGCTCTTGCTGAGCGCGAAGCCGCAGACCTGGCCGGGTTCCGTGCGTCTGACCGGGCCCAGCTGATGATTCGACTGGTGCACACCGAGTGCCTCCTCGAATTGTCACGACTGTCTGCGCATCTCACAGACGTGTCGACCTACTCTGAGGCGGCCATCTCGATCGTGGATCAGTTCCTTCCGGTGCTTTGGTGCGAGCTTGCGTGCGAGATTGCGGGTGTTCCTTCGATCTGCGTCACTCGGGGCAAGGCGGTGGCGGCGTCCGACGGCGCCGACAAATCGGTGGGGGACGTCATCCGATGTGAGCTGGTGCTGGCAGATCAAGGGACCGGGTCCCTCGCGTGCGCTTTCGAGTTCCCGGGGGTCGGTTCCGAGGAACTGGTGAATGCGGTAGGCGAGCAGATCGCTTCGGGCTTGCTCATAGTTGCTGAGTCCGAGCGGATCCGCCGCCAAGCCGCCTTGGCGGATGCAGCGAGGCTCATCCACGGGCTAGGAGACGAGCCGACCGGACCCGATCTCACCGACCTCGTCGAGGCGATGTCGTTTCTCCCGAAGCTCGCAGGGGTCAACCTGCGGATCACGCACGCTGCCGTCGGCGGCCAGATCACCCTGGCGTCGGGGATCGAGGCCTCGGAGCACCTTCCCGCGTTCGAGTTGCCTGGCGGGAGGATCGAGGCCGGCGTCGCGTGGGCGGTCCGCCCGCAACCCGAGGACGAGAAGACTGTAAGCGACATGATCGGCCTGCTCGCGGCTGCGATGACCCGTGCGGCCGAACGACAGCGGTTGGTGGCGGAAGCTCAGACAGATCCGCTGACCGGCGTGTCGAACCGTCGCCACGGAGTGGCGATCCTGTCCCGTGTCCTCAAGCTCGCCGAAATGTCCAACGAATACGTGAGCCTCCTCTACTTCGACCTGGACAAGTTCAAGGTTGCGAATGACACATATGGCCACGCAGCGGGCGACGAGGTCCTCAAGCGTTTCGCCCGGCTCCTCGTCGATTCGGTTCGCAACTCGGATACCGTCGTGCGAATGGGCGGGGAGGAGTTCATGATCGTCTGCCCGGGAATGAACGAGCGGGACGGCATCAGGATGGGGGAGCTGATCGTCTCCCGATGTGTGGCGGCATGTGCCAGCGACATGACGCCGGGGTGGGAGCAGCGCACTTCGGTCGGTCTTGCCGTGTACCCGAATCTGGCGAAAGATCCCGAGGCGTTCATGAAGCTCGCCGACGTGGCGCTTTACAGCTCAAAGCGCAAGGGGGGCAACACGGTCAGTGTGGCGTCCGACGAGTTGTAAATGCGCCGCAAATAAGTCGTAGTTGCGCCGGAGGCAAGCCGGAGACGGCCCGGGGGCGGCCGGAGTCAAGCCGGAGACGGCCCGGGGGCGGCCGGAGTCAAGCCGCAAAGTCGAGCCGGAGTCAAGCCGCAAATCGTGACTGTGCGTGTAATTGCACAATTTCGGTGCAATTACACGCACAGTCTTTCTGGGGAGCGGCACGGGCGGCTGCTGCCGCTCGCGTTGTGATAGCAGCGGGGACTGGGCGGCGGCGGTCCCCTTCGGGCAGTACTGCCTACGTCAAATGACCATGCTCCCGCCGTCAACGGTGATCAGCTCGCCTGTGATCCACGAC
>JAKCEB010000019.1 GCA_021838305.1 Actinomycetes bacterium | reverse complement strand
ACAGGCAGAGCAGCGCGTGGACCTATGTCACCGAGACCGAGCACGGCTGTTCCGTCGGTGACTACTGCGACAGTGTTGCTCTTCATCGTGTAGCGATGGACCAACTCGGGATGCTCCGATATCGCCGTGCACACCCGTGCGACACCCGGTGTGTAGGTCATCGCCAGTGCATCGCGGTCGCGCAAGGCGGTCTTGGCGTCGATGGTGAGCTTGCCCCCGACGTGCGCGGCGAAGGTTCGGTCTTCCACCTCCATGACCTCGATTCCCCCCAAAGCCCTGGCGGCCGCCTCGACTTGGGACGCGTGCTCCACCGAGTCACAGAACACGACCAGATCTCGGGTGACGGTGGGACCTCCGCTTCCCACGATGTCGATCCCGACGAGGCTTCCCCCGACAGCTCCGATCGCTGTTGCGAGCGACGCGAACTCGCCTGGTTGGTTGGGGATCTTTGCACGAATTCTAAGTGAGAAAGCAGCAGAAGGCGTCGGCATCAATCGAAGGATAAGGAAAAAACTACGCGCTTCGCAGAAAAATCTTCTTTATTCTCACCGTTAAGGCTTGCCAAGTGTGGCGAAAGGCACATATGGTGGTTGACGAGAGGGGGCGTTCGGGCGAGGTGCGGCCTCGGGCCCCCTGGGGGAGGGCCGGACCGGCCTCGGCCCGAACGAATGTCGTCGAGATCCAAGACGACCCGCGGCCCCTCCGTCGAGCCGCTTCCTCCAGCCCGAACACCCACCTCTGCTTATCCGCGAGAGCCATCCACGAAGCCATCCCCGAAGCCATCCCCCAGACGCGACGAAGGACCGGCAGGGGGGAGGCCGGTCCTTCGTACTATAGCTCTAGGGGTGGGGGGGGACCACCCCGAGCGACATTGATCATTATTGCACAAGCTCTGGGGGCGATGCAAGAGACTTCCGTCACAATCTCGCCGTCACAATCTCGCCATCACACTTCCACCATCACACTCGCCCGGCATCGCCTACCCGCCTGCGAGGGTCCCTCAGGGGAACTGCGGAGGGGGCGCCTTATGTGAGGCAATACGCTCGAGGATCGGAAGAGCGCGCTCGAGAGCCTCTATCTCCTCACCAGACAAAGCCGACAGACGCTCCGAAATGAAAGCGTCGCCGCGCCGGCGGTTCGCTTCTACCAGTTCCCTCCCAGCAGGGCTGAGCGCCACCCTTGCCACCCTACGATCCCCTGGGTCGCTGCGCCGTTCCAGCCATCCGCTGTCTTCGAGCCTGGCAGCGATGCGGGTCATCGACGGCGGCGCGATCCGCTCCAAGGATGCCAGCTCCCCGAGGGTCAACTCCCCGTGACGGTCGATGACGGTCATCGCTGACATCTGCGACAGCGTCACCCCGTCGGAGGTCCCAACCTGGCGAAGCCGGCGCGAGAGCCTCAGAACCGCCAGGCGCAAGGCTCCTCCCAACTCTGTGGGCGTCTCGCCACTCATGGCCCCGAATCTACCGGAGGCGATCGGCGCGAGGCCTGCAGTGCGCAACCAGGCTCCGAGATGCCACGATTGTCGGGTGAGCATGCGAGAAGATTGCCGGCACTTTCAAAGCCGGACCTACGATTCCGGGGAGGCTGCACGTTTTTGCGTGCTCAACCTCGCCCCCGAGGCGCCGTGGCGTTGTCCCGATAGCTGCGCCCGCTACCAACGCGACATCATCGACGGGTCGTTCGTCGTCGGGTCGCTGCGGCGGCCCGACGTGGAGAGTGAACCTGACGAACCGGGAGACGATATCGCTACCCTCCTCGACGAGGCGAGCTCGATTGTCACAGCGGCAGGACCGGACATCCTCCGCGACATAGAGAAAGAGCGCAGCGCTCGAAAATGGTGGCAAGTCTGGAAACGCGGCGGCGATGACGGCTTCAACCTGAGCAACCGCTAGGCCCTTCGACCCACACGATCCACCGCCATCTTGTCAGCCAGCCCAAACCCAATCCCAGGCGCCTCCTTGCCCCCAAACTACGGGACGCAATTACGACGTCTGTTCGGGTACCGGCGCGCAGCGCAGTGCGCAGCGGTCCTCCTGTTCGCCGCCGGCGCCGCTTCGTGTTCGGTCAGTCACGGCTCCGCAGCTCCGCCTCCTTCGGCGGTCAGCTCCACTACCCCGACAACTCTCGCCTCGACCGGGGCAACCCACATTGCGGCCTCACCTTTTCACTGGTCTCGTTCCCTGACGCCGGCGCTCACCGTCGGCGGAGGGCCCACGTCGACTCTCTCAGCTCTAATCACGCCGCAGCCGGGTGGAGTGTGGCAGCTCTACGGCACGCAGACCTTGACATCGGGCCTGCCGGAACCGATGACCTGGTCATCTTCCGACGGAGTTACCTGGCAAGCCAAGCCGTTGCCCGGTACGCCGTTGGTAGGCACCATCAACGCCGCGACGCTCTACAACGGCGAGACTGTCGCGGTCGGTTCCATCGGGACGGGTGCGTCGGAGGAAGCGGCTGTGTGGTTTTCCGCGGAACCGGGAGCGCCGCTCACACGCGTAGCGGTTTCGACGGACACAGGGGCCTCGCAGATGTCCGCTGTTACGGCCGGCCCGCTCGGGTTCTTTGCGATCGGAACGTTCAACGGGAGCTTTGCGATGTGGTCGTCCGTATCAGGTCAGCAGTGGCGACCGAATGCAGGGGCGCAGCGAGTCATCGACGCTTCCCCCGGAGCAAAGGTCAACACGCTTGTCAGCGTTGGCACAGACGTCTACGCAGGCGGTTCCGTCCCGAATGGGCCGACCGTCCAAGCGGCCCTTTGGTTAAGCGGCGACGGCATCACATGGAGTATGGTCGGCCAGTCTTCACGAGCGTTCTCGGGTGCGGCCAACGAAGAGATCTTCTCGATCGCTCCGCTCACCCAGGGTCTCGTGGCTGTCGGGGGAATCAACTTCGGCTCAGGATGGGTACCCGCCTCGTGGATATCTCCGAACGGCGTCAGCTGGAGTCAGCCTTCTACGGATTTTCCTGTTCCCACGTCAGTGTCACCGTCAGCTCTCGGCCCCTCGGGTGGCATGACTGCATTCGACGTTTCGCAGGTAACAGGCAGCGCAAGCAAAAACTCTCTTATCGCTGCTGGAGGAGGGCCCGACGGCCAAGGGGTATGGCGCTCCACGGATGGACTGCACTGGTCGTCAGGAGGGCTGCCTAGCGCCGACGCATCTCTTGGCACTTGGCGGGCCACGGCCGCAGGGGCCACCTACTCAACAACGGTGGTAGTCGACACCCGCGCCGGGCAGCCCTACCTGCTGGACATGACGTCGAAAGGTTGGGTCCAACCGTCGTCGAATCCAGCGGTGTTCGGACCGGTACAACCGAAGGCGGTGCCCCTTGCATTGACAAGCGTTGCCGGAGCCCTCGTGTTGGACGCAGACGAGGTGGACCGCCCGCAGACGATCGGTCCAGCGACCATCTCCCTCAAGACCTTCTCGTCGAGCGACGGCGTTTCGTGGATTGCACAGAACCCGGCCTCGCCTTTTCCTCCAAACTTGCCTGCTCCTTCCGCTGTCACCTTGCGACTGAGTAATGGCTGGATGGCGCTAGGTTCCGGCGCCGCTGGCCTACCCGAAGCCTGGGTCAGCACCGACGGAGCCAGTTGGCAGTCGCAGGGCGTCTTTCCGGCGCCTTCGGCGACCTCTGGGGCCGCTTTGGTGAACGGAACTTGCAGGGTCACGTCAGGCACCCCCCAGTCCGGAACGTCGACGACGGCTGCCAGCTCCACTACGACTACGACTACGACTGCGCCAAGTTCCCCGGTTCTGCCGAGCTTGGTGGTAGCGGTCGGATCGGCTCCCCAGCCCGTGCAGACGTCAAGCCACCCATCGACGTCGCCGAGCGGACGCGAGGCGCAGGTGTGGTACTCGAGGGGCGGCGCTGGCTGGCAAGCGGGAACCGTATCACCCCCCCCAGCTGCCGGAGCCACCGAAAGCATGTCGGGATGCGTCGACATCGCAGGGACGCTGGTAGCTTTCGGGTCCAGCACATCGCCGAACGGCAACTCCGTCCCAGCGGTGTGGAAGTCCACCGACGGCGTCACCTGGGTGAGATCAAAGGTGAGTTCCTTCGTGCCCGGCACAGCCAATCCCATCACCTCGATGGCCGACAACGGCTCCGAGTGGATCGCCCTCGCAAACCCCGATCCGGGCGCGCACCCCCAAGCGCCGGGGCCCTCAGCCAGTGCAGGTGGCATAGGACCTGCGGCGTCCATGGGAGGTGACACCGGACTCGGATCCCCGCTCGCGTCGACGCCGACCGAGGACGGCATCTGGTTGACCTCAAATGCCGGCGAAAGCTGGCAATCTGTGCCCCTGGACACCACACCGTGGCTCACCTCCGCCAACCTTCAGCTCGACTTGGTCGCCTTCCGGTCTTCAAACGCCATCCTCGTCGGGACTGTCGCTGGCCAACTTGCAGTCTGGGTCGGCACACCTTCGAGCGGCGGGTCGACCGAGCCGACCACCACCCCATGACCAGCCCCCAAAAGCCATAGCCACCACCCGAGACCAAACGTCAAGGTCCCGATTGTCCACGCCGCCTGCGCCACCTGCGACACCTAAGCGAGGTCGACCCCCCAGGATTCCGGGAGGCGCCGAACGAAGCCCGGGTTGGCCCAGATCAGTCGGTCCATGTACGCCCAGCTACGACGATGGATGGCAGAAGGCCCGTACGCTACGAGTGCCATCGTGTGGCGCGAACAGGGATAGCCTTTGTTCGATTCGAAGTCGTATGCGGGGTAGTGTTCCGCCGCGGAGCGCATTATCCGGTCACGGGAGACTTTCGCGAGGATCGAAGCTGCCGCGATAGACAGACATTTGGCATCCCCTTTGACGATCGTCGTCGCTGGAAGCACCTGGACGAAGTCCCACGGCCCGTCCACCAGAACGTGCTCGGGTACGACCGGTAGAGCCTCCAGCGCCCTCCTCGTGGCAGTGCGTTGAGCTTCGGCCATCCCGAGAGAGTCGCATTCGTCGTTGCTGGCCAAACCGACGCTCCACGCTACGCACCATTTCGAGACTCGCTCGAAGAGCTGTTCGCGCCTGCGTTCGCTGAGCAACTTGGAATCGCGAATCCCGTTCACGCGAGTGTCAACCGGCACCACCGCAGCGCCTACCGCAAGAGGTCCCGCCCACGCCCCTCGCCCGACTTCGTCCACCCCTACCACAAGATTGAACCCCTGGTCGGCCAGTCTTCGTTCGAAGTTCCTTGTCGGGGGGATGTGCTTGGAACGCATGGCGCAGGTGGTCGTCAGCTCCCGGCCAACGGCCGGTAGCGAAGAAGGAGGGCGCCGTCTCCCTCCAAAACCGCCTGCAACTGCAGAGGAACCGGAACCGAAGCACCGGATGAATCGGAATTCGCCCGGCCGTCCACTGCGAGTATCGGCGAGATGGTCAAGCAGATTTCGTCAACGAGACCTTCGCGCGTCAAAGCCCGGAACAGCGAAGGTCCTCCCTCGCAGAGGATTCTCCCCAACCCACGCGACCGCAAATCCGAAACGACGGTCTTCAGGCCCACTTCGCCGTCGCCAGCTGAGACAACCTCCGCAACATCCGCAAGGCCATCACGGCGCGAGGCTCCCGTCGAGGTGGTGTACACGATTACAGGCGGCTGCGAGGCGAACAGCGGTGCATCTGCGTCGAGCGCTCCGCTCTTCGAAACAATTGCGAGGCGCGGGAGCGGTGCCTGGCCCCGGCTTGCTCGCCTCGCCATCCTGTCCTCTCCCATTTTTACCGGGCCGTAGTTCTCTGCGCGCATCGTCCCCGCCCCGACAAGGATCACGTCGCAGACCGCCCTCATCGCAGAAAACGCTGCACGATCAGCCTGACCGCCGAGCGGCCCGCTGACCCCGTCGATTTCGACGGCTCCGTCGATGGACGACACGAAGTTTGTGCGCAGGTGCTCTTCGGCTGCGTGCAGGTAAGCCTCCTCCAAAGCCTGCGAAGTGCTTATGGTCACAGGTGCCGGGAGAAGCTGGCGGATCATTGGGAGCTCAGGCTACAGCGCAGCCTCACACGACATTCGGCGGCGTCCTGCAACTCCATGACCATTCCCTATCATATGGACCATGAGAGCGTCGAGCACCCCGGGATCTCGCGGCGACGCTGTTCTCATTCCTGTCAAGGCGTTCGATCGAGCGAAGCTCAGATTGGCTCCGGCGCTTACACCATCGCAGCGGCGTCGGTTAGCGATCGAAATGGCTGAGCGGGTGGTCAGTTCTGCCGGAGGTTTGACGGTCGCCGTCGTGTGCGATGACGATGAAGTGGAACGCTGGGCGACTGGTCTCGGCGCCACGGTGATCTGCGAGCCGGGCCGGGGGCTCAACGGAGCCGTGCAGTTCGGGCTGTTGCGTCTCCGAGCGCAGGGTTTCGCCACGGTCGCCGTGGTAGCGAGCGATTTGCCCTTAGCCAACGACATTGGCTGGGTGACAGAGTTTCCTGGAATCACCCTCGTCCCGGATCGTCGAGAGGATGGAACCAACGTGATATCAGTTCCAGCCGGAATCACCTTCAATTTCGCGTACGGGCCGCAATCGTTTCGGCGACATGTCGACGAATCCCGCCGGGCCGGCGCTGCCCTAAGGGTGGTCCACGATTCTCCGTTGGCGTGGGACGTGGACGTGCCAGATGATCTGATGGCGGTAGCTCTGTGAGCGATCCCAACTCGCACGGGCCGTTCCTCACAATCCCGACAGTCGATGTCGACGTCCCGCAAAGCGCGCTCGCTATCGGTGCTCACCCCGACGACATCGAGTTCGGATGCGGCGCGACGCTCGCGAAATGGGCGGCGGCCGGCTGCAGGATCCATCACTTTGTCTGCACCGACGGCTCGAAGGGAACGTGGGACCCCGCACAAGACCGGGACGAGCTGGTCGCTCGTCGACGCGATGAACAAATCGAGGCCTCGAGGATCCTCGGAGGTGACGGCAGGGTTGCCTTCGGTGGATGGGTCGACGGCGAGCTCTTGAGCTCACTCGAACAGCGCAGCGTCGTGGCGAGACATATCCGAACGGTTAGGCCACAGGTCGTGCTGGGCCATGATCCGTGGAAGCGGTACCGCCTGCACCCGGATCACAGAAATGCCGGTTTTCTCCTAACAGACGGCATCGTCGCCGCACGCGACCCGCACTTTTTCCCCGAGCATGGTCTTGCGCCGCACCGCCCGGACAGGCTTCTGCTTTGGGAGGCCGACGCACCTGACCACCTTGAGACCATCGCAGGGTTCGAAGATGTGAAGCTCCAGGCCTTGCTCGCTCACCGCTCTCAGTTCCGATCGACCATGCGCATCGACCGGCTCGACGACGACGAAGCCACCGCAGCGTTTGCTCGGAGGATGCACTCACGCCACGAGGAACTGGGATCGGGCTTCGGCTACGGGCCGGCCGAGGCTTTCAAGCTTATCGACGGACTTTGAGACCGTTCGCCCGGGACTGAGGTTGCCTCGCGGAGCCTGAGGCGGAGCCTGAGACCGTGTAGGCAAAGCAGTTCGTAGCGCGGCGACTTCGGGCGGGACCCGGCAAAACTCAAAGTTGCGGGTCCCGCCCGGTTCTGCGCAAGCTCACCGTTTCCTGGCGGATTTGGCTGCCTTGGCAGGTGCCTTTGCGGCTTTAGCCGGTGCGGCAGCCTTTACAGACGCCGCTTTGCTCGCTGCCGCTTTGCTCGCTGTTGCCTTTGTGGCCGTCGTCTTGGTGGCAGTGGCCTTGCTAGCCGTGACCTTGGCGGCCGTAGCCTTTCCGGCAGCGGCGGAGGCCTTGGCGACCGAAGCCTTTGCCGTCGCGGCACGCGCACTCGTAGCGGCCGCAGCGGGAGCTGCTTTCTTCGCTGCAGACGCCCGGCCCTTAGTGTTTAGCGCAGCCTTGAAGGCTGCGGCCGGCTTGAACGCTACCGACTTCGATGCCGGTACTTTCACTGTGGCCTGGGTTTGGGGATTCCGGGCGGTTCGCGGTCCTCGTGCCCTCGGGTCGAACGAACCGAACCCGAATATAGATACGCGATTCCCAGCTTTCACCTCCCCGATAATGGCAGCGGCGACAGCCTCGACGGCGGCCTCCGACTGCTTCTTGTCCAGACCGGTCGCGGTCTGGACCGACTGGGCCAGCTCTGTCCTATTCACTGCTACCTCCAGATAGTTGGGGAAGTTTCCCTGATATACAAGAGGTTTTCTGCCTCCAGGTCAAGTATTGCCCTTGCCAGGCAAGGAAAAATGCCTACATTAACGGCATGGAGACTGAACGCGAGCGCATACGCGAGGCCGATCGGGGCGATTTGCCGTGGAGGCGCTGGGGCCCGTACCTATCGGAGCGCGCGTGGGGTACGGTTCGTGAGGACTACTCCGCCAACGGCGACGCGTGGTCGTACCTGCCCTTCGAACACGCCACTTCACGGGCATTTCGCTGGAACGAGGACGGCATGGCCGGCCTTTGTGACGACGAGCAGAACCTGTGCCTGGCCCTCGCTATGTGGAACGGGGAGGATCCGATCCTAAAAGAGCGCCTCTTCGGGCTGACCGGCGAGCAAGGTAACCACGGCGAGGACGTCAAAGAGTACTGGTGGTACCTAGACGCGACACCGACATCGTCGTGGCTTCGATGGCGGTACCACTATCCCCAGGCGGAATTTCCCTACCAGGACCTGCTTCGAGTTAACGGCTCCCGGTCACGTCATGAGCGCGAATACGAACTGCTGGACACAGGGGTCTTCGACGAGGACCGCTTTTGGGTTGTCGAGTGCACTTGGGCGAAGGCCGGACCTGAGGACGTCCTTTGGAAGATAACGGCCCGAAACTGCGGCCCGGAGACGGCGTCGATCGACCTGCTCCCGACAGTTTGGTTCCGCAACACCTGGTCATGGATCTCCGGTGCCGAGCGTCCGACCCTTTCGATGCAAGGTTCCCGTCTGGTCGCCGAACACCCCGCCCTGGGGCGGTGGGAGCTGGCGTGGGATCAGAATGGGACGCCGCTGTTCTGCAACAACGACACGAACACCGCCAAGCTCTACGGCACGGGCGGTCCGGATTTCGCTAAGGACGGGATCGCCGATCACGTCGTTCACAAGACGGCGACGGTCAACCCAGCGCTCAGCGGCACCAAAGCTGCGATCCACCATCACTTGACGGTAGATCCCGGCGCAACGGCCGAGATCCGCCTTCGGTTCTGGAAGACCGGAGAAGGCGCGCGCCCAGCACCAAGCGCAGCCGAAGGAGACCTCGATCGCAACTTCGACTCGGTGATAGAAGCGAGGAAAGCCGAGGCCGACGCTTTCTACGCGGACCTACTTCCCACCGACGCCACACCCGAGGAAGGCCAGGTAATGCGCCAGGCCGCGGCGGGCATGCTCTGGTCGAAACAGTTCTTTCACTTCGATGTCGCAGAGTGGCTCAAAGGCGACGCCACCCAGCCGGCTCCGCCGCCGGGCCGGGGTGAAATCCGCAACGGGGAGTGGCCACACCTCAACAATCGCGACGTCATATCGATGCCCGACCCCTGGGAGTACCCGTGGTACGCGTCCTGGGACCTTGCGTTCCATTGCGTCGCGCTTGCTCATCTCGACGCGGCGTTTGCGAAGCGCCAGCTCATCCTGCTCTGCCGGGAGTGGTACATGCACCCGAACGGCCAGCTCCCCGCATACGAATGGAATTTCAGCGACGTCAATCCTCCGGTGCACGCTTGGGCAGTACTACGTGTCGCAGAGATCGACCAGCAGGCCCGAGCCGCTCGCGGGGAGGACGCCCCGGTAGATCACGACTTCTTGGAGCGGATGTTCCACAAGCTCTTGTTGAACTTCACATGGTGGGTCAACCGTAAAGACGAAGCAGGAAACAACGTTTTCGAAGGCGGATTCCTCGGACTCGACAACATTGGGCTGTTCGACCGCTCCAAGCCGCTACCGGTGCCCGGCCGCACCGAACAATCGGACGGGACCGCCTGGATGGCCGCCTTCTGCTTGAACATGCTGGAGATAGCACTGCGCCTCGCAGTCGACGACCCCGTCTACGAGGACGTTGCGACGAAGTTCTTCGAACACTTCACCTACATTGCTCACGCAATGGAGACCCAGGGCCTGTGGGACGAAGAAGACGGCTTCTACTACGACGTTCTTCGACTCGACAGCGGAGACGCCATCCCGGTCAGGGTGCGTTCGATGGTCGGGGTTGTGGCCCTGTTCGCGGTGACGGTGCTCGAGCCGAAACATCTGGCTACGCTCCCGTCTTTTAGCCGTCGCCTCAAATGGTTCCTCGACAACAAACCGGAGTTTGGTGAACACGTAACCCGTCTTGCCGTCAAGGGCAGCGGCGACCGACTACTGCTGTCGGTGGTGGACCCTCGAAGTCTGGCCAGGGTGCTCAGCCGCGTCCTCGATCCGAACGAGATGCTGTCGGACTTCGGAGTGCGCTCGGTGTCGAAGGCGCACCGTGATCATCCTTTCGAGATCAGGATCGGTGGAACCGAGGCGACCGTCGACTATGAGCCCGGCGAGTCCACCACCGCGCTTTTCGGCGGCAACTCGAACTGGAGGGGCCCGGTATGGTTCCCTCTCAACTACCTCCTGATCGAAGCTCTCGACCGTTACCACCACTATTTCGGTGACGCCTTCACGGTGGAGCACCCGACGGGGTCGGGCGCGCAGGCCTCGCTACACGACGTGGCGAACGACCTGTCCCGCCGGCTCGTATCCATATTCCTGCCCGACGACCAGGGTAGGCGGCCGGTCTTCGGCGACTACGAAAAGCTCCAGATCGACTCGAACTGGAAGAACATGCTCATGTTCCACGAGTACTTCCACGGGGATTCGGCCGCGGGTCTGGGGGCGTCCCACCAGACAGGATGGACCGGGCTTGTTCTCGATCTCGTCGCCGATCGGAGGCTCGGCGGCCGACGTTGAGGGCGACGCGCCAGCCGATTAGGCAGGCTTCGCATACAGTTCCGTCGCGCTGAACCGCTAGATTGTGATCCAGTGCGCAGGACAGACACGCTCGCTTCGCCCTCGAGCACCCTGAGTTCGTCGCCGAGCGGGCGCGTTCTGATCATCTCAGCCAGCATGGGCGCGGGCCACGACGGTGCCGCTCGCAACCTTGCTCAACAACTTCGCGCACAAGGCCACGACGCCGTCATCGAGGATTTCCTCGCAAGCGCGCCGCTCGGGATCGGCTCGGCCCTTCGTTCCGGCTACGAGTTCGAGTTGAGGCACGTGCCGTCGGCATACGAAGCGTCCTACCGGCTTTGGTACCGCGTTCCCTGGCTGTCGAGGTTACTCGCAGTGGTCGTGACGATGCTCACCCGGCGCAGGCTGCTTCGATGGGTGTCGAAATTCGAGCCGACGGTAGTCGTGTCGACCTATCCTTTGGCCACCATCTGCCTGGGGAGGTTACGCCGTAGAGGCCGCCTTGGCGTACCGGTCGTCAACTTCATAACCGACTTCGGCGTGCACCCCCTCTGGGTGCACCCAGGCGTCGACGTCAATCTTGCGATTCACGAGGGTTCGGCCATGGAGGCGAACCGGCTTTCTAAGCGTCCGAGTATCGCGTGCGGGCCCGCCGTGCCGCTGCGTTTCGAGCAGTCACAGCTTCCTCCCCGCAGCGTCGTACGGGAGCAACTCGGACTCGGCGACGACCAGCGCGCCGTATTGGTCGTCGCGGGCTCGTGGGGGGTAGGAAGCATCCTCGAGACGTGGGCCGAGATCTCCTCCGACGAACGTTTCGTACCCGTAGTGGTGTGCGGGCGTGACGAGAAGCTTCGAGAGCGCCTCCGCCGGCACGCCGAGCGAAAAGGCAGCCAGAGCAGGATCCTCGGCTGGACCAACGACATGCCTGCTCTCATGGCCGCCTGCGATGTCCTCGTCGAGAACGCCGGTGGCCTCACATCGTTGGAGGCCTTGCGTGCGGGTCTACCCGTCGTCAGCTACCAGCCGATCGCGGGCCACGGCCGCCACAACACGCAGCGAATGCACGACGCTGGAGTCAGTCGGCTTGCTTCGGACCGTCGCTCGCTGCACAGCGCCCTCGAGGCGCTGACGGTGGACTGCGCGGAACGTCGAGAGCAGGTTGAGGCCGGGCGGGCAATCTTTCGTGATTCACCGACCGATCTGATCCTCTCGGCAGGCCCGGCGTACGCTTCGGCGCCTGCCGGCGCCCGTACTGCGAGGCGAGCGGTACGGGTCACCATGGGAGGTCTCCTGGCAGCCGCCCTCGGATGGGCGGGGCTGACGTCTGGTGTCGCGATGGCAACGGAGGCCGGGGCGGGTGTGCTTCAGCCGCCGGCCGGCATTCAAACCGTCGCCTACTTCGGCGTGAGTCTGAGCACAGCCGAAGCTAGCGACCCGCGAATAGGCGGTGACCTGCTCGCCCTTGACGCGACAGCGGTCGTCGATGCGCCGACCGCATTCCAGGCGGCTGCCCCGCTACGCACGTTCGTGGCGGAGGGCCTGACCATCGATGACGGCGGAGCGAGCAGTCTCGGAGCGTCGGGCCCGGTAGCGCCGGCGACACTGGACAACGGTCCCCCCTGGCAGCAGGCCGCCTCCGACGCTAGGGCAGCAGGACAGATCTCGGCGGACCTCAGTGTCGCAGTCAGCCAGAGCGTGCCAGGGCGCCAGCTCAACGCGTGGGACTTGACGCAGTCGGACGCCTACCACTTGAAGCTTGTCGTGCCGAACCACGTCCTGCATCCCGAAGCGGTAGCGATCAAAGTCGCGCCGCGGCAGGTTTACCTTGTGGACGGCCTCGCATCCAACCCGAACAGCCTCAACGTCTACCTTCGACGGCTGCTTGTAGCGACCCGCACCGAGGGCATTCTGCCCGCCCCGCTCAGCAGTCTTGGATGAGACCGCCGGCGCCCGACATCAGCCGGGGACCGAACCCTCGCCGGTCGTTTGCTCCCACTGTCGCTGCTTGCCTCGGCGGCGCCGCCGTGCTCGCCCACGTGGCCCCAGCCGCCGTGGGCTGGCGGTCGGCCCGCTGCGCTCTGACGCCCCGGCTCGCAGGCATCGGCCGACCGGATCACATCGCCCTCACCTTCGACGACGGCCCCGACCCGACGTCGACGCCCCGGATTCTCGACGCCCTCGACGAATTGGCTTGGCGCGCCACGTTCTTCTGCCTCGGATCGCAAGCCCGGCGCTATCCGCAAGTCGTCGCAGAAGTGGCGAACCGAGGCCACGAGGTTGCGGTGCACGGGGAGGCTCATAGAAGTCACCTCCTTCGCAGCGCTCCGGCGGTGGTCAAAGACGTTCTTGCCGCCCGTGACCTTCTACAAGAGCTTTCGGGGCGGCAGCTGCGCTGGTTTCGTCCTCCCTACGGTGCTGTGGGGGCGCCGACCCTCGTTGCCGCCAGACGGAGTGGTTTGACTCTCGTTCTTTGGAGCGCGTGGGGCAAGGACTGGCAGGCGGGCGCGAGCGGAGCTCACGTCGCTACCGAGGTCGGGCGCACTTCCGTCGGTGGCGACACGGTCCTGCTCCATGATTGCGACGTGACTTCGGCGCCTGGAAGCTGGCGTGCCACAGTCGACAGCCTGCCGTTGCTCGCCGAGCGCTGGAGCCGGCGTGCTTTGACGGTCGGTCCCCTGAGTGAGCACTTCTAAATCGCAAACCGCTCTGGCAGTGCGGACACCGAGGTCCCTCATCCGGTCGAAGCCGGCGCTCGCCTTTTCTGCGGTGATCGCCGCCTCCGCGACGCTAGGAGCGTGCTCCACGAGCCTGCCGAGCTCGGTCGGCCACGCGCCGGTGCTCTCAGTTGCTGCAGGAACGTTCCCAATAGCGCAGGCGGTCGGCCTGATCGGCGGCGCAAAAGTGAGGGTGATCAACGTCGTGCCGTCCGGCGACGATCCGTTGACCTACCAGTTGACCTCCAGCCGGCGCACGACGCTTCGCGGCGCAAACCTGCTGGTGTCGCCCGGCGAAGGCCTGGTCCCGGCCGCATCGTCGATAACCGGAGGGTCATCTCGAAGTTCGCTTTTGGTGGCTCCTGCGCTGCGCAGCAACGACCCGTACTTTTGGTTGGACCCAACTCTCATGAACGAGTCGGTGAACTTGATCGCGAAGGCGATGGAGAAGGCCGACCCGGCGGCAGCGCCGCTGTTCGAGCAGAACGCCACCTCTTTGTCCGCCGAGGTTTCCTCACTCGACAGCGACTTTGCGCGGACCTTGTCGGCATGCCCCGGCAAGGTCGTGGTCAGCGCCGACGACGCGTTCAGCTCGATGGCCGCCCAATACGGTTTCGTGGCCAAGACGGCTGGTCCCGACCCCAACAGGCCACAGATAGACGCCCTGGTCCGGGCGGTCCGCGAATCCAACCCTGGTGCTGTCGTCACCGAACCGTGGGTTTCCAACGCCGGCGCTCGAGCTGTCGCGACGGTCGCCCACGTAACCTTGCATTCGATTGACACCCTCGTCGGGCCACCCCCGGGCGGCTGGCCGAAAGGCGCGACTTATTTCGCGCTGATGGAGCAGGACCTCGGCACCCTCAGCTCCGCTCTTGGGTGCAACAACAACGAGCAGTGACGAGCGGTAAAGGGAGATCACACTCCGAAAGTCAGGACTCCTGCGCTGCTTCCACCTCACGGAAAGCCGCCAGCGCGCGGGGTCCCCAAACGGTGGCGGGGCCGCCGTTGAGCAGGACCGCCACTCCTATAGCCTCCGCCACCTCCTCTTCGCTCGCTCCCCTGCGGGCCGCTCCCCTGGCGTGCGATGAAATGCAGCCGTCGCATTCTCGGCTGACCGAGACCGCAAGCGCGATCAGCTCCTTGACCTTGGACGAGAGCGCCCCGTCTGCGAGGGCGGCCCGCTGCATTGCCGCGAAAGCGCCGATCACGTCGGGGATGTGCTCACGCAGGTCCCTTGCCGGTTGCCGCAGCTCTCCGAGGACTTCGTTCGGGTGGATCATTCCGGCTCCTTGCAACTCGGGGGTCGTAGCCACGAACCAATTACAGCCTGTATTGTGCCTCGTTAGCCAGCGGCCGCGCGGGACTGCGCAACGCAACGGCCCCGATCGACAGCAAGTCGGTTGTGACAGCGAACAGAGACCCGACGCCATGAAAGCAATTTTTCGAAAAAGGAACCTTGCGGTTCTGGCCGTTGCAACGTGCGTGATCACCGCCGGCTGCGGGTCCACGACTAGCCCGAAGCTGTCTGCAGGAGCCCTCTTGGCCAAAGCCAAGGCGACCGTCGACGCCGCTGCCAGTCTGCACTTCGCGCTGAGCAGCAAGAACGTGGCGAGCAAAGGCACCAACCTGGTCGGGGGCAACGGCGACTTCGTACGGCCGAGCAGCCTCCAAGGTTCCTTCGCCGTTACGATCAGCGGGTTCACTGCGACGGTGAAGGTCGTCTCTGTCGGGTCTGTATTCGAGGCGGAACTGCCGCTGTCAAGCTCGTACACCAAGACAAGTCCGGCGTCTTTCGGACTGCAGAACCCGGCGTCGCTTCTCAGCCCGTCGACGGGCCTCACCCGCCTGTTGACCCTCGGGGGCAATGCGAAGCTCGGCAGCCAGGAGCGAATCGGAGGCGAGCTCCTAGATACGGTCGCCTACCAGATCCCAGGCAACGACGTGCCCGTGCTTCCTGACGCCAACCCCTCGCTGCCCGTCGATATGACGGCTGCGATAGACCCGGCAAACTTCCAGCTGAGATCGGTGACCCTGGTCGGCCCGCTCACGAGCGCAACGTCGAGCTCCACCTACACCGTCACCCTCTCGAACTACGGTGAGCACGTGACGATAGCGTTGCCTCCGGCGTCCTGACGACGGGTTTGTCCACGCACCTTCCGGTTTCACCGACGGACAAGACACGCCTTTTTCTGGCGGCGCTCGGCGTACTTCTCGCAGCGTCGGACACCTACGTCGTCGTAGTCGCCCTCCCTAACATCATGAGCAGCGTGGGGATAGGCGTCGATCACCTCCAGCGCGCTGCGCCGATCATCAGCGGATTCCTCCTCGGATACACCGCAGTGCTCCCGCTCATCGGGCGAATAACCGACGAAGCTGGGACAGCCACGTCTCTTCGGATCTGCCTTCTGGCGTTCGCTGTCGGATCGCTGATCACCGCCACCTCGCACACCCTCTCGGTCGTCGTGCTCGGCCGCTCGCTTCAAGGGGTCGGTGGGGGTGGGATGATCCCCGTAGCGCTTGCGATGGTTGCGGCGCGCTGGCCGCCTGACCAGCGTGGCGTCCCTCTAGGGATCATCGGCGCCGTACAGGAGCTCGGCAGTCTCATAGGCCCCCTCTACGGCGCTGCGATCGTCGCCGTGTCGAGCTGGCGGACGATCTTCTGGGTGAACCTACCGATCACCGCCATTCTGGGCGCGGTGTTGTGGTACACCGACCGGGGTATCCGGTCGGGTCGACACGAGGATCTCGTTGCGCGAGGCTCTGAGAACCGCCGGCGACCCCGCCGGAACCTCGTCGGCTCGGCTCTCGGTCTGCTCGGCGCCGTCGGCTTGATCGCCGGGCTCGAGGCGCCGACAAGCCTCGCCGACAGCGTCACTTTCGGAAGCGCATACGCACCGTTGGCCGGCGGACCTTGGGCATCTTTGTCGGCTCCTGTCGTGATCGTATCGGCTGCGCTCCTCGCAGCGTCAGGAGCCTGGACGGCCTTCGCCCGAGGGAAGATTCGAAGCACATCTCGGGAACGCTTGAGGCGAGCCGACCTGCCGGGGGCGCTTCTTCTGGCAGGCGTGCTGTCCTGCATCGTCATAGCCTTCTCCACGGCGAACCCCTCGAAGCAGGTTCTCGCGTCGAGCACCCCGGTGGTGGCACCCGTCGGCGTTCTGCTTGCTTTACTTTTCTGGTGGCGACAACGCCGCGCCGAGCACGCCCTCATCCCGCCTGGCAGCTTCGCCGTACGCCCGGCTTGGGGGTCACTGCTCGTAAACCTGTGCTTGGGCGCCGCTTTGATAGCGGCACTGGTAGACATTCCCCTTTTCGCACGCTCGACGGTCGACCCGAACTCCGAGATAGCCGCATCGTTCGTCCTCGTACGTTTTCTAGTCGCGGTACCTATCGGCGCGGTCGTAGGAGGAGTTCTCTGCCGTAATCGCGGGCGTGCCCGCTACATCGCTGCGTGTGGAATGGTGCTTTCAGGGGCGGCGTTCCTCGTCATGTCGACGTGGTCAGCTACCGCCCTTGGAGGGGCGATCCGCCCGAGCGACGTGGAGCTCATGGTTTGCGGTCTCGGTTTCGGCCTGGCCGTCTCCCCGCTCAACGTTGCTATCCTAGGATCCGTCGAGGATCGATTTCACGCTCTCGCCGGCGCTCTCGGCGTCGTGTCTCGAACTGTAGGCATGCTCGCAGGTCTGTCCGCTCTCACCGCCGTGGCACTTCATCGCTTCTACATCGCCGAAGCACGAATACCGTCTGCTTTCAAGCTGTGTCCCTCCCACCCGACGACCTGCCCTGCATTCGACGCAGCTAGCACCAACGCTGTCGTAGGCGAGTTGCACACCATCTTCGTGGGCGCCGCTTTGAGCGCCGGCGCCGCAGCGGCCCTCGCCTTGTGGACCCTCGGGTCCGCCACTGCTGCGAGAACCCCTACGATGTGAGGGTAAGGACGCCAAGCTAGGGAGACCGCAGTGGACGTACGAATCGGAGTGGTTCAATCACCCAAGGAAATCGAGTTGGAGCTTCCCGAAAGCGTCGACCCAGAACAGCTGGGCGCCCAGGTTGAAGAGGTTCTGTCATCGCAGTCCGGTGTCCTGTGGCTGACGGACCGCAAGGGTAGGCGGATCGGCGTCCCCGCCGGTCGTATCGCCTATGTAGAGATGAACACGGTGAGCGACGAGCGCCGAGTCGGCTTCGGTGCCGCGGTGCGTGGCTGACCTACTCGACCATCAGCTGGTTTTCGTCACCGGGAAAGGTGGCGTCGGCAAGACCACGATAGCGGCAGCCCTAGCGTGGTTGGCCGCCGAGCGGGGCAAGAGGACCCTCGTCTGTGACGTGGACGCCAGAGGAGATCTCGCGGACCTCTACGAGGTCCGACCGTTCGGCTTTGCCGAAAGGCAGGTAGCGCCGCGCCTTTGGGCGATGTCGATGGACACCGAAGCTTCCCTAAAGCAATACCTGTCACTTCAGCTGAAATTGCCTTTGATCACTCGGATCGGCCCGGTCGCCCGGATGTTCGATTTCGTTGCGTCGGCGGCGCCCGGGGTAAGGGAGATCGTAACGGTCGGCAAGTTCTGTTGGGAGGTCAAGGAAGGCCACTACGACCTTGTCATCGTCGATGCGCCGTCGAGCGGCCATGTCATCGGCCAGCTCGCAGCTCCACAGGCGATCAACGAGCTCGTAAAAGTCGGACTCGTGCGCCAGCAGACTGGATGGATGCTTGACATCCTCGGAGACCATGACCGCACGGGGGTCGTGATAGTCGCGACTCCGGCCGAGATGCCGGTTAGCGAGACCGTCGAGCTCATGGCGCGCCTCGACGACGAGACCAACGTCGCTTTGAGCGCGGTGGTAGTGAACCGGGTCCTGCCCGAACTGTTCGGACGCGGCGAAGAGGAGGTGTTTGGCCGCCTTGAAGACCCGGCTTCGCGTTCTGCCATCGAGTCGGAGCTCGGAGGGTCACTCGAGCCGATTGTCGATGCAGCCCGGCTCACTGTGACCATGCGACGCTCCAGGACCGGGCACTTGGAGGACCTGCGACGAGCGGTCCGCCCCGATATCGCCATGCTTTACATGCCATACCTGTTCTCGAGAGGAAGCGGGCTTCGCACCACCCGTCAGGTCGCCGAGGCGCTCGCAGCCGAAATGGGTTATTGATGTCGCCACGTGTGGCTACGCCCACGGCGACTGCTTTGAGCGGTCTGGTCGCCGCAAAGGAGATCGTCATCGCTTGCGGGTCGGGCGGTGTCGGAAAGACGACGACGGCGGCCGCCCTCGCCGCCATGGCAGCGCTGCACCAGAAGAGCAAAGTCCTAGTTTTGACAGTTGATCCGGCGCGACGTCTCGCCGACGCCCTTGGTATAGAGGGTTTGGGCAATGAGGCCAGGAAGGTGGACCCGCAAGCATTTGACCGCGTCGGAACGAAACCCCGCGGTGAGATGTGGGCCGCAATGCTCGACACGAAGCAGAGTTGGGATGACCTAGTGCGCCGCCACGCGCCCGACGCCGCCACGTCTAGGCGGATCCTCGCGAACCCGCTTTACGCGAACATCTCCGGAAGATTCGTCCAAAGCCACGACTACATTGCGATGGAGCGACTCTACGAGCTCCATACGAGCGGGACCTACGACCTGATAGTCGTCGACACGCCTCCCAGCCGGAACGCGCTCGATTTCATCGCTGCCCCTTCTCGGATGGCCGAGTTCTTCTCTTCGAAACTTCTACGCCTACTAATCGCTCCGTACAAGAGCCGGCTCGTCAACGTCGCGTCTCGTCCTTTCTATCAGGTGGCCGACCGGGTCCTCGGCTCGCAGTTCCTGGAGGACATCGCCGAGTTCTTCATCCTCTTCCAAACTATGTATCCGGGTTTCGTAGAGCGAGCCCGGGCCGTGGACAGACTGCTGCGGGACCGCCGAACGACGTTCGTCGTCGTCAGCACTCTCGAGCCAGCACCCGCAGCGGAAGCAAAGTTCTTCATCGAAGTGCTCAGCGAGAAAGGTTTCGACCTTGGGGCTTTGGTGTTGAACAAGGTGCTACCCGGCTATCTTCTCGACGACGAGGCCGCACGAGTCGCAGCCAAACTCGAGTCGGCCAGCATCGCCTCGGGCGCGCTTGCGAACGTCGCAGCACAGCTAGGCACCGATCCTGAACAGCTCGGGCGGGTGCTCGAGGAAATAGCGATCAACTTTTCGAACTTCTCGATGGTCGCGAGCCGCGAGGCGGGCCTGCGCCAGGAGCTGGAACGGCGACCCCACATCGTGGTCAGCGCCCCCGAGATGGACACCGATATCCACGATATGGCGGGCTTGCTCGACCTCGGCAAGTACACCTGGAACTGAGCGCCGGTCAAGATGGCAACTCTCGCGGAGCTCATTCAAGATCAGTGTGGCGCGCAGCCTGGCGTTGTCACCCACTTGCAGCGGCTCGTCGCTGGCTGGGGAATGCTGTCGGATCTGTGCTTCGCGGACCTGCTGCTGTTCGTTCCTGTGCGCGACAGCGAGGATTTCGTCGTTGTCGGCCAGGTGAGGCCTACGACCAGCCAGACCTTGCATCCCGACGACCTGGTAGGTCATGTCATCGGCAATGACGAGCAGACGATCGTCTCACGGGCATGGCGTCTGGGAGCCGTCGTCGAGGACGAGGTCCGAGTCACCGCTCGCAGCGAGCGGGCCCGCCTCGTGTGCATTCCCGTGCGATGCCAGGGTTCACTTGTCGCAGTGATGACCCGCGAGTCGGCGCTCTCGGTGCGGAGGCGTCCAGGGGTCTTGGAGCGGGTGTACGTCGAGGTTTTCGATCGTCTCGCACGGATGATCGCCCGCGGCGAATACCCGTTCCCAGTCGACGAGACTTTCATCTCCGAAACTCCTCGGGTCGGCGACGGCGTGCTCGTCCTAGACGAGTCGGCGCGCGTCGACTACGCGTCCCCGAACGCCGTGAACGCATTGCATCGCCTAGGAATCTACTCCGGCATCGACGGGATCCGACTCGACGAGGCCGGCATCTACCAGACAGCAGTGCCGCTGGCCTACCAGAGCCGACTTCCAGTAGTCGAGGAGGTCGGCGAGGGTGACACCGTCGTCATCGTGCGCTGCATACCGCTCCTCGACGATGTGGAAGTCACCGGCGCCTTGGTCTTGGTGCGTGACGTCAGCGACCTACGACGGCGCGACCGGCTCCTGCTGTCCAAGGACGCAGCTATCCGCGAAGTGCATCACCGGGTCAAGAACAACCTGCAAACGATCTCCTCCCTTCTGCGGATTCAGTACAGGCGGATGCCCCAAGGCGAAGCACGCCACGCACTTGAGGAATCCGAAAGGCGGGTTCGCTCGATAGCGTTGGTGCATGAAATACTATCTCGTGATACTACCGATGCGGTGGACTTCAACGACATCGTCCCATCTCTTGCCCGCATGACCGAAGATATGGGAAGTCTCGACCGTCCCGTGAGAATCAGTTGCCGAGGCGAGGCAGGCAGCCTTGAAGCGGCCGTGGCTACCCCGCTAGCGGTCGTGCTCAACGAGCTCCTTCAAAATGCCGCCGAACACGCTCGGCCGGTCGGAAGCGGCGAGGACGGCCAATCGCCGCCAGGCGCGATCGAGGTCCAGATCGACCTTGAGCGGGTCGGGCCTGCGTTGCGGATCTCGGTGCACGACAACGGAATCGGTCTGCCGGAAGGTTTCACCCTAGAAGGGTCGTCGTCCCTCGGATTGTCAATTGTGAGCGGGCTCGTGCGCAGCCAACTCGCAGGCACTATCAAGATGTACAACCGTAATGGCACAGTTGTAGAAATCGAGATTCCTTTGGATCATCCAACCGACGACTTTGTGACCATCTGACCTGTCCTGCAGGTCGTGACGCTTCAGCAGCTCCGCCGCTGCTCTGAGAGCCAGGACCTGCGAAGCCGCCGCCTTTCGTCCTCCGAGGTTCCGCCCCAGATACCGGACTCCTGGTTGGTCGCCAATGCGAACTCGAGGCAGGATCGGGCGGATTCACAGCTGCAACACACCTGCTTGGCCGACTCAATCTGCTCGATCGCCGCACCGGTGCTTCCGACTGGGAAAAATAGATCCGGGTCGGTGTCCCGGCACGCCGCTCGGTCACGCCAGTCCTCGACGTCCCATTCAATGCTGCGGCTCCAGGCCAAGGCCACGCGGAACTACCTTTCTGAAAAGCTTGTGAAAAGAATCACGTATATGCACCTTAGAAAGCTGCGCACACAGCGCCTCGACACTTTAAGCGGGGTAACAGGCGAATTCAAGGCTCCGGCGGTCCCTTTTTGACCTGGAGGTAGCGGGCGCCCCGCAAGTCTGGAACTACGAGACCGAGAACGTCAGGCTCCCAGGACAGGTCGAGGCGTTGAACTTCCGCCATCGGTTCACCGTCTAGCTGGTACGGGAACGTTCCTGATGCTGCGGCTTGTACAGTCACCGAGACGACATTTTTCGACACAGATCCCTTACTGGGATTGCGGAACAGCGTGGCGCCGGGCCTGGCGCGCGCCGAGGGGTCGTCGCTTCGACGAAGCGTGCGCGAAGCCACCATCGCGAGGACCGGTACCGAGATGGATCGAAGGGTTACAACCCCCAACGGAGTTCTGAGTCCGACCTCTGGGACGAGGTCGAAAGCCCGATCACCTAGGTATGTGTACGGACTCGTGTTGAGGACGATGGCGAAGAACCCACCGTCCACGACGGTCTCCATCCCCGATGTGTCGAGAACGGAGACGGAAAAATGCGGGTGATGCCGGTCGTAGCCGGCCGCCCACGTGCGCAGCGCGCTGTAAGCGAAGAACGTATGCCCAAGGTAGCGCTTCAAGTTGGACCGACGTTCGACCGCCTCGACAACCGCAGCGTCAAAACCGATACCGCAGTGGAAGAGGAACCGTCTCCCCGCGGCATTGCCGAGCCCT
Organism: Actinomycetes bacterium; assembly: GCA_021838305.1. Lineage (GTDB taxonomy): Bacteria > Actinomycetota > Acidimicrobiia > Acidimicrobiales > Palsa-688 > JAJZAM01. Next base: position 2,322 of record JAKCEB010000019.1, on the reverse strand, counting down.
ACCCGCTCGATCCCACCGCCCGGCTTCGACAACGCCGCCAGCAGCTCACCGGTCGCTTCGATCGGGTCGTTCGTCATTCCGATCGTCCGAGCGAAGACGTTCGTCGACCCTCCAGGAAGCACCCCGAGAGCAGTCGCCGTCCCCGCCAGTCCGTTGGCCGTCTCGTTTACCGTCCCGTCCCCGCCGAGGACCACGACCACGTCGATCCCTTTGGACACCGCTCCCTGGGCAAGTCGAGCGGCGTGACCTTGCCTCGTCGTCTCTGCGACCGTCACATCGTGGTCAGCCGCCAGAGATTTGTGGATCACTACCCGAGCGCGCGCCGTTACCGACGACGCCGATTCGTTGACAAGCAGGAGCAGCTTCACGTGACGAGCAGCGACGGCGACGTGACCACGTCAGCGGCTTCAGCGGAAGAAGCCGTCACGTCGCGCTCGGGCCGGAACTGCCCTGAGTGCTCCTCCCGTCGTTCGGACGCGCTGCAAGAGCGAAAGCGCGCATCTGATCAACGCTTCTCGCAAGAAGCCTCGAGACCTGCATCTGCGATATTCCGAGTTCTCGGGCGATCTCGGACTGGGTCATCCCGCCGAAAAATCGCTTGACCACAACCTCACGCGAAACCGTGGGCAGCTGGGCAAGGAACTTGTTGATCAGAATACGGTCTTCGGCGCGTTCGAAGCCTTCCTCGTCGCTGCCGAGCGGGCTGTTGGCGTCGCTGCTCTCCTCCCCATCAGGACGCGTGTCCAAGGATGCGAAGCGGTACGCCTGGCCCGCTTCGAGAGCTTCGAGAACCTCTTCTTCGGAGGCACCCACCTCCTGGGCGAGCTCACCGACAGTCGGTGATCGTCCGAGCGACTGGCTGAGCCTGTCGACGGAGGAGCCCAGGTTGGCGTAAAGCTCCTGCATCCTTCGCGGAGCCTTGACTGCCCAACCCCGGTCTCGGAGGTGTCTTTTCAGCTCCCCGACGATCGTCGGCGTCGCATACGTGGAGAAGGCAACGCCGCGCGACACGTCGAATCGTTCGACGGCTTTGAGCAGGCCGAGGGATGCCACCTGCATCAGGTCATCCAAAGGCTGTCCCCTGTTGGCAAACCTTCGTGCCAGATACGAAGCCAAGCCCAGGTGGGCGGAGACGAGCTGGTCGCGTATGGTGACGTCGTGGCTCTCCGCGTAGGTGGCGAAAAGCTCGCTCGTCGACCGGTTCTCAGGCACTAGGCGCTCGCTCAGAATGGTTCTTCACGATGCGGAACTCGACGGTGCCGTCCCGGGTAGTGAGCTCGTGCTCGTCGGTGACTGCCGCAAGGACAAGGCGCGACAGGTCATTTAGGCCAGGAGGCGAGCCGGAATCCTCGAAACGTCCCCTGCCCTCGATCACGAGCTTGTCAGGGCTCGTGCGAAACAGGATCTCCATGGCACCTTCCCGGCCACGACTGCCTACCGCCCCAAAGCACATCTCGTCCACAGCCAGGCGAACGTCTTCGACTTCGTCGTAGACGAACCCGAGACGACCGGCCAAGCCTGCTGCGGTCACCCGCGCGAGGCGCAGGAACTCCGGACGAGCAGGGACCACGAGGCGTACTACGTCGACATCAGACACTATCCTTCGAAAGATACCACCCAGCCGGGCCGCCGGGTGCGGGCCGGCCAAGTGGCGGTATACGAGCCGCTTCTAGAAAGATGTATTCCATGAAAGTTGTCGTGTGCGTGAAACAGATACCTGATCCGGCAGGGAACCTTCGCCTGGACCAAGCGTCGCACAACCTGGTGAGGGAAGGAAAGCTCATCCTCGACGAGTCCGACTCCTACGGAGTCGAGATGGGGCTCCAGCTCGCCGAGCAGGCCGGTGGCGGCGAGGTCACCCTCGTCTCCATGGCGCCGAACTCGGAGACGAGCGGTCTGCGCACCGCTTTGGCGATGGGCGCAGCCAACGCGATCCTCGTGTCCGATCCGGCGCTCGCCGGGACGGACGCGCTCGGGACAGCGAAAATCCTCGCCGCGGCTATCAAGCGGGCGGAGCCGGACCTGATCCTCGCAGCCACCGAGTCGAGCGACGGCTACACGGGCACAGTCCCGGTTCAGGTTGCCGAGCTCCTCGGCCTCCCGTCTGTCACCTTCTCGAAGAAGGTGACGGTCGCCGGGGACAAGGTGATCGTCGAACGCCAGACGGAACTCGGCTACGACGAAGTGGAGGTCGCCCTTCCCGCACTAGTTACCGTGACAGCGGGGGTCGTGGAGCCACGATACCCGTCGTTTAAAGGCATCATGGCGGCCAAGAGCAAGCCCGTAGAGGAGCTCAGCGTCGCCGACTTGGGGCTCGAAACT
>JAKCEB010000190.1 GCA_021838305.1 Actinomycetes bacterium | reverse complement strand
AGGTGTCCACCACGACCAACAGCATTCAGCTCGGGGCGAACGGGAAGCCGGTCAGCTTCTGCACGCAGAACAGCCAATCCAGTCAGAGCTACGCCGGTGCAGGCACGCCGCCTGGCGGTGCAGCAGGCGCCGTGACCGCGACGACTGTCGCCGGAGCGACAGGAAACTACTCCAACAGCACCTCCAGCCAGACCTGCGAGACGAGCGAGCAAACCCAGACGGTTCAGCAGGCACCGGGCACCCTCCAATCGGAGCAGGTCGCCGTGCTGATCAACTCTACCGCCGTACCGAAGGGCGTCAACCTGACAGCACTTCAAGCCGGCGTTGCCGCCGCCGCGGGGATCGACACCAAACGAGGTGATCAACTCGCCTTCTCGACGATGCCATTCAACACCTCGGTGGCACAGCAGGCCGCGACCGCGGCGAAGGCGGCAGCCGCGGCAGGGCAGAGCAAGGCGCTCGGCTCTCTCATCAAGACTGCTGTGGTGTTTCTCATCATCGCCATCGTCCTGTTCCTGCTGTGGCGTTCCGCTCGCAAAGCCCGTCTGGCGCCGACTGTCCTCGGTCCGAGCGATATGGAGGCTCTGCGTTCAGCCCGAGAGTTCAACCCGACTGCCCTGATGCCCGCAGTCGGGGGCGCCGAGCTCTCCGCCGGGAATGGGGCATTGACTATAAACGACTTTATCGACCACCAGCCCGACGACGTGGCCGGCATGCTGCGCACTTGGTTGTCGGATGGTTCATCGAAGGCGGTGGGCTGATGAAAGCTCTGACAGGCGCTCAGCGAGCGGCGATAGTTATCGCACAGCTGGATGAATCTCGGGCGTCGAAGGTTCTTCGCTCGATGAGCGAAATTGACGTGACAGAGATCATGACAGCGATGGTAGAACTTCCGACGCTGGAGCCGTCGGACGTCGACAAGGTTCTCGCCGAGTTCAACTCCCAGGCTAGCCAGTATCTGCAGGTGGCGCAGGGCGGGGTGGATGTAGCCCGCAAGCTGCTGCGTGACCGCTTCGGTGCGGAGCGCGCAGAGGCGGTCCTCGGAGAGCTGGTAGAGGACCGGGACCAGCAGCCACTCGCCTTCATCCAACGGATCGACATCCGCCAGCTGGGCAACCTCGTCGCCGAGGAGCATCCCCAGACCATTGCGGTCATGCTCGCCCACCTTTCCCCTGATTCGGCCGCTCAGCTGCTTGCCGGTATGGAGGAGGAACTGCGGGTTGACCTGATCCGGCGTCTCGCCACAATGGGCCGCATAAGTCCCGTCGTGATCCGCCAGCTCGCCGAGGTGCTCGAGTCGAAAGCCTCGTCGCTGCTTCGAAATGGTGCCGCCGCAACCAGTCCCGTCGGGGGGATGGAGTCGACGATAGCGATCCTGAACTTGACCGACCGGAGCACGGAGAAGCAGATCCTCAACCGCCTCGAGCAGGAAGACCCGGCTCTTGCGGAATCGATCCGCAACGAGATGTTCGTATTCGACGACTTGATCAGTCTGGACGATCGCTCGCTGCAACTCATCCTCCGCCACGTCGTCCCGAAAGACCTAGCGATAGCTTTGAAGGCCGGGAGCGAGAAAATTCGCGAGCGGTTCATGCGGAACATGTCCGAGAGGGCGTCGGAGGACCTCCTCGAAGAGATCGACTCGCTCGGCCCGACGCGACTGTCCCAAGTCGAGTCGGCGCAGAGCGCGATAGTGAAGATAGTTCGCGATCTCGAAACCTCCGGTGAGATCGTGCTAGCGCGGGGCGACGATGAGTTCGTCTAAGGTGCACCGTCGCAGGATCGTCCGGCGCGAGGACAGCGCGGACGCGCCTGTCGTGTCGCTGCTGTCTTGCCACGGTGGCATCTCTGGCAGTCACGGTGCCATTTCGGAGGAGTCCGAAGTCGAAGTTCGTCGCCAGGCGTGGCAGGAAGGCTACGACGCGGCGATGGCCGAGTTCCTGGCCGCAGCTGAGGTTGGCCGTGCCGCAGCCCTTCGCAGGCTTACCGAGTCGCTCGTGGCCAGCGCAGACCTCGTCGCCGCCCGGCGGCGTGAGGTGGTATCGCTCGGCGAGGTCGAAGTTGTGGAGCTGGCATGCGGGTTGGCGGAAGCGATCCTCGGACAAGAACTGTCCGCAACGCGCCCGGCGTTAGCCGCCGTCACCCGTGCCCTGCGGTTGATTCCGGAGGGGGAAGACATCGTGGTACGGGTCAACCCCGACGACGCTCTCAGCGTCGAGGACATCCAGGTGCTCGTGCCCGACTCCGCGGTGAAGGTTGTTGGCGACCCGTCGATTGAGCTGGGTGGGTGTCTCGTCGTCGCGGGTGCCTGCCAAGTGGACGCCCAGATCAGCTCCGCGCTAGAGCGCGCCCGCCAAGTACTCGACGATTTGCACCTGACCGGACCGTCAACGGCGAAAGGACGGTCGGAGTGCCAGTGATCTCAGATTCTCTGCGCTGCCGTCTGAGCGAGTCCGTCAAGCCGCAAGTCTCTGGTCACGTCACTCGTATCGTCGGTCTGCGTGTCGAGGTAGACGGTGTTCGAGCCGCCGTCGGCGACGCACTACGCATCTTTCGCGCAGGGGGAATCCTAGACGCGGAGGTGGTCGCCGTCGAGGGTTCCTCCCTCGCCTGCATGCCTCTCGGGGATCTCACCGGCGTCCGCTTCGGTGACCGCGTGGAGCCGGCGGGCGGTCCACTCCAGGTGACGGTAGGCACGGGGCTGCTCGGCAGAGTCCTGGACGGCCTCGGCAGGCCAATCGACGGGAAACCCATCGAAGGTGATTGGGAGCAGGTAGGCGTCGATGGGACCCCTCCGCACCCGCTGCGACGCGAGCTGGTCGACCGCCAGCTCTCCCTCGGCGTTCGAGCGCTTGACACGATGGTGCCCTGCGGTCGAGGCCAACGACTGGGGATTTTCGCCGGGTCAGGCGTGGGCAAGTCGAGTCTTCTGTCCATGATCGCGCGCGGAACGAACGCTGCGGTCTCGGTGCTCGCTTTGGTAGGCGAGCGAGGACGGGAGGTCAACGAGTTCATCAGCCACGACCTCGGGCCAGATGGCTTGGCGCGCTCCGTCGTGGTTGTGGCGACATCCGACGAGCCGGCGATGGTCCGGATCCGAGCAGCGTTCACCGCGACACGGATCGCCGAATGGTTTCGCGATCAAGGCAACGACGTCGTTTTGATGATGGACTCGATCACACGCTTCGCAATGGCTCAGCGCGAGGTCGGGCTGTCCGCTGGGGAGCCGCCGGCGACCCGTGGCTACCCGCCGTCGGTGTTCTCGCTCCTTCCGAAGCTCCTCGAGCGTGCAGGCGCCGGAGAGGTGGGTTCTATCACCGGCCTTTATACGGTTCTTGTGGACGGCGACGACATGAACGAGCCCATAGCGGACACGACGCGCTCGATCCTCGACGGTCACGTCGTTCTGTCCAGGCGTTTGGCGACGTCTGGACACTTCCCGAGCATCGAAGTGCTCGAGTCGGTTTCGCGCGTCGAGTCGATGATCACCTCGCTGGAACAGCGGGTGCTCAGCAGGGAGATGCGGCGGATCCTCTCTGCGTACCGAGATGCACGGGACCTGATCGAAATCGGAGCTTACGTCCCGGGCACCAACTCGCTCGTGGACACCGCCGTGCGATTGCGCGACGACATTGACTGCTTCCTACGACAAGCGAAAGAACAGATCGTCTCGCTCGACGAGTCCTGGGGTCTGCTCGGCGAGGTTCTCGCCGAGCCTGCCCCGGTAGGCATGGAATTGGCAGCGGCGGCCGTGTCGTGAAAAAGTACGCGTTTTCCTTGGAGACCGTGCTTCGGGCGCGCAGGGCGCAGGAGGAGGTGGCGCGCCAGAGCCTTGCAGACGCGAATCACCGTCTGCGCAGGTCTCAAGCTCTTCAGGCTGCTGCTCGCGACGCCTATCACCTCGTGGCTGCGCGACCTTTCCGGGGTCCCGGTGAGCGTGATCACTTCCTCGACGACCGCAGCCGGGAGCTGCGACTTGCCGAAGCCGTAGAGCAAGCCTCCGCCGTCGTCATCGAGTGTGAAAGGAAAGCCGCTGAGTGCAACGCGGCCTGGGTTCTGGCAGGACAGAGGGTGGCTTCATTGGAACGTCTAGATGAGCGTCGCCGCTCGGAGTGGGATCAGGCGCGCGCAAGGGACGAGTCGACAGTGCTTGACGACATCGCCGGCGCGCGATGGTCCCTCAAGGCCGGCTCGGGGGCGCCTCCGCAATGACGACGACCCCGGCCGGAACCATCGGTGCCATCCAAACCCTCGCCTCCCAGCTCACAGGAATAGGCGGACAGCTGTCCGCCGCCGCGTCCACGGGCGACTTCAGTGCTGTGCTCGCCCAAGTCAACTCGGAGATCGCCTCCATCCAGGACGGGGGCACCTTGACGCCGGGATCATCCTCTGGTAGCGCATCGGTGACGTCCAACCTGGTTGCGTCACAAAACCCGCTCGGCCTGTCCTCTCTAGGGTCGTTGGCCGGGACTACCGTCGGAGGATCCTCCGGCACTCCGGGGGCCCTCACGGGCACGTCGGTAGTTGCCGACGCTCAGAGCTATCTCGGAGTCCCCTACCAGTGGGGCGGGTCCGGCCCGGCGACTGGATTCGACTGCTCAGGACTGGTTCAGAAGGTTTACGCCGACCTCGGGGTCAGCCTTCCTCGAACCAGCCAGCAGCAGGCGCTGTCGGGTACGCCGGTAGCGAATCTGGCGCAAGCTCAGCCAGGAGACCTTGTATTCTTCCCCGGCTCTGACGGAACCGCCTCGAGCCCTGGTCACGTGGGCATCTACATCGGGAACGGCCAGATGATCGACGCTCCTCAGGCGGGTTCAGTCGTCTCGGTGCAGCCCGTTGGACAGCCCGTCGCGATCCGAAGGATCGTGGGGGGTGCGAGCGCCGCGATGCCGGTCCTCAACCTGACGTCGGCGGCCGGGTCGACTTCACCCACCGGCACTAATGCCGCGATGGATTCGCTCGGAGTGCCGGCGGCGTATCGGCCGCTGTTTCAATCCGCCGGTCAAACATACGGCGTGGATCCGGTTCTACTCGCAGCTGTGGCGAAACAGGAGTCCGGGTTCAATCCGGCGGCGCAAAGCAGTGCCGGCGCGCTCGGGATCATGCAGCTGATGCCGGCGACTGCGGCCGGCCTCGGGGTTTCGCCTCTCGACCCTG
>JAKCEB010000018.1 GCA_021838305.1 Actinomycetes bacterium | reverse complement strand
ACTCGAGGAAACGTGCCCCGGTAAAACTCCGATTGAATTAGGTTGGAGAGCTAACTAATCTCTTAGTCAGTTAAGAGTTTGACAACGATCGACGAAAGGGGGACGCGTGCGAGGAATACGGCATGCTCTCAGCGGAGCCATCTATGAGGAGGGCGGCGACAACACGGTCGTGGTGAGCAAAGGTGATGTAAGCGGTGTGTTCGGCCGCAACGGCGATTGGATCAGCGGTGAGCTTCGCAGCGCCGATCCCGAGATGTGCCGCTGGTTGACTAGCGGGGCGAACCCGTCGCCCCGCCTGAAGTCGAGTCGGCGTTTTACAGCTTTGACCTCGAAGCCTGCGGCGGGATCGTGACCCAAACGACGGAACGCCAAACTACAGGCCGGTCGCGTGGGATCTCGTATCAGCAGCTCCTCGACACCGACACCCATCCCGTCCCGACATGTCTGCGCGAGGAGTCGGCCCCCTACCTCGGCGAGCACGACGTTCCGGTCGCCTATTACACCGAACGGCACTACCACGAACTCGAGAAGGACAAGCTCTGGGCCAAGGTGTGGCAGTTCGCGTGCAGGGAGGAGCACATCCCCGAACCGGGCGACACCTACGTCTATGACATCGCAGGACGCTCCTATCTGATTGTGCGGGGCGAGGACAACCAGGTTCGGGCATACCCGAACGCCTGCCTGCACCGAGGGCGCCAGCTTCGCGACCAGCCCAGCCGGGTCCGCGAGCTTCGCTGCTCATTCCATGGCTTCTGTTGGAACCTCGACGGTTCCCTCGCTCAAATCCCGTGCGAGTGGGACTTCCCCCAAGTCGATCGGGCGGGCTTCAACCTCCCCCGGGTCAACGTCGGCATCTGGGCGGGTTTCGTCTTCATCAATCCCGACCCGAACTGCGAAGCCTTCGAAGATTACATCGGAGTTCTTCCGACCCAGTTCGAGCGCTGGGATCTCGCCGATCGTTTCGTCGAAGTGCACGTAGCGAAGAGGATCGCCGCCAACTGGAAAATAGCCCAAGAGGCGTTCAGCGAGGCGTTCCATGTCGTAGCGACCCACCCGCAGCTGCTTCCGGGTATCGGCGACGCCAACTCCCAGTACGACGTGTGGGGCAACGTGAGCCGGGCGATAACACCGAACGGGACTCCGAGCCCTCACCTGTCGTGGGTGCCGACAGAGCAGGAGATGTTCGACTCCATGGTCGACCGGCGCCTCGACGAGGAGCCGGTGCTCGAGATCCCGGACGGAATGACAGCGCGTGAGCTTTCGGCGAAGGCGTCGCGGGAGGCCTTGCGGCCCTTGGTCGGCGATGCAATCGACGAGTTCTGCGATGCGGAGTTGGCGGACAGCCTCGACTATTCACTTTTTCCCAATTTCCATCCCTGGGGGGCGTTCAACCGGATCGTCTACCGCTTCCGGCCTAACGGCGACGACCACCGCAGCTGCATCATGGAATGCCTCTACCTGTCACCTTTCTCTGGGGACCGGCCGCCTCCTGCGCAGATCCACTGGCTCGACTTCGACCAGGACTGGATGGAAGCCGACGAGCTGGGCTCGCTCGCACGGGTGTTTGATCAGGACTCGTTCAACATGCCGAAGGTCATGAGCGGATTGCTGAGCACGGCGAAGCCCGGGATCACGCTCGGCCTCTACCAGGAAAGCAAGCTTCGCCAATTTTACAACCAGCTTGAAGAGTATTTCGACGACGACAAGGAGGCAGCCGATGACTGAAGGAGCAGAAGGCGACTACGAGGACCTCACCGAGTGCGGTCTGAGCCCGGAGCTCGAAAAAGAGTTGGTGTACACGCAGCGAAACTGCGTCTTCATGTGGACCAACTCCAAAGGTGAACCCTTCGGAGTCGTCATGTCCTACCTGCCGAAGGACGGAAAGCTGTGGCTCACTGCTGCGGAACGGCGCAAACGGATACCGGCTTTGCGGCGAAACCCGCGGGCTTCGATCTGCGTGTGGGGGGCCGGCACGTCCATGGGATCCGGGCGCACCATGACTTACAAGGGTAGCTGCGTCATTCACAAGGACAGGGAGACCAAGGACTGGTTCTACCCCGAGTTCGCCCGCTACCTTCGAGCCGACCCGGACCAGGCCGAAGTCTTCCAGAAGTTCCTGGACTCGCCCGACCGGGTCGTGATCGAGTTCACCCCTGACTACAAACTCGGATTCGACAGCGAACTGATGTGGGTACGATCCCCGGGGGTAACCGGCTGAACATCGTGTACGGCCCGATAGCATTGAGGCCATGTCGACTTTCGGGTGCCGTTCACTGCGCCGTTCGTTCGCGCCTGGGAAAGGGTCACGTCTGTGGTAGGGAGGGGTACCCCCGCGAATCGGCCGAGGAGGCTCGGCCGTCCGATCGCAAGCGATGGAGACGAGCGGCGAAGGCGGATCATCGAGTCCGCCCGACGTCAGTTTGCCCGCTCCGGGTTTGCCGGTACGACGAACCGGGAGATCGCCGAGCGGGCCGGTATCACCACGGGGGCGATCTACCACTATTTCCGTTCGAAGCTGGACGTGTACTTAGCGGTCTTCGAGGAGACGGACCGGTTGATACTGGAGCGCTACGCGCAGGTAACAGCCGATCCGACGATGTCATTCGACCAGATGGTGGCGGCGATATTAGAGGTGTCGTCGCAGATGAACCGCGAGGACGAGAGCCTCGCGGCGTTCATCACCTCGGCGTCGGTGGATGCGCACCGCACGCCGGATCTGATGGCGAGCTACAGGGGACACGACCGTCAGATGGTCGGGTTCTTCGAGCAGCTTGTGGATCGGGGGATAGCGGAAGGCAGCCTCGATCCGGCTCAGCGCTCCGACGCGATGGCCGCGATCCGGGTTTTGACGATCGGGCTGACCTGGTATTCGGTGCGCGTCCACGACCCCGAAGCTCACCGCAAGGCGACCGTCGCGACGGTCGCGGCTTTGCGGGGCGAGCTTTTCGCGCCTGGCGGACAGAGGCGGCGCCGCAAGGCCGGCTGAGGCCCGGGCCTCTCCTGGGGCCGGCAGAGGGAATGGCGTTCGCTTGAGCGGGCGTGTTCTGGTGGAGCCGTCGAAAAAGGAGATCGCAGTGGACGGCGGCGAAACCGTCTTTGCTGCCGCGCTTCGCCAAGGGATCAGGTGGCCGACTGTTTGCGGCGGACTGGGCTCGTGCAGGACATGTTTCATGGTCATCTTGGAAGGAGAGGAGTTCTGCTCTCCTGTCGAGAGCTGGGAGGCAGAGGGCCTGGCCGAGCTCGGAGTACTGAATACGAGCGGCCCGGTGCGCTTGGCGTGCCAGACGAAAGTGAGCGGCCCCGTCGTAGTCCGCAAGCCCGGGATCAGGTAGCGCGGTGCCCTATACGCAAATCACTTATGATGAATTCCCTGGACTACGAACGACCGATCTGATAGAAAGCAGCGTTACCGGTAGCGCTATGTGGCGCAAACAGCCGGACGCTAACGGTGGGAGGAACGGGCTCAAATGACCGACGTCGAAGTGGAGATCGAACCCGTCAGCGGCGCCGTGCGCCCGGTAGCCGAGGGACTTTTCACCTGGCCTGACGCGCCTCGGCTCATCGCGACTTCGTGTGTCGCCTGCGCGACGACCACCTTCCCCAAGCAGGCGAGCTGCCCACGATGCACCGGGACGGACATGCGGGAAGTCACGTTGGCCACTCGCGGGCGGCTGTGGACTTGGACCATTCAGGGTTTCGAACCGAAGCCCCCTTATGCGGGACCGACACCGTTCGAGCCGTATGGCGTGGGCTACGTCGAACTCGCTGCCGACGCGGAGGGGGCGTCGTCGGTGCTCGTGGAGTCCCGTCTGAGCGAGTCGTCGCCGGACCGGTTGGCGATCGGAGCAGAGATGGATCTGCAGATCGTCCCGTTCCGTCGCGACGACGACGGGACCGAGGTCGTGACTTTCTCCTTCCGGCCCGCTGAAGCGGCCGGCTAGTGAGAGCAGTCGAGCGAGAGCACGTCGAGCGAGAGCAACTTGGAAATGCCTAACGATCGGAGCACCTCATGGACGTAGCCATAGTCGGCATAGGAATGCACCCCTTCGGGCGCCATCCCGGGATCTCTGGATTGGAGCAGGGAGCGTTCGCTGTGCGTGAAGCTCTTGCAGACGCCGGCATCGGCTGGACTGACGTGCAGTGCGCGTTCGGGGGTAGTGCGTCGTCGGGCAACGCTGACAGCCTCGTTTCGAACCTGGGATTGACGGGAGTGCCCTTCGTCAACGTTTACAACGGTTGCGCGACCGGCGGAAGCGCGCTGGCTATGGCCGACCGGGCGATCCGCTCCGGCGATTACGACGTGACGCTCGCTCTGGGCTTCGACAAGCACTCCCGCGGCGCCTTCAACGCCAACCCCGAGTCGGCCGGGATCGGTCGCTGGTACGGCGAGACGGGGATGATGCTCACGACGCAGTTCTTCGGCATGAAGATCCAGAGGTACCTCCACGACTATGGGCTGCCGTCGGACATTTTGGCCAAAGTTGCGGCAAAAGCATTTCGGAACGGTTCTCTCAACCCGAACGCGTGGAGGCGCAAACCGCTGTCTGAGGAGGAGATCCTCTCGGCGCCGATGCTGAGCAACCCTCTGACGCAGTTCATGTTCTGCAATCCTGGCGAAGGTGCGGTCGCGTTGATTTTGTGCCGGGCCGATCAAGCCCACCGCTTCAGCGACCGACCGGTGAGGCTGCGCTCCGTGAGCTTCAAGACGCGCCGGTTCGGCTCGTTCGAGGTGTTCAGCCCGTGGCTTTCCCCTGAGAGGGTGCCCGGCCCGACCGTCGAAGCGGCAAAGGCGGCTTTCGAAGCTGCGGGGATCGGTCCCGAGGACATGGACCTAGCGCAGATCCAAGACACCGAGTCGGGAGCCGAGATCATGCACATGGCCGAGACCGGCCTGTGCAAGGACGGAGACCAAGGGGCCCTCCTCGGCTCGGGCGCTACCGAGATCGACGGAAAGATGCCGATCAACACCGACGGAGGGTGCCTCGCAAACGGTGAACCGATCGGAGCGAGCGGCCTGCGGCAGGTCTACGAGAACGTGCTGCAACTGCGAGGCGACGCCGGGGAACGCCAGGTGCCCGGGAACCCCAAGGCTGCATTCACCCACGTGTACGGTGCGCCCGGCTTGAGCGCATGCACAGTGATGACCGTCTGAGGGGAAGCCAAATGACCCAGGTTGACGTAGCACTGTTACAAGATCGCCTCGACGTAGCCGACAGCATCTACCGCTACGCGTCTTGCATCGACCGCCGCGACATGGCGGGACTGCGAAAAGTTCTCGCCGACGGCATGTGGGCGAAGTACGGCAACAGCGAACCGATGGAAGGCGCCGACACCGTCGCGGCATGGATCGACTCTGCCACGAAAGACGCCTTGTGGCAGCACCATCTGCTCAGCGTCTATCACACCGACATCGAAGGCGACCGGGCGAAAGCGCTCGTTTATCACACCTCCTACCAGGTCTTTCGCGACGACCCCGACATCGTCAGGGTGCTCGTGGCCAGATACCACAACGAGTTGACCCGCTCGCCGGCGTGCTGGCAGATAAGCCGGCTGGTCTTCGAGATCCTCTGGTCCGAGAGGCGGTCCGATCCACACGGGTCGCTCGCCGCCGTCGGCGGCCGTGGTCCCTTGGAGATACCCGCTTGAAGCCTGCCGCCTTCGCCTACCACGCCCCTTCGAGCGTGGAGGAGGCGCTCGACCTGCTCGGCGAGCTCGGCGACGACGCCAAAGTGCTCGCCGGAGGCCAGAGTCTCGTGCCGATGCTGTCGATGCGCCTGAGCGTCTTCCCGCATCTGATCGACGTAGGGAACCTCGGCGAGCTCGAATGCATCCGGATCGACGCGGAGCGGGTGACGGTCGGGGCGATCACGTGTGATTCGCGCGTCGAACGCGACGCCGGCGTGGCTGACGCAGCGCCGCTTCTCAGCCGTGTCACCCCCTACATAGGCCACCTGGCGATCAGGAACCGCGGCACGCTCGGTGGGTCGATAGCGCACGCCGACCCTGCCGGGGAGTACCCGGCGGCAGCTCTGGCTTTGGGCGCAGAAATGGTTGTCCGCTCGGCGGGATCGCAGCGCCGGGTGAGCGCGAGCGACTTCTTCACCGGGCTGTGGTCGACGGCGATGAATCCCGATGAGCTGTTAGTCGAAGTTGACTTTCCTCGATGGAGCGACCGGAGCGGTTTTGCCGTCGCAGAGCACGCCCGGCGACACGGCGATTTCGCGATCGCAGGAGCGGTAGTGGGGGTGACCCTCGGAGCGGACGAGCGGATCGTGAGGGCCGGGATCGGGTTGTTCGGTATGGCCTCGACGCCGCTGCGAGCGAGCACCGCGGAAGCCGAAGTGATCGGACGTACCTGCAGGGACTGCGACGGCGAGCAGATCGGTCATCTGGCGGTCGAAGGCCTCGACGACGTGGTCGCCGACATGTCCGGTTCGCCGCAGTACCGCCGCCAAGTCGGCGCAGCGATGGTCGCACGAGCGTGGAGCGAGGCGGTAAGCGAGGCGCTCAGCGAGGCGTCGAATGCCTGAAGCGTCGGGGGTGACCGCCGTGGCGATCGAGTGCAGCGTCAACGGCACGAGATACGGCGCGACGGTCGAGGCTCGCCTCACGCTCGCCGATTTCCTTCGGGAGCGTTGCGGCCTGACGGGGACGCATCTCGGCTGCGAGCACGGCGTGTGCGGGGCCTGCACGGTCCTCGTCGACGGGAGGGCGGTCCGGTCGTGTCTCATGTTCGCTGTCCAGGCGCAAGGCAGGGAAGTAACGACCGTCGAGGGACTTGCGGGGCCTGACGGGGCGTTGTCCGCGGTGCAAGAAGCGTTCCGGTCGGAGCACGGGCTGCAGTGCGGGTTCTGCACTCCGGGTTTCGTCGTCGCCGCTACCGCATTCCTGGCGGAGAACCCTGATCCCTCCGAGCGCGAGATCCGCGAGGCGATGTCGGGGAACCTTTGCCGTTGCACCGGATACCAGGGAATCCTTAGGGCCGTCGCAGTCGCTGCCTCTTCGCTCGCGGCAACTGCCGCGGGACGTGAGGAGCTGGAATGAGCCCGATCGAAGCCGTCGACGCCGCCGCCGGCGGCGCACGCTACGTGGGGCAGCGTGTGGCTCGAAGCGAGGACGCCCGGATGGTGACCGGGCACGGCACATATGTCGACGACGTGGTGGTGCCGGGTGTGCTCCACGCTGCGTTCGTGCGCTCGGGCGTGGCCAGCGGGACCATCACCAGCCTCGACGTGCAAGGCGCGCTGGCTACACCCGGCGTTCACGCCGTCTACAGCGGAGCTGATCTCAACAAGCTGGTCGTCGAGCCGTGGCTGGACTACGAAGGCCCGCTAGGCGCAGGGCCTGCGAGACCCTTCCGGGTTCTCGCCGAAGGCGACGTCCGCTTCGCCGGTGAGGCGATCGCCATGGTGATCGCCGACTCACGCTACGCCGCCGAGGACGGTGCAGAGGCGGTGATCGTCGACGTCGAAGCGCGCCGGGCCGTAGTCAAGATGGCCGATGCTCTGCTCGGCGGCGCGCCGGTGGTGCATCCTGAGCGGACCGGAAACCTCGCCGGCGAGATCGCACCTCCGCCCGACGCCGAGCTGGATGCCATATTTGCTGCGGCTGCGCACGTGGTCACCGAGACCTTCAGCCAGCACCGCTACGCGTGCGTGCCGATGGAGACAAGGGGGATCGTCGCATCCTGGGATCCCTACAAGGAGCATCTGTCGGTGCACGTATCCACACAGGGGCCGCACGGGGTGCGCACCCAGATCGCCCGGGTAATGGGGATAGGCGACCACCAGGTCAGAGTCGTCATGCCCGACGTTGGCGGGGGGTTCGGGCAGAAGATGTTCCTCGTACCCGAGGAAATTGCAGTGCCGCTGGCGGCGAGACTGCTCGGACGTCCGGTCAAGTGGATCGAGGACCGCCGGGAGAACCTGATGTCGGGCCAGCACGCCCGCGAGGACGAGGTGACTGTCAGCTTCGCGCTCGACGGCGACGGCGTCATACTCGGGGCGAAGGCCGACTTCCTGGAGAACGTGGGGTCTTTCCCGGCTGGAGGATCGAGCTCTATACGCTTCTCGTCGATGGTCTTCCCCGGGCCGTACCGGATCCCGCGATACAGAGCCACCGCCCGGGCCGTGTTCACCAATACTAACGGCCGGTGCTCGTACCGGGGGCCGTGGATGGTCGAGACGGTGGCGCGTGAGCAGATGATGGACCGCGCGGCGACGAAGCTCGGGCTCGACCCGCTCGAAGTACGCCGCCGCAACGTGATCGTCGGAAGCGACCTGCCGTACAAGACGGCGGCAGGCCTGACCTACGACCAGATCTCCGCAGCCGAGACTCTTGAGCAGGCCGCTGCTATCGCAGGCTACGACGCCTTCCGCTCGGAGCAGGCCGCGAAGCGAGCGGCGGGCCGGCTCGTCGGCATCGGGGTCAGCCTTTTCACCGAGCCCTCCGGGATAGCCGCCGGGACTTTGTCTACGGAAGCGGCGACAGTAAGGATCGGCTTCAACGGCCACGTCGAGGTCGTCACGTCGTCAGCCAGTCACGGCCAGAGCCTCGAGACCACGATCGCGCAAGTCGTCGCCGACGAGCTCGGAGTCGACATAGCCGACATAACAGTCTCCCAGGGAGACACCGCTGCCACTCCTTACGGGCCGGGTACCGGCGGGAGCCGGAGCGCTGTCCTTTCGAGCGGGGCGGCGCGCGAGGCCTCCCAGGCGATGCGGGCGAAGTTGCTCCGCATCGCGGCGCACCGCCTCGAAGCAGCGGAGGAGGATCTGCAGATCGTCGACGGCACCGTTTCGGTAGCCGGCACTCCGAGCGCCAGCGTAGGTTTCGCCGAGATCGCACGTTTGGCCTACAGCGCGCCGGATGCGCTGCCTGAAGGCGAGGAGCCCGGACTGCAGACGCACGTGCGTTACCGTCCGTCGTCTCCTTTTACCTGGTCCAACGCATGCCACGTATGTACCTGCGAGATCGACGGCCAGACCGGTAGGGTCACTCTCGACCGTTACGTGGTGAGCGAGGACTGCGGCGTCATGATCAACCCGAACGTCGTGGAAGGCCAGATCGCGGGCGGTGTCGTCCAGGGCATTGGAGGTGTGCTCTACGAGCAGATGCCCTACGACGAGGACGGCAACCCGCTGGCCACGACGTTCGTCGACTACCTGCTGCCCACCACCACCGAAGTCCCGCTAATCGAGTACGGCCATATCGAGACACCGGCGCCCACGAACAAAGGCGGCCACAAAGGACTGGGCGAGGGCGGCGCCATCGGGTCGCCACCTGCTGTCATCAACGCAGTCAACGATGCGCTAGCGCCTCTTGGCGTTTGCATCAACGCCCAGCCGCTTACCCCCGAAGCAGTGGCCGAGGCGATCTCGTCTGCCGCTTCCACCCAAACTCAACGCCTCTCACCGGAAGAGGAGATCCAATGACAGACATCAGTGAGTGCCCCGTCGAGCAGGTCGACCTGTCGCGCCTCCCCGGCCCTCCGGGGACCCTCTTCGAGGCTTTGGACGATCTCCGAGCTCGCCATCGATGGTTCCGCAACGAGATAGCCCAGGGCTACTGGGTCCTCACGCGCTTCGACGATATACGCGAAGCGTTCCAAACGCCGGAGGTCTTCTCGAACCGCTCGATCGTCCCGGTGGACCCGAACCCCGAGTACCGATTCATGCCGTCGCTCACGGACCCGCCGATACACATGAAATACCGGGCGCCGCTGGCGCGCTGGTTCTCCCCGCAGTCCATCGAGAAATACAAGCAGTCGATGACCGAAAGCTGCGAGGCGATAATCGACGGGTTCGTCGACGACGGCGGAGCGGAGTTCTGCTCGGCGTTCGCCGACCAGCTCCCGGCAAGGACCCTCACCCACATACTGCGCCTTCCGCTGGCCGACGCGCCGTTCTTCATCTCCTGCGCCAATCGCATCAGGGGACACGTAAATGCCGACGACGCCGTCGCAGCAATGCGCGACATCAAGGCCTACTTCGTGGACGTCCTTGCGGGGAGGCGTGCCGGCGGATTGGACCCCGACACCGACTTTCTCACCTACATGCTAGGTGCGCAGGTAGACGGCCGTCCGTTCAATGACGACGAACTGCTCGACACGCTGATGACGTTGGCGTTCGGCTCGCTTGACACCACCAAGACGGCGATGACCTGGTCCACGTGGCACCTTGCTACGCATTCCGCCGACAGGGAGTGGGTGGTTTCCGAGCCGGCGATCATTCCGAGCGCAATCGAAGAGTTCCTGCGCGCCTACCCGGTTGTGAGCATGGCCCGGAAGCTGAACCACGACGTCGATTTCCATGGATGTCCAATGAAAAAGGACGATATGGTGCTGCTCACGATCCAGGCGGCCACCAGGGATCCCGAAGTGTTCGACGATCCTGCGACGATCCACCTCGACCGCAGCCCCAACCGCCACATAGCGTTCGGAGCTAGTGAGCACCGCTGCCTCGGTTCGCACCTTGCTAGAGCTGAGCTCAAGATCGCCATGGAGAAGTGGCATCAGAGGATACCCGTGTACCGCTTGGCCGATGGGGTCGAGATCGAGGCGCACGGAAGTCACATAGCCGAGCTGCCGCTCACCTGGAGTGGCAGATGAACCATGTCGGGGAGGTCCGATGACGAGGAGCGACAATCGCTCGTTGGTGCTGGTAAGCCGGCCCGCGGGGCTGGTGGGCGACGAGAATTTCGAGATGCGAGTCACCCCTGCGCCCGAACCGAGTGACGGCGAGGTGCTCATCGCGGTTACCTGGCTGTCGTTCGACCCGACGCAGCGAGGTTGGCTACTGCCCGGGGGCACCTACAAGGCGCCGCTGGAGCTCGGCGAGGTGATGCAGGCCTACGCAGTCGGCCAGGTCGTCGAATCCAAAAACGCACGCTACCGGCCGGGAATGCACGTGCAAGGAATGCTCAGCTGGCAGGACTGGCATATCAGCGACGGCAAGGAGCTGACTATCGTGCCTGAAGGCGTCGAGCCTCGGGCGATGCTGGGCGTCTACGGCACTACCGGCCTCACCGCATACTTCGGGCTGACAGACGTCGGCCAGCCCGTCGCCGGTGAGACGGTTGTGGTCTCGGGCGCAGCAGGAGCGACCGGCTCTGTCGTCGGCCAGATCGCCCGGATCCTGGGGTGTCGCACCATCGGTGTAGCGGGCGGAGCGGAGAAGTGCGCATGGCTCGTGGACCGCGCCGGCTTCGACGCCGCAATCGACTACAAGTCCGAGCGGGTCGGATCCCGCCTGGACGAGCTCGCCCCGGGCGGTGTCGACGTCTTCTTCGACAACGTCGGCGGTGAGACGCTCAACTCCGTCCTCAAACGGATACGCCGGCACGCGAGGATTGTCCTGTGCGGCAGCATCTCCTCCGGCTACGTGCCGGGGAGCCTGCCGTCGGGGCCGTCCAACTACTTCAACTTGTGCCTTCGAAGCTCTCGGATGCAGGGGTTCCTGCTCGGTGACTACAGGGACCGCTTCGAGGAAGGCCGAAAAGCGATGCGCGAGTGGGTCGAGGCTGGGCAGATCGTCTACGAGGAGGACATACGCGAAGGCTTGGAGAACGCGCCGCTGACGCTGCGGCGGCTCTTCGAAGGGGCGAACCTCGGAAAGCAGCTTTTGAAGGTAGCGGACCCGCCTTTGGGTTTGTGAGGCTGCGGGTTTGTGAGGCTGCGGGGCCTTGAAGCTGCGGGCGCGCATCTGCCGCGCGGCTTGTGGCGAGGACGTCCATTGGTTTGGTAGCCGGCAAGGAGCGCCGATGCGGCGCTCGTTAGGATCATGACCTTGCGGCGCAACCTCGGCGGAGCAGGAGCCGGGTACATCGTCTGACTGCGCTATGGCGCGCAGCCGGGGATCCGCTTACGGGTGCTCGGCCGGTTCGCCGTAGCGTTCCTGGGCAGCCTGCCGGCTGGTTCCAAGCATGGCGGCGATCTGGGCCCAAGTGTGGCTGTGCTTGCGGGCTTCGGCGACGGCGTCGGCCGGCGTCAGCGCCTTTCATGTGCTCGTTGGCGAGGACGCTGTACGGGCTGCGTGCACTGACGGCGCCACCTCCCATGAGAACGTCGCGTCGCGGAAGGTGCTTACAAGGCCGGCTTCGTTCCTGTCGGCCCCGCCGACCCCGCCCGCATCGGCGGCAAGGAAAGCACGTTGTACCGACGAGACCTTGGAGGAAGCGAACATCGTTATGGTCGTCGGTCACAGTAGGGCGATGGGTGAGCGGGGTGGCACCCATTGGGGACGGGCAGTCAGCAGATGACCAGCGTCAGCCTGGAGTCCAGCCGGTGACTCCGGCCGGTACGTGGAGTCGCCGCCCATGGTCAGCTGCAAGCTCGACGAGTCTGCGTACCTGCCGGTCGTTGCGCTCGAAAGCTACCAGCGTGCCGGCGTCGAGGACTATAGCCCCAGGACTTGTCGGGCCCACGCGTCCTCCTCGGGGGTCGCCGGCCCGTTCTCGGCTTGCATCTCGGCGAGCAGGATGGCCATCTCCTCACGTCGAGTGACCACGCCTCGCCAGCCTTCTCGGTGCAGTTGCTCGCCGACGGCTTGGTAGCGCGGCCAGCCCCGCCGTCCTGGGACCGGCAGCCCGAGGCCGACCCGAGCGAGGCGGTCGGCGCTGGAGAGGTCGGCCACCTCCAGCGATGCGACGTCGTAGGACCACAGGTCCCGAGGCAACGATACCGCTGGCGGCATGGCGGCATGGCGGCATGGCGGCATGGCGGCCTCGGCCAGATGGCGGTACCACTCGGCCCAGGGCGCCTGCCTCTCCGTCGACGAGGTAGAGGGCGTCCACCACCGATTCGCGCTGCCAGCGATTGTCCCCGGGCGGCTCAGGCCGGACCGCCGGGTCCGTCCCGGCAGGCATGTGTCTCCACCACCGACCCCGACGGTGGTCGGATCGACATCGAGTGCCAAGCGGGTCAGGCGGCCCCGGGCGACTCGAGCTCGCTGATGAGGCGGGCCACCCGTCGAGCCTGGCCGCTAGCGATCAACGCGACGGGGGTGCAGTCGTCGAGGGCCTCGACGGGCTTCACCATCCAGACCGGGATGTAGCGGGCATCCACCACCCGGGCCAGGCGGTCGGTGACCTCGGCAAGCTCCGCCACATGTTGGGCAGCGCGGTCCTCGGCCCACCTGAACGAGCCGCTGGGGAGTCGGGTGTTGGTCAATCTCGACGCGACTCCCGTCGAGGTCGGGACTCCAGCACCGTAGGCGAAACCGCGTCCCGCGAGGTGATCGACAAGTGCGGCGGGTTGTCGAGGTCAGGTCAGCCGGCGAGGCGCGAGGATGCGAGCCGGTTGAGAGAGACGCCTTGTTCGGCTGCCTCGAGCGCGAGCCGGCGGTGCGTCTCAGGAGGGATCCGCACCACGAACTGCCCTGAGTAGGAACGATCTGCGATGGCGTCGGGGACGGACTCGCCGTTGGCGGCCAGGTCTGCGATGGTTTCCTCGACGAGACTGACGATTCCGTCGAGGGCTTCAGAGCGCTCGGGTGCCAGCCACGACAACGACCGCAGCTCAGCCACGGTGGCGACGTAAGACTCGTCCTCGGCCGACCATCGGACGCGGTAGGTGTAGTGCTCGGCGACAGTCATGGTTACTCTTCCTTCAGCTTCTCGATAGGGGCCAGGACCTGCCGCACCTGGTACGGCTTCGCCTGGCCATGGTCATTTTGAATGTTGACCCTGGGGTCACCGGGCCACGGTGTGCGGTACGTCTGGTGGGATGTGGCGCTTTGGCGGGGCTCTCCGAAGTAGTGCCGGCACACTCGGCTGAGGTCGGCGAACCTCACCGAGGTGGGAGATTGCCTCATGTGAGCCACCAAGGACGCTACGGAAGCCACACGGACATAGTACCACTATTGATACTGCCTTACTTTTCCACTGTGGATCACGGTTGCTTCATGGGTGCGTGCAGCAGCGTGTCGGGCTACCCGACCGCCCGCTGCAGGTGCGAGTCGAACAGCTGTGCGTGTCAGATGGGGATCCCCCTGCGGTACTCGCACACGTTCGACCGTGAAGCCTGGGTAGCCGTCGGGTGGCGGGTTCGGCTTGTGACCTCCTCTTGGTTGAGCTCGGCCACCTGGCCCAGCTGATCAGTCAGTCCGCGGCCTCTGCTTCCGGACGCAAGAGGCAGAATTCGTTGGATTCGGGATCAGCGAGCACCACCCAGCCGGTGCCGGGATCGTACTTGCCACGGAGGTCAGCTACCGTCGTAGCGCCGTGGGTCACAAGGACGTCCAGTTCCCCGTCTTGGGTGCGCTCACGCGGGCGCAGGTCCAGGTGGAGCCGATTCTTACCGCAGCGCTTCTTGGACTCGTCCGAGTCTGGCACCTCCACGAACAGCAGCCGGTGACTGGTACCCGGGTCTCGGATCATGCACTCTGCACTCTTCGTCGCCGGGCTCGTTGGGGTCGTCCTCGACGTCGGCATAGCCGAGAACCTGCTTCCACCATGCCGAGAGCACGAAGGCATTTGCGCAATCGATAGTCGTGTGCGACACAAGGGCGGTCATGCTCGTAGCTTCTGCGCCTGACATCGCCACCGCAACGTCCTTTCGAACACCGGGCGGTCGACAGCGACGATCAGGCTGCCCCTGGGACGATCGGCAACTGCAACCGTTGGCGGGCTCAGCGGAGATCGGAGCCAGCGTCGCCGCCGAAGCTCCGGTCGAGGAGCCTGTTGGTCACGAGGTCGAGCAAGTATCCGTTCACCTCATCCCCGCTCCGGTTGGGTTCGTCTGCGATCCTCACGAGGTCTTCGATGATGGTCGCCATCTCCTCCGGGTTCGCCAGTAGGTCATCGCGTTGCTAGCCGATCAGACTTCACCCGAGGCAGCCGAGTCCGGAAGGGCGAACGCCGAGGGAACAGGACGATCTGCTGGGGGTTGGGCGTCCTCTCTACCATCAGGCCGAGCGGGCGGTAGGCCATTAACGCGACGGGCAATCAGCAGATGACCAGCGTCAGCCCGGAGTCCAGCCGGTGAAGGTCAGCCGGATCGCTGGTGACCACGACGGCTTTATGGCGTCGAGCGAGAACGGCGACACTGGCGTCGATGACGTCAGCGGTGCCGCTGAGGCCGCACACGATCCCGGTCGCTCTCGCCTCATCGAGATCGAGAGCTCGTACATCGAGCACACCGGACTTAACCAGTCGGGCGAGACGCGCCTGGCGGGTCCCGTCGCGCCAGACCTGGCCGATGACTCCGGCCGGTACGTGGAGTCGCCGCCCATGGTCAGCTGCAAGCTCGACGAGTCTGCGCACCCGCCGGTCGTTGCGCTCGAAAGCCACCAACGCGCCGGCGTCGAGGACTACAGCCCCAGGACTTGCCGGGCCCACGCGTCCTCCTCGGGGGTCGCCGGCCCGTTCTCGGCTTGCATCTCGGCGAGCAGGACGGCCAGCTCCTCACGTCGAGCCTTCTCCTCCATCGCCTGGTCGACCCACGCACTTACCGAGGAGGCCCGGCCAGCGGCGACCTCCTCCTCGGCGGCCGCCAGTACTTGCGGCCGCACCGTTACAGTGACACGGGAACGTTGCACACTTTCATCATACTCTCTCTTCCACTCGGCAACCGGTACGACGCCGCTCACTCATCACCGAGCGGGAGATGATAGGACTGCAGCTTGCCGACCCTCGCCAGCCTCAGGAGGTTGCCGCAGCCCGAGAGGGCGGCCATCCCGACTCCCTGGCCGGACCGAGGAGATTGTTGGCATCGTGATCGTCCCCTGTCTCGGACAGGATCTGCAATGGCCACACCTGCACATGGGGCCAGGGAGCGGCCAGGACGTTCATATCATCGGGGTCGCCGGTGACCACGATGCCGCGACCGAGGGCGACGGCCGTGGCCCCGACACGTTACCCCTTAGCCCTAATCGGGGTAGCTGGGTATTGTGTTGGGCATGGAGGACCAGATCATCGAAACCGATGCCAGGGGTCGGGCCAGTCTGGCCCGGCCGGGCCGGCGCTACCTGATGCACGAGGAGGCGGACGGCACGCTCATCCTGGAACCGGCCGTAGTGGTGACCGAGCTCGAGCGACGGTTCATGATCAACAGTGTCCTGCAGGCACAGATCGCCTACGCCAAAGCCCACCCTGAGCAGCGCGTCCCCCGTCGCGAGCGACACCGAGCCTCCTGATAGTGGGTGCGCCAGCTTGAGCTGGACCCCATACCGGCCGAGAAGCTCGACGGCTTTCACGCCACGCTGCCACGAGTCGCCGAGATGATCGAGGAGTGCCTTGACTGGGTGGACGTAGAACCGGTCGACACCAGGGCGAAGCGGCGCCGATTCAGCAATGGCATGTGGGCGATCGTCGGCAGCACAGCGGGCTCCGACTGGCTTGTCCTCTGGGACGAAGTGGAACCCGGGCATCCGGTCATCCGCTTCATCGGGGAGACGGCGAGCTTGTAGCGGACGTCGTGGCCGCGACCGTCCCGGTCACGGATCGGCAACTGGGACGTGTCCCAGCCCGCCCGCAAGGCTCTTGAGGCTCAGCTAGCCACTCGCTGAGGTGCCGGGTGCCGATCCTCAACCGAACAGCGGCAGGCGCTTGCTGTCACCTCCGAGCGCCCCTGGCGGCACCCGTCGCGAACTGCCCGGCGAAGCCGAAGTCAGCAGATGACCAGCGTCAGCCTGGCCTGGAGTCCAGCCGGTGAAGGTCAGCTAGATCGCTGGTGACTACGACGGCCGCGTGGCGTCGAGCCAGAATGGCCACGCTGGCGTCGATGACGTCAGCGGTGCCGCTGAGGCCCTGCGGTGCTGGTCCCGGCGGATCGACGAGGAGCACCGGCCGGTGTACCTCGTTGACGGCAGCGATCTGGTGGTGCTCCAGGCCCGGTATCGCTACGAGTCGTAGGGAAGTGCGAGAGTGCGTCCGCAAGCGGATCCCGAATGGGCGTCAGTGTTCGCCCTTTACGATCAGATCGGCCAGACTTACAGCACGACACGTCGTCCTGACCGCCGGATCTCGGCCGCGATCCTCGACGCTCTCGGTGAGGTGTCCAGCGTGGTCAACATCGGTGCCGGCTCAGGTTCGTATGAGCCGGTCGAGACCGTCGCCGCGGTGGAGCCGAGCGGGGTGATGATCGCCCAGCGACCGCGGGGCGCTCCTCCGGCCGTGCGGGCGATCGCCGAGCGGCTTCCCCTTCGCGACGACTGTGCTGATGCCGCCTTGGCAGTGCTCACCGTGCACCATTGGAGCGATGTCGCCGCCGGCGTAGCCGAGATGCGGCGGGTGGCCCGCAGGCGGATGGTGCTGTTCACCTGGGACGCCCAGGCGTTCGCATCGTTCTGGTTGTTGTCGGAGTACCTGCCTGCGGCCGCTGAGACCGACGCCGCTCTGGCCGTGCCGCTTGCAGTCTTGAGCGAGCTTCGTCCCGGAGCGGAGATACGGTCGGTGCCGGTACCGCATGACTGCACAGACCGCTTCGGCGCCGCATACTGGCGCCGCCCTGCGGCGTACCTCGACCGCCGGTTCTAGGAGTCCGGCGGATGGACCGCCGACGGAGTAACCAAGACCGACGAGAGCTTCGATTTCCCCATCTCCGAGGTCCGTTATATCGGCGCCAGCTGGACTGACCCGGCTCCCACGTCGTGGCTCACATGATCAACCGGCTGCGACACGGCCTCCGCGAGTTCGGAGTCGAACGCGTGCGTCTACGCGCTACCTTCCAGTGCGTTCGCGGTGTTTGCACCCCGGCCAGCAGCAGGGCCGACGCTGACCATCTTCCAACTCCTCTTGGGTCCGACGAATTCGGCGCGCTCGGGTCGCCTCCTGTTTGGCGTCCTCGACCCAACAGATGAACTCGTTGCGGGCCAACGGCGTGATGTCCTTCCAGGCATCAAGCGCAGTGGCGTTGGCGATCAGCGCCTCGTGTAGATCCGGGGGGAGCGCATGCACCACCCCTCCAGGCACCCTTGGTTTGGTCATTGGCCCACGGTACTGAGCCGCTGCCGGACGCGCTGCTCGCTCGGCGGCGCTGAAGCCCCCGGCCTATCTCGTGGTGATCTTTTCCGGCATTTTACGCCCCCTTCATTCGGTGGAGATCGAATCGGCGGGAAGCTCGGCGAAGCGGCGTTTCACGTCGCGATACCAGCCCATCCCGGAGATGGGGTGCTTCCATCTTCCCTTCATGGCGGCGAGCGCCTTCTGGTGGACGGTGTCGCCGCCGGCGACCGCTTCGCGCAGGTGTCGGTCCTGGGCCTTGATCACCTCGTCGGCGCTGTCGCCGCGGTGTGCCAGGTCGCAGGCTCCGCCGAGCTGCTGGCAGGTCATGGTCTTCATCGTTCCTCCTTGGTGAACAGGTTTTCCCGGACGGTCGATCACACCAGCACGACCGGCAAGGCGGCCACGGTGGAGGGGTCGATGACGACCTCGACCTCGCTGACGGTCTCCCCGACGACGCGGAAGGCGAAGATGGCCCGGGGCCGGCCGCCCGGAGCCCACACGGCGCCAGGCGCACCGTCGATGAGCGCCAGTTGGGCCCCCTGGGCTCGACCGGCCAGGGTCGCGGCCACCGCTGCGGCCCCGCGAAGCTCAGCGACGAGGGGCGGTGCGCCACGATCGCGGTTGAGGGTCGCGGCCCGAACAGCGGCCCGATCGGCCCGCAACACGGCGTCGGGATCGAGCAGGGAAACAAGGGTTTCGAAATCGCCGGCTCGTGACGCGTTAAGGAAAGCGGCCACGATTTCCCGCTGGCGGTCACGGTCGGAGGCTATCGACGAGTCGGAGCCCTGGACCTGTCGTCGGGCTCGGCTGGCGAGCTGGCGGGCTGCCGCGGGCGAGCGGTCGACGATGGAGGCGATGTCGTCGAAGGGAACCGAAAAGACGTCGTGGAGGACGAATGCCAGGCGCTCGGACGGCGCCAAGGTGTCAAGCACCACCAGGAGGGCCGCACCGAGCGTGTCGGCGAGGACAACCTCGTCTTCGACCGAGGCGGTGTCCGCCGCCTCATGCTCAGCGGTCTCCAACGGCTGCTCAGGTCGGCCCTGGCGGGATCGAAGCACGCCCAAGCAGACCCGGGACAAGACGGTGGTCAGCCACCCACCCAGGTTGTCGATGCTCGAGGCGTCCGAGCGGTTGAACCTGATCCACGTCTCCTGAACGGCGTCTTCAGCCTCGGTGAGCGAGCCCAGCATCCGGTAGGCCACCGAGTGCAGGCGACGCCGGTTGGCGTCGAACTCGGCGGTGAGATCAGCTTCCATATGCTCACCTTGACTCGTCGAGGAGCATGATTGTGACAAGCCGGCCCAGACCACACCCCCAAAACGCCGAGCATCCTACGGCGGCCTCCCGCTCGGACCAGGCTCTGCGCCTAACCGACCCGTCCCGCATCCCGCAGGCCCGACCGGCTTACGGGACACCAAGACGGGCGGCAATCACTGTCGATCGCACCTGGT
The DNA here is from genome assembly GCA_021838305.1 of Actinomycetes bacterium. Lineage (GTDB taxonomy): Bacteria > Actinomycetota > Acidimicrobiia > Acidimicrobiales > Palsa-688 > JAJZAM01. The sequence goes on along the minus strand of JAKCEB010000018.1, from coordinate 6,038 downwards.
CAGTGGCCCAGGCGCCATTCCCCTCCGGTCTAGCCCCACCTGCTCCAGCAGGGCGGTGACGGCCACCTGGCCGGTCACGGGGATCCCTCCCGGGTCACCGGGGACGGGGTCGCTGCGGCAATACGCTTCCAGCTGACCCGTAGCTTCCACGAGCTGGCCGATGTCCGCCGCGAAGTTTGGCATGGGCCAGCTCATGATAGCCCCCGGTGGGCGCTCAACTGGCGAAAGAGCCTGCTCTAAGGCAGGTGACACGCTTGGAAGGGCGTCTCGGAGCCGGTTGGTGAGCTGGGTCTGATCGGCGGCCAGATCCATATCGAAGCCGTTGAGGACCTGTAGGCGTTCGGGTAGGTCATCGCTCCTTGGCTGCCCCAGTGAGGGATCGCCCACTGGGACGTGCACCTCCGACCCACTACCCGACATGTACAGGTCGGGTAGTCTGAAGTCTTGCCCGAGATCGGCGTGACCGAAGCCCGCGACCAACTTGGCCAACTGGTGAACCGTGCGGAGTACAACGGGGAGCGGATGGTCCTGACTCGCAATGGGCGAGCTGTTGCGGCGATCGTGCCGATGGAAGTGCTCCGCAACCTAGAAGCGGCCGAGGACGAAGGGCCGACACACCGCGCCGCTGCGGAGCCGGGTCCGAATGTGCCCCACGCTGAGGTGTGGAGTGACCTACTCACGGGTGAGGCCCCGCACCGGAGGGCGTGCGTCCAAGGATATCGCTTCTGCGATATCGGCCTTGATGCAGTCGCCACTCTCATTTACTGAGGTCCAGGCTCGTCAAGCATTGGATATGCCACTGTCTCGCCGGACGGGTTTTGGGCGCGGGCAAATTGAGGCGGAGTTGCAAGGCCGCAAAGCCGAGCCTTGAACAGCTCCGGGACACTGGATTACTGGAACGCTTAGCGCCCGTGCGGGGGTGGGGGGAGTACGACGAGGCCGGGGCGGCGGCGATCATCGTCGCCCCGGCCGCCCGTGGTGCTACCCCCACCTTCTCGTCTACCTGCTGCCACGAGGCAACCAAGGACAGGCGTGGACCGAGTGACCCCCGTGCCGGGAGCCCCCGTCTCAGACGGCCAACCCCTTACGGGAACACCTCGGGGTCACGCCAGCTCGCCTTGATGATGCTCAGATCGCTCGCGCCCATCTCCTTACATTGTCTGCCCCGCCCCGTTTGTTCGCAGGGGGCCGCACTACCAGCAGGCTGCAGCCCGGCTCCACCTGCCGATGTTGATCCTCCAGGGAGGGGAGTGACTACCAGGTCCCTTCCTCGGACCTCTCTCCTCATGGAAGCCTCCCTCGGTTCCCCATACGAACGTCGCCTTCGAACTCCTGCCAAAGCTCGACCACCTGTTCGTCCACGACAGATGGGGACCGACCAGCGGTCAGCTCTTGTTGAGATTCGTTCACCTCCGGAGGGGTGACGTGTATCGGTGATCCATCGTTGTGCGCAACGCGCAGCACGGCCATATGATCATCGTGTGATGTCGATGTTCGTGCCTAGAAGGTGGCTATGAGGACGACCCTTGCTCTTGATGACGACCTCCTCGCAGAGGCGCAGCGTCTTACCGGGACCTCAGAGAAGAGCGCCCTGGTACGCCAAGCACTGCGAGCGTTGATCGAACGGGAGAGTGCCCGGCGCCTAGCCCGGCTCGGTGGCAGTGAGCGCGGGCTGACGGCGCCGCCTCGCCGCCGCCCCGAGCCCCGGTGATCCTGGTCGACACCTCCGTATGGGTGGACCATCTCCGGGCCGGTGAGCCGGCCTTGGCCCACCTACTCGACCGCGGTTTGGTGCTCTCTCACCCGTGGGTGACAGGCGAACTGGCGCTCGGCCACCTGTCCCAACGGCAAGACATCCTCGGTCTGCTGACCGGTCTCCCATCGGCCGAGATCGCTACCGATGCTGAGGTCCTCGGCTTGATCGAGGCAGAGCAGCTCTACGGGCTGGGCGTCGGATACGTCGACGCCCAGCTTCTCGCCGCCACCCGGCTCACTACGGACGCTCGGCTGTGGACGGCGGACAAACGGCTCGCCGTGGTCGCCCGCCGTCTCCGTCTGCTCGCCGACGTTGAGGTCGGGCCATAACAGACAGCCGAGAGCCTGTCGGTTCCCGCAACACGATGGACGAGCGGAACGGGCGCGGTTGCACGGCGCCGGTGGGACTGTCCACTCAGAGTCGATAACGCCAGCACCCCTGCGGTGCGTTCCGCCAGCAGGTGGGTAGGGGGCACCCGGTAGGGGATCCCGGCCGCCGCGATCTTCGCCTTCGTCCGGGTCAGCCGCTTGGCCATCGTCGCTTCGGGCACCAGAAAGGCGCGAGCGATCTCAGCCGTCGTCAGCCCTGCGAGGCTGCGAAGCGTCAAGGCCACCTGACCCTCCAGCGGGAGGGCCGGGTGACAGCAGGTGAACATAAGCCGCAGGCGGTCGTCGGCGATGTCGCCGGCCTCGGAGGGCAGCTCTGGCGTCAGTTCTTCCACGGGTTTTGGCTGAGACGCCTCGCGGGCCACCTGCTCTAGCAGCTCGGCGCCTCGAGCGCCCCGCCGCAGTCGGTCGATAGCCCGGTTGGCGGCCACGGTCGTCAGCCAAGCGCCGGGACGCTGCGGGATGCCGTGGGCCGTCCAGCTTCGCAGCGCCTCTGCGAAGGCCTCCTGGGTGCACTCCTCGGCCAGATCCCAGTCCCCGGTGCGCCCGATCAGCGTGGCGACGACGCGCCCCCACTCCGCACGGAAGGCCGCGTCCACGGCTCGCTGGACCGCCGGAGGGGTCACTCGCTCACGAGCGGGCGGACTTCGATCATGTGATACCGGGCGAGGGGGTGCGCGGCCGCGATCTCGATCGCCTGCTCACGCCCGGAGCACCAGATGACCGAGATCCCGCCGACGAACTCCTCGGTCTCGACAAAGGGCCCGTCTCCGAGCAGCGTCTCGCCGTCGCGGACCCGGACCGTCGTGGCCGTGCCCTTGTGCCCAAGTGCGTGAGCGAACACCAGAAGGCCGCGTGCCTTCAGGTCCTTGCACCAGGCGACCTCCTCGCGCCTGATCGACTCCTCCACAGGCGGCTCGGCCGGGCGACCGTCCAGGCAATGCAGCAAGCAGTACGGCGCGCCCACCGAGTCGTCGCCGGCCCCGAAGCGCGCCGCCGCCTCGGCCAACTCCAGACCGTCCACGAAGGGCCTGATCTCGATCTCTTGGAACCACGACGAAGGGTGCTTCGCTGCCACCTCGATCGCCTCGTCCAAGTCGACGCATTCGAGCACGTCGAAACCGGCGATGAACTCCTTGGTCTCCGCGAACGGGCCGTCAGCAACCAGCGTCTCGCCGTCGCGGACGCGCACCGTAGCCGCCGTCTCGGGCAGATCCAACTCCCGACCGAACAGCCGCACACCTCGACCACCCATCTCCTCGATCCAACGGGGACACTCGCGCTGGAGCACCACCAGGTCCTCCGCCTTCGGTAAACCACCAGCGCAGATGAACGCCAGGTACTTCACCTCAGCCTCTCTTCCCGTAGGCGGCAGCCGCGACCGGCTGTCCGAAGGCTAGTCGCTAGTGCACCAGCCCGAGCCGGCCCCCGCCACCCAGACCTGACGGTCTCCAACAGCCGGGCTCTCCTACCCCAACGCCGGCGGGCCTCCCCAAATTTGGCCTCCCTCACCGCCGCCGCCATCTCTGCCCGCTGCTGGATGCGAGCAGAGTCATTCCGCCACCAGAACTCAAACTGCATCGGATGCATCGATCGCTCCTCGGTCTCGGTGACCGCCGAAGCTCGCCGGTCACCCCCACGACGATCAGGATGACCGAGATGGACAGCAGAACTGCGAGCTGGACATAGTTGCGCCCTTCCGGCCGGCACTCTCGTGATCTCCGAGCGGGCGGCAGAGAAGAACATTGCCAACTTCTTCACCAAGCTCAATCTGGCGCCCTCAGACGCTGATCACCGACGGGTCCTCGCCGTCCTCCGCTATTTGGAATCCTGACCGTACGTGCTCGTGTGCTTGCTCTCGGACGCAAGGTCGGCGATTGTGGCGACGATCCGACTTCAGCGGATCACGACGCACTCGAAGTGGGCTAGACCTGCGACTCCACCGGGTCCGCTGAGGCGCACGAAGCTTTCTGCCCACGCGTGGTCGAACTCGAAAGAGTGCCCGGAGGCATCAACGACCGTCGTCGGATCGCTGACATCCCAGACCTCGCCTTCCGCGTGGTAGTCGCCGCGGAAGACGCCTTGGCCTAGACGGTCGTCGAAGCCGCCGAAATAGCCGCCGCCTTGGCAGTAGACCCACCCGAGGTCTTCAAAGCTGTAACGCCGACGGCCTCCGTCGACATCGGTGAGTTCGAACGACCCCTTCTTGACCCGCCGGCCGCCGTCGTAGAATTCAAGAGAGTGGTCAACCGCGACCACGGGGACGAGTCGGTCGGGCATGAGGAGCGCACCGCGGCCCGCAGCAGCCCTCCCGCTCGGGTCCTCGAAATAGAATCCACTGTGGTCGCCGGAATGGAACAGCACCCATTGGCGAACGCCGGCATGGCGCTTGGAAGGGACGGGCGCACCGTGACGTGGCCCGCCACGCCCCGGCTGGTATCCCCACGAGTGGTTCCGAAAAAATGAGGCTGACGAGGAGTCGAGGGGGATCCTTTCTCCGGCTACTTCCACCCATCCGTCGAGCGCTCCAGCGAGCTCGTAGGTGGCCCGCTCGCCGACCAGACGCCCGTCGATGCGAGTGAACTCGATCGGTCCCATGTAGGGGACACCGACCGTCCGGCATGTGAGGTCGAGCGCCAGGCCGTAGTCGTTGTCCTCGAGAACCAGGCGCACCACCTCCAAGGGCTCGACGATGTCGAGGCGGAGCGGCCCAACCTTAAGGGTGCCCAAGTCCGGCCGCAGGCGACGGGACAGGCGGATGTTGTGCTGGCGGCCGTCGTGGCGGACGCAGACGAAGCCGTCCATGACGTCGTTGTTGTTGTACAGGCGCAAGTTCGAAGTGAGCGACACCGCACCCGAGCGGTCGGTGGCACAGATGTAGTGGCCGTCGTTCCACGCAGGGTCGCTCCCCGCCACCCCAGCGAAGGTCTCTGTTATCTGGTGGAAAGGGTACTCGTCGATTCCGAGCAACAAACTGATGCCCCTTTCTCAATCGAGGGTCGGCCGCCGGAGAAGGTCTTCAGGCGGTCACCCGCCGCGCATGGCATACTAATCAGTCAATACGGCAATCGATCCGAACGGCTCCGGCCGGACGCAGTTGAGCAGGGGGAACGAAATGGCGGGCGAAGTGCTTGTGGTCGATCACCCCGACGAAGCCGTCATGCGCCTGACCCTCAATCGTCCCGACAAGCGCAACGCCCTGTCCGACGAGTTGCGCCTCGCCTTGTTCGATGCCCTGCGACGAGGCGACGCCGATCCCGACGTCGCCGTGATGATCATCCGTGGGGCAGGGCTGTCATTCTGCGCCGGCTACGACCTTTCCAACGTCAACCATCCCGTCGAACGGGCGGCAGCGCAGCGCGATGGGTGGTGGTCGCGTCACGTCGTCGCAGGATGGTTCGAGATGTGGGACATGAGCACCCCGATCATCGGCCAAGTGCACGGCTGGTGTCTGGCGGGAGGGTCGGAATTGGCGGCCGCGTGCGACCTGCTCTACGTAGCGGAGGATGCCCGGATCGGCTATCCGCCGGTGAGGCTGATGTCGCCCCCCGACCTCGCTTGGCAGCCGTGGCTGATGGGCATGCGCCGCGCGATGGAGGCGCTGCTGACCGGCGACGCGATGACCGGCGTCGAGGCGGTCGCTGCGGGCGTCGCGAACCGGGCGTACCCCGCAGACGACCTCGACGAGGAGGTGCTCGGCCACGCTCGACGAGTCGCCAAGGTGCCGGGGGACCTGCTTGCTCTCAACAAGCGCGTCGTGCACCGCGCGATGGAAGCAGCCGGGATGAGGGCCGGACTGCGTGCTACGGCCGACATCCAAGCTCTCGGCTTCCATCAGGCGTCGTCGCGCCGCTACATGTCGGCGTTGCGTGACCGGCCGCTACGCGAATCGCTGG
>JAKCEB010000189.1 GCA_021838305.1 Actinomycetes bacterium | reverse complement strand
CGTTTCGGCCGTGGCCGGCTTCGGCCATTGACCCTAAGCTCTGCCTCTTCGAGTTCGTTTACCTGGCGCGCCCAGACAGCCGTCTCTACGGCCAAGAGTTGCACGGCGCCCGGCTCCGCATGGGGGAGCTGCTCGCCGGCCAGGCCCCCGTCGACGCCGACATGGTGATGGGCGTCCCGGACTCCGGCCTTCCCGCCGCCGAAGGCTACGCCCGTGCGAGCGGCATCCGATACGGTCACGGGCTCGTCAAGAACCGCTACATCGGCCGCACTTTCATCGTGCCCGACCAGGCGCAGCGGGCTCATGGCGTCCGGCGCAAACTGAACCCGCTGCGCAGCGCGATCGCAGGAAAAAGGCTGATCGTCGTCGACGACTCCATCGTGCGGGGCACCACCACCCGGGCCATGGTCAAGATGCTTCGCGAGGCAGGGGCGGCCGAGGTGCACCTGCGCATCTCGTCGCCGCCCTACCGCTGGCCATGCTTCTACGGCTTGGACACGGGGACGCGTTCCGAGTTGATCGCGGCCAACCTCACCGTCGCCGAGATAGAGGAGTACCTCGGCGCGGACAGCCTCGCCTACCTGCGCCTCGAGGCCCTCGAAGAGGCGACCGGGGCTGTCGGGGCGGGATTCTGCGACGCCTGCCTCACCGGTGTGTACCCGACGGCGGTTCCGGTCAAGTTCGCGGGAGCTCCGAAGGCGGACGAGCTTCTTGTCTGATCCCGGGTCCACGCAAGGCGGGCTCACCTACGCTGCGTCCGGCGTCGACATAGACGCCGCCGACGACGCCGTCGAAGCGATCCGCGATCTCGTGGCGTCGACTGCTGTCACCCCCGGGGTCATCGGAACCATAGGAGGATTCGGCGGGCTCTTCGAGCTGCCTGCCGGGTACCGGGCCCCGGTGCTCGTGTCGAGCACCGACGGGGTCGGCACGAAGATGGCGGTGGCGATGTCGACGGGGCGCTTCGACACGATCGGCATAGACCTGGTCGCGATGTGCGTCGACGATCTCGTTTGTTGCGGGGCGAGGCCACTGTTCTTCCTGGATTACCAGCTCCTCGGGCGGGTCGACCCGTCACAGGTCCGCCAGGTGATGGTCGGGGTCGCCGAGGGATGCCGGCAAGCGGGCGTAGCCATCGTCGGGGGGGAACTCGCGGAGCATCCCGGACTTCTAGCGCCGGGTGAACTCGATGTAGCCGGATTCGCTGTCGGTGTCGTCGAGCGAAGCGAGATAATCGACGGGCCCGCTCGCACCCGCGACGGGGACGTGCTCGTCGGCCTCGCCTCGCCGGGACTTCGCTCCAACGGTTACTCTCTCGCCCGGGCGGCGCTGCTCGGCGCGGCCGGCCGGCGCCTAGACGATCCGGCTTGGGACGGGGCCGGCGAGCACAGCCTCGCCGACGAACTGCTGCGCCCGTCGGTCATCTATGCGCCGACGGTTCTCGACGTGATCGCGTCGGGCGTGGACGTGCACGCCGTAGCCCACATCACGGGCGGCGGTCTTCCGGGAAACCTTCCGAGAGTTCTCGCATCGGACGTCGACGCGATCCTGGACAGATCCTCGTGGGAGACCCCGAGGATTTTCTCTGAGATACAGGTCGCTGGTGCGGTGAGCGACGACGAGATGGCGAAGGTGTTCAACCTCGGACTGGGGATGGTTATCGTCGTGTCGGAGGCCGACGCTCAGGCGACCGTGGAGGCTGCGGAGCGGGCGGGGAGGCGAGCAAGCGTGGTCGGGCGCCTTGTTGCGGGTGCAGGTCGGGTCGTCATCGACTGAGGCTGCAACCCGCACCCGCAGCCCGCAGCCGCAGCCGCACTCCGTGGAAAGTAGGCAGCTGGCAAAGAATGAGCCGGCAGTAACTTGCCAGTAAGTTGGGCCGGCATACTGACGGGTAAGTCCCACTGGCGTAATAGCGCCCAAAAGGCTTATACTCTCCATGTTTCCCAAGATGTGCTTCTCATCCGTAGTGTTCTAAATCGGACATCGCAAGCGAGGTCGAGCGAAAATGGCAGACGATACGAGTCCCGACGCCCTTCTAACGCCCGCCGAGGTTGCCGCATTGTTTCGCGTCAACCCTAAGACCGTGACCCGTTGGGCTAGGGCTGGCAAGATCACCGCCATACGGACGTTGGGGGGCCATCGCCGCTTTCGTGCATCGGAAATCAGGCGATGCATCGAGGCCATGGAAAGCGAAAGTCCCGCTTGATCGGATGCGGTTAGTCGCCGTAGCTGTAGCGGTGCCTACTTGTTAGACGACCGCTTGGAGTTTCCACGTGGGTTCGCAGCCCACGCGGCCCCTCTCGGGCTTCGAGACTCAGGAGACGACTTCGCCGTCGTCTTCTCCCGGATACCCGCATCGAGCGCAGGGGTGTTCACCCGGAGCCTCTTCGCCGGCCCGAGCGTCACGCTGAGCCGGGGGCGCGCCAAGTCCGGGAAGGCAAGGGCGATAGCGGTCGTTGCCAAAAACGCGAACGTCGCGAACGGCGATCAGGGTATGCGCGACGCGGCAGAACTTTCGGTCCTCGTTGGCAGCGGGATCGGGGTCGACCCCGACGAGATCGTCGTCGCGAGCACCGGCGTCATCGGCCGCCCCTACCCGATGGCGCTGATCCGATCTGGCCTGGCGAAGCTGCGCTCGGCTCCCTTCGAGTCGGGACCGACCGACGTCGCCAAGGCGATGATGACCACCGACACCGTACTCAAAGTCTCGGAGCAGACCGTCGGCAACGCCCGGGTGCTCGGCGTGGCGAAGGGCGTCGGGATGATCGAGCCGGACATGGCCACGATGCTGGCGTTCGTATTTACCGACGCCGAGGCAGAACCGGCGCTGCTCGACCGGCTGTGGCGTCGGGCGACAGACGAGACTTTCAACTGCCTGAGCGTCGACACCGACACCAGCACCTCCGACACAGCGGTCGTCCTCGCCAACGGTGCGGCAGGGCCGGTGAGCGAAGCAAAACTCGGGGTCGCGCTCCGGGAGGTGTGCCGCGACCTGACGATCCAACTGGCCCGGGACGGCGAGGGTGCGACGAAGCTGATTACCGTGACAGCGTCGGGGGCCGCCGACGACCGCCAGGCGCGCCGAATCGCGAAAGCCGTCGTGAACTCGCCCCTCGTCAAGACCGCCGTGCACGGAGCCGACCCCAACTGGGGCCGTGTAGCAATGGCGATAGGAAAATGTTACGACGAACCCGGAATCGACCCCGACCGAGTCGAGATCTACTTCGGCGACCTTCAGGCCTACCCGGCCAGGCCCGGACCCGAAGGTTTGTCCGCCCTGGCTACCGTGATGAAAGCCGACCACGTCGACATCACCGTCGAGCTGGCGAACGGCGAGGCGAGCGCCACCGTCTACGGTTGCGACCTGAGCGCCGAGTACGTGCATATCAACGCCGACTACACGACCTGAACCGGGGGCTCGGTCCAGGCGCCCCGTTGGAAAGCTAACCCAGCTTGGAGATGACCCCGCCCAGCATCGAAGGAAGCTTCGAAAGGTCGAGCTGAGAAGCGCCGGTCGGCGCCGAGATGGTCGCCGTCGAAACCGTCACTCGTAGAGGGACCGGGAAGGACGGCTTCGACTTCGTGGCGAACTGGTCGAGGTTAAGGTCGGCTTCGGCGAGCTTGCCCGAAGACGCGTACGCGTCGATGGTCACTACGAAGTTCGAGGGGACCGAGGCGAGGCTCTTTGAGAGGCCGCCAAGCTTGTTACCTATCGATGGGATCAGAGCTCCCGCACTGTTGAGCGCAGTGTTCAACGATGCCGCTACAGGCTGCGCCTTGACGTCGACGGCGTACCCCTGGCGGCCCCCGGTGCTTTCGAGGCTGGTCACGGTCGAGTTCGCTTTTATCGCCGCCAGGATGTTGGTTCGCAAACCTAGAAGCGTCGAGCCCACGTTGGAGCTGCTGGAGCTTGTCGATCCAGCCCCGAGAGAGGCGAATGTCTTGAGTTCGCTGAGCAGCGGGGCAAGCGTCGTGTGGCTGATCTCTACCCAGCCGCCGCTGGCGAGCGCCGAGAGACCCGGGACGTCGGCGTTCAGCTTGAGCAGCTCGTTGTCGATGCTGGTCGCCTTTGAAGCAGGCTGGCCGAGGTCGGTCATGAGCGTCGATGCCTGGAGGTGAAGGTAAAGCGACTGGGCGACGTAGCGGATTTCGAGTGGAGTGCTCGAGGCGAAGGTGACGCCGAAGTCATAGGAGTTGCCCGTGTCGCTTGAAGCGGTCGTGGAGTCGAGAGGCTCTCCTTTGCCCGTCTGCTCGGCGAAGAACACCGACCCGGTGCTCAACGCCGTCGCGAAACCCGTGTTCGGGGACTTGGTCGAGCCCATCGAAGCGAGTTGAGCGGCCTGCGTGGCAGTGACCGGAATCGAGAACGTCGCCTTGATGCTCGATTGGCTTCCTAGAGCTGAAACTGACGCCGCCAGGGCGCCTGCAGGGCCGGTAGAGCTGATGGTGGAAGCGGTCTTGGTAGTCGTGCCGCAAGCTGAGAGCGCGAGGCCGACGGAGGCCACTCCGAGGAATCCAGCTGCGAGGCGGTTGGCTGTAGGGCGATTCGCTTTGGGGGTATGTGTCAACATTTGCTCCTGATCTCGCATCAAGCCTAACGGTGCACCTGGCGATAGTGTGACCGCTGCCCCGGTTCGCTTGGTGGTCGGTCGCATCTAGGATGAAGTGGATGCAAGGCTTACCTACTTCTCGGCTTTCCCGTCGTGCGCTGCTCCTGGAGAACATCCATCCCGGGGCGGCGGACCGGCTGAGCGAGGCCGGTTTCGCAGTGGAGACGGAAAAAGGTGCGCTGGACGGCGACGAGTTGGTCGAGCGGATCCAAGGGGTAAGCGTGCTCGGGATTCGCTCCCGGACGCAGGTGACCGCCGACGTCTTAAACGCGTCCGATCAGCTTGTCGCTGTCGGCGCATTTTGTATAGGGACGAACCAGATCGACCTGGGCGCCGCCACCCGGCTCGGCGTGACCGTGTTCAACGCGCCGTTCTCCAACACCCGATCAGTCGTGGAACTGGTCATCGCCGAGATCATCGCCCTGACCCGACGGCTTACGGAGAAGAACGCCGACATGCACGCCGGGGTTTGGAGCAAATCTGCGTCAGGCGCGCACGAGGTGAGGGGTCGGCGCCTCGGGATCGTCGGCTACGGCAACATCGGATCGCAGCTTTCGGTTCTGGCGGAAAGCCTCGGCCTGTCCGTCGGCTTCTACGACGTCTCGGACCGTTTGGCGCTCGGAAACGCGAGGCGCTTCTCGTCGCTCCAGGAGCTTCTGGCGTGGGCGGACGTGATCAGCCTCCACGTGGACGGCCGCGCGGACAACAGGGACATGTTCGG
>JAKCEB010000188.1 GCA_021838305.1 Actinomycetes bacterium | reverse complement strand
TCCGCAATACCTGCCCGGCTCAGACGGCCGATGCCGGCTTCGAGAGCGTCGAGTCGTCGGCGCTCGTCTATCTGCGGTACGACGGTGTCGGCGCGCGTCGCGTCGAGTCGGAGTTTCGCTGTCTCGTGGAGCACGCCCGTCGGCACCCCGGAGGCGTCACGCTCGATCCGCCCGCCGCGTGGGTCTTCGGTGTCCGCGGTGATCGACGCGGCTGCGAGGGCAGCGGTGTTTGCGGCGATGCCGTGCTTGCCTACGGTTCGCAGAATGACAGGCCGGTCGACGCATACGGCGTCGAGCTCCAGACGTGTCGGCAGCCGACGTTCGCAGAGGGCGGCCGCCGATAGGTTGTCGCCTTGGATCCAAGCTTCGCCTGGCTGGCTGGCGCGCCGGTCGCCGACCAGTCGCGTCACGTCACCCACCGACTTGGGGGCGAGTGCTGTGAAGTCGAGGAAGTGCGCTTCGAGCTGCGCTGCACGGTGGTAGTGCGTGTGGCTGTCGGTGATTGCCGGCAGCACGGTCCGGCCGCCGAGATCGACTCGAGCCGTCCCGGGTGGGGCGAGACCGGCGATTTCAGAGGTGGTGCCGATTGCTTCGACTCGGCCGTCCGACACGAGGATCGCTTCGGTCGCGGGGCGCTCGGGGGCCGGGTAGACCACCCCGTTGACAAGGGCCAGGCGGGACCGGCGCGGGCGGGCGTTCACGCCGGGAAGTTGTGGGCGATCGTCCCGTCCCATCGGCGGAACAGGTCGTGGTCCACGCCGACGACGTCGAGCACCTTTCCGGCGACGAAGTCGATCAGGTCCTGGGCTGTTTCGCCGCCGGCGTAGAAGCCGGGGCTCGCTGGCAGAACGACGGCCCCTTCGCCTGCGAGGTCCGCCAGTTGCAGCAGCGTCGACCTGCGAAGCGGTGTCTCGCGGACCACCAGGACGAGAGGACGCCTCTCTTTCAACGTGACGTCGGCGCTTCGCTGCAAAAGGTCCTTCGAGACGCCGAGCGCGATGCCCGCGACGGAGGCGGTGGAGGCCGGCACGACTATCATGCCCCGGGTGCGGTATGAGCCGCTGCTCGGGCCGGCTGCCATGTCGTCGATCGCCCACATGCACACTCCGGCGAGGTCGCGTCCGATCCACGCGCCGAGATCCTCCCGCCACTGCGACGGGCGGAAGGCTATCCCGGTCTCGTCGCGAAGTGTCAGGCGAGCCGCCCGGCTGACGATGAGGTCGACGTCCTCGCCGGCGTCGAGCAGTCCCCGGATTACCGCCGACGCGTAACCGGTCCCGCTGGCCCCCGAGATGCCGACGACCCACGGGCGTCGCCGGGGGGTTTGGCGGTTATCGGATGACACGCCGCGAACCTCCGGCGATCGACGCGACGACTCTGGCCGGGGTGAGTGGAAGCCGGGTGATCCTGGCGCCGAAAGGTCGGAGGGCGTCCTCGACAGCGTTTGCTACCGCCCCGGGTACCGGGATGAGGCCCCCTTCGCCCGCGCCTTTCACCCCGAGAGGGTTGAGCGGGCTCGGCGAAACGACGTGAAACAGTTCGGGCCGGGGAACCTCCATCGCCGTCGGCAGGGCGTAGTCGAGGTAGCTCGTCGACAGCGGCTGGCCGTCCTCGCCGTATGCCGCCTCTTCGTATATTGCGTTCCCGACGCCGTGCGCGAACGCCCCGTACATCTGGCCGTCGACGATCTTCGGATTTAGCACGACCCCGCAGTCGTGGCCGAGGACGCTGCGCCTCAGCTCGATGAGGCCGGTCTCGACGTCGACTTCCACGATGACGGCGCAGATCCCGCTCGAGTACGTGGCCCGCGGTGGTTTGAAGTAGGAGGTCACTTCCAAAGCGACCGGTAGTGAAGGGTCGACGGACATGCCGTGGCGGCCGACGTTGACGTTGCGGGCGATCTCCTCCAAGTCGATGCGTCGATCCGCGGCCCAGGTGACCGACACCTCCCCGCCGGAGAGGTCGACGTCGGTGGCGTCGACGCCGAGCAGGACCGCGCCCGCTTGGATCAAATGCCGGCGCAGATCCGTGCACGCCTGGTAGAGCGCCGGGCCGGCAGTCGCCGTGACCCGAGAAGCGAAAGTCCCTTGACCGAACGGCATCGTGGACGTGTCTCCGTGGCGCACGTCGACGGAGTCGATTTCGACGCCGAGCGTGTCCGCGGCGAGCTGCGCGTACACCGTCTCGTAGCCTTGGCCCTGCGGGGAAGCGGCGAGCGTAACGAGGATCCTGCCGCGGTTGGTGAGACGGACCCGCGCGCCCTCGTAGGGGCCGAGGCCCGATCCTTCCACGAACATGGCGATTCCAAAGCCCGGGAAGCGGCCTTCGCGTCTGGCGGCCGCCTGCTCCTCGCGAAACGCGGCGACGTCGATCCGCTCGAGAACCCCGTCCAGGAGGGCCGGGTAGTTCCCGCTGTCGTAGGTCAGAGGCGACCCGTCCCGGAATTTGAGCCCCACCGCGTAAGGGAACTCGGACGGCCCTATCAGGTTCCGGCGGCGAACCTCGTCGGCTTCGAGACCGAGGTGCTCCGCCATGCGGTCGATGATGCGCTCGGTGACAGCGACAGCCTGCGGGCGGCCCGCCCCGCGAAGCGAACTGGTCGGCACCATGTTCGTGTAGCAGGCTACGAGCTCCGAGTGGATGTTGGCGATCTTGTACGGCCCCGGCAAAGTCGACATGGTGATCGTCGGGACCTGCAAACCGACGCAGTAAGCCCCCTGATCGTGCTCGAAGACGTCCTTCAAAGCGAGGATGCGCCCCGTGTCGTCGAAGCCGAGCTCGATCCTGTGCGTCTGGGAGCGCTCCATTGTGGAGCTGATGAAGTTCTCCCAGCGGTCCTCGACCCACTTGACGGACGCCCCCAGCTGCATGACGATCCAAGGGATGAGAGCTTCCTCCCCGTAGAACTGCGCCTTCGGGCCGAACCCGCCGCCGATGTCTTGAGGTGCGACGACGCGTATCTCGTCCTCGGTCATGTCGTAGAGCGTGCAGAGCATGTGACGGACATAGTGCGGCGTCTGGGTGGCGTCCCAAACAGTCAGCTCGCCTGAACTGCGGTCGAAGCGGGCCGCCACCGCCCGTCCCTCCATCGAATGCCCGCCGCCGCGGGTTATCACGAACGTATCGCTTAGAACGTGCGGCGCGCTGCGGAGCGCCTCGTCTGGGTCGCCTGAGCGCTGCACGATCCTCACCGCGACGTTGTCGACGGAGCCTTCGTGGACCAAAGCGGCGCCCGGGGCGAGCGCCGCGGCCGTCGAGCCGATACCTGGGAGCGGATCGTATTCGACGTCGATCAAGTCCAAGGCGTCCTCGGCGTGCCGTCTGCTCGACGCGACGACCACGGCGAGCGGCTCGCCGACGTAGTGCACTGCGTCTACCGCGATCGGGTAGCGGGGGAAGTGCTTGAGGTCAGGATGTGTCACCTTGGGCGGCAGGTCCCGGAGGATCGGCTTTAGGTCCGCGGCCGTGAAGACGCCGATGACACCGACGCCGCGGCGCGCTTCGGTCGCGTCGATCGATCGTATCCGAGCGCTCGGGTAGGGGCTTCGAAGGATCGCCGCTTCGTAGCAGTCGCCGAGCTCGAGATCGTCGAGGAATCTTCCGGCCCCCGTGAGAAGCCTGCGGTCTTCGCGTCTGGCAATACCGGCGCCTACGTAGCGGTCACGGACCGCTGAATCCACCTGGCTCACTGCGCGCCACCAACCGCCTCGGCGGGAAGCGACAGGAGAGCGTCGACGAGGCCGACGTAACCGGTGCAGCGGCAAATGTTGCCGCTGAGCGCTTCCCTGGCCTGCGCCTCGCTGGTGAGCGGCCCTTCTCGCAGGCGGGCCGTCAACGACATCAGGAATCCAGAGGTGCAGAAGCCGCACTGCACGGCGTGGTTGTCGGCGAAAGCCTGCTGCAGCGGCCCGAGAGCGTCGCTGTCGGAGAGGCCTTCCACCGTCTCGACGGCGCATCCGTCGGCTTGCACGGCGAGCATCAGGCAGGATCGGACGGCTTCGCCGTCGACGATGACGGTGCACGCCCCGCAGCTTCCGTGCTCGCAGCCGAGGTGGGTCCCGGTGAGTTTCAAGTCACGCCTCAACACGTCTGCCAAGGAGACCCTGACGTCCGTGACGACGCTAACCACGTATCCGTTTACGGTGAGTGACACTTCCATCGTGTCGTGACCGAACGACGCGGGGACTGGATGTTCAGGCACTGCGGGCTCCTTGATTCGAGCGGATCTGATCCAAGCAGCGCCGGACGAGCACACCCGCCAGATGTTTGCGGTACTCGCTGTCCGCGTGGAAGTCGTCTGGGGGATCGACGCTGCGGCTCGTAGCGTATTGAGCGTCGAGCAGCGTGGAGTCCCGGAGTTCGCCTCCGACGATCGCCTCCTCGGCGGCAGCGACGACGTACGGTGTCGGCGCGACGCCCGAGCAGACGACACGCGCACCTTTTACATGGCCATCCTCGATGTCGACGACCACTGCGGCGCCGACGACAGCGAAGTCGCCTTTGCGTCTGCTTACCTCCATGAAAGCGGCGTGCTGCCCGGGCCCCGGGTCGGGGATGAAAACCTCCGCGAGCAGTTCCCCGGCTTCGACCGCGGTCGTGAAATGGAACTTGAAGAAGTCGGGCGCTGCGACACGTCGACGGCCTTGTGCGTTCGCTACGACGAACGTCGAGTCGAGGGCGACCATCAGCGTCGGAAGCTCCGCAGCGGAATCGGCGTGCGCCAAGCTCCCGCAAACAGTCCCACGGTTGCGTATCTGGACGTGAGCGACTTTCGCCAACGCGTGGTGCATGACGGGAAAACGCAGCCCGATGTCCGGGTCGAGTTCGATCTGTCGCTGGCGGGCCATTGCACGAATGCGAAGGCCGGAGTCGTCGAGATCCCAACCGCGAAGCTCCGGGATGCGTCCGATGTCAACCAGGTCGGTCGGTGTCGCCAGACGGTACGCCATCATTGGAAGCAGGCTTTGGCCGCCGGCGAGTACTTTGGCGTTGTCGCCCAGGCTACCCAAAAGCTCCAACGCCTCGACCTGCGTGGAGGGCTGGTGATAGCGAAACGGGGCGAGTTTCACGCGTCGGACCTCGTCGCGCCGTGAGGGCTCGCACAGCAGCTTGGGGGCTGCGTCGGCTGAGGGACGGTGTCGCCCGAGAGGAACAAACGTATGGCGTATCGAAGGGCGGGACTTTCGACGAGCGCGAAATGGCGAAGCCCAGGCCACACCTGGTGGGTGGCCCCGGGGATCCCCGCGGCGATGGCGGCTCCCATCGACGGCGGCGTAGCGGAGTCGTCTTCGCCGGTGACGGCGAGTGTCGATGCTGTCACCCGTTCGAGCGCGCTTCGTCCGTCGTAGGCGCCTAAAGC
>JAKCEB010000187.1 GCA_021838305.1 Actinomycetes bacterium | reverse complement strand
GCACCGCTGGGTGGGCGTCCGGTAGCGCCACGAACGCTGCTGGAGTTGAGTTAACACTCCCGCAACACTCCCGTGAAGTTCGTGAAACATGGGCTATCTACCTTTGTGGCGTCCACTTGGACTTTCGACCGGCGCCTTACCGGCGCCCCGACCCACTTAGGAGGGGTCTTTGTCATTGATGATGACCGCCCTCGTTCAGGCCAGCAACGCAGCAACTGTGTGTGGCAAGAACGCGGCATACGTCGGCAACGCCCTTGCCAAACCGATCAGCTGTTCAGACCCGAGCTACATAAACACTGGTGACACGGCGTGGCAGCTCACCGCGGCGACGTTCGTCGGGTTGATGAGCCTCCCGGGCCTCGCTGTCCTTTACGCCGGGCTCGTGCCGAAGCGCTGGGCAGTGAACACCATGTTCATGGCCTTCACCGGGTTCTCCACGGTTCTAGTCGTGTGGGTGCTTTGGGGATACAAGATGGGCTTCGGCTCTCCGATCGGCGGCGGGACCGCTAACACGTACACTTACCATTACACCGGCAACTTTTTCGCCAACTTCTTCAACAACTTCGTCGGACACCCCGAGACGATAAACGCCGGCCACGCCCAGATAGGCCAAGCGGCGCTTCCGATCGGCACGGCGGTCCCGCTGCAAATGCCGACGACGGCATTGGCGTACTTCCAGTTCGTCTTCGCTGGTATAACGCCGCTGCTGTTCCTCGGCAGCGTGCTCGGGCGGATCAAGCCGATCGTGTGGCTCATCTTCGTTCCCGCCTGGTGCACCTTCGTCTACTGCGTCAACGCCATGCTGATCTGGGGCGGCGGCTACTGGGCGCACGAGGGGGCTCTTGACTACTCGGGCGGCTACGTGATCCACCTGGCGGCCGGAGTATCCGGATTCGTCGCAGCCTGGGTGATCGGTCCCCGCCTCGCGAGGGACCGCGCGAAGTGGGTTCCGCACAGCCTGACCATGGTTTCGGTCGGGGCGGGCATCGTTTGGCTCGGCTGGAACGGATTCAACGGTGGAGACCCGTACTTCGCCAGCACTGACGCCGCTGCAGCTGTCATCAACACGAACGCAGCTACGGCTGCGGCCCTGCTCACCTGGGTCGTTTGGGACATGGTGCTCTCGAAGCAGCGCAAACCGACGTTCCTCGGTGCTATCAACGGCATGATCTGCGGACTGGTCGGTATCACGCCTGCAGCGGGCTACGTCAGCGGCTCGGCTGCGCTTTGGATCGGGATCATCGACTCGACCGTCGTCTGGTTCGCCTGGACCTACCTCCAGCCGATCACGCTTCGCAAAGTCGACGACGCTTCGGGTGTGGCTTACACCCACGGCATAGCCGGCCTCATGGGTGGCCTGATGGTCGGGGTGTTTGCCGATCCGTCGATGATCGTCTATGCGAGCAGCGGTGGGAGTCCCGTGACCACGGCCGGATTGCTGTACGGGAACCCGAAGCAGCTCTTGATCCAGGCCTTGGCGGCTCTGACGATCATCATCTGGGATGGCCTCGTCACGTTCTTGTTATTGAAGATCATCGGGTTCTTCACCAGAGGACTACGCATGACCGACGAGCAGCTGGAAGCTGGTGACGTCGGCATCCACGACGAGGAGGCCTATCCGGTGGACGACGGCTTCACCAGGGTCGGCGAGATGGCATCGGTCGGGGCGGGTCCGAGCCTGAAAGGTGCGTTCGCTGAAGCCGGACTAGGCTCAGGTGGCGGAAACCCGGCGGTCGTGATCGCCGATCCCGCGGGTGGCGCAATGTCGAGAGAGGCCGGTGATCTGCGATGATGCTAGTGACAGCTGTGATCAAGCCATTCAAGCTGGACGCCGTTCGCGAGGCCCTCGAAGCTGCCGGGGCCAAGGGCGTCACCGTCAGCGAAGCCCAGGGCTACGGGCGCCAGAAGGGGCACACCGAGGTGTACCGTGGTGCCGAGTACCAGGTCGCTTTCACCCCGAAGATCAAGGTGGAGGTGCTCGTCGACTCGGCGTCGGTCCCCGGCGTCATAGATGCGATAACCAAGGCTGCGAGGACCGACAAGATCGGCGACGGCAAGATCTGGGTGACGCAGCTCGACACTGTGGTGCGGATACGCACGGGAGAAACGGGCCCGGATGCCATCTAGCACCAGCGCCGTCCGCTCGTACAAGACGGGCCGGGTGACTCCGGCGAAGCGGGACTTGAAGCCCGCCACGCCGGCGAGCTTCAAGACACGTATGCTGGGCGTGATGAGCGGTGAGCGCTGGGATGTGAGCCAGTCCCGGTCGGTACGTTCGGGTTGGGCGTGGCGTGGGATGCTTGTCATGTCCCTGCTGGCACTCGGAGTGGCGATCATCCTGGCCGGGAACCATCAGGCGACGCTCGGCCTCTTGTGGGTCGTCATCGCCTTAGGGTGGTTCGGTGTGTCGATGTGGATGTGGAGGATGCACGCCCGCTACATGCGCGGCGGCTGAAGCGCATCGAGTATCGCAACCTCGATTTGCTCGATGAGGGCCGGGTCTTGGACCCGGCCCTCCGTCGCGTCGTGGACGTAGAACACGTCGATTGCCTCGGCGCCGAGGGTGCTCACAAGGGCGCACGTGATCGTCACACCCGACGAGGCGATGGCTCTCGCGACCTTGTAGAGCACCGGGCCCCGGTCTGGGGCGCGAACCTCGACGATCGTCGACGTCGACGAATCGTTGTCGAAAATGACTGCCACGTCGGGCATGCGGGCGGCGACGCTCACCTGGAACTTGCGGTAACGGGCCTCGCGTTCTTCGAGGCGGCGCTCCAGGTCGGCGTCACCGGCGAGGGCGCCGCTCAACTCCTTCGCAAAACGCTGCCAGTCGGGCAGATGATCAAACGCCGGTGCCACCTCGAAGCGAAGCAGCGCCATGCCGATCGTCTCGTCCGAGATAGTCGTGGCAGATCGGACGTTGACGCCCGACAGCGTTAGCACGCCCGCTACTACGGCGAGTAGGCCCCGCTGGTCAGGCGCTGCGACGCAGAGTGAGTTTCCGTCGACCATCACCCGCAGGTCCCCGTTCGCGAGGAGCGCAGCCTCGTCTGCGCTGAGAGCGGCACGGCCCGCCTCGGGGGGTGGTCGGCCTTCGAGGACCGCTGCCGCCTGGGTCGCAAGGCGGTTGACAAGACCGGCCTTCCATGTCCCCCACGCTGCCGGCCCTGTAGCGAGGCTGTCGGACTCGGTGAGAACGCTCAGTAGCTCCAAAGTGTCCTGATCGCCGACCGCTGCCGCCACCGAGGCTGCTGTAGCAGGGTCGTCCAAGTCGCGCCTTGTGGCGACGTCGGGGAGCAGAAGGTGGTGTCGCACGAGCGCTTGGAGCAGCGATCGGTCCTCGTCGGTCAGGCCCATCCGGGCCGCGAGCGACTCGACGATCCCGATTCCGAGGGCGGTGTGGTCACCCCCGCGCCCTTTGCCTATGTCGTGTAGAAGCGCACCGAGCAGCAGCAGGTCCGGCCGGTGTACGGCGCTTTGGCGCGACGCTGCATTCGCGACGGTCTCCAGGAGGTGGCGGTCGACCGTGAAACGGTGGTAGGCGTTTCGTTGAGGGCGGTGGCGCACCGCCGCCCATTCCGGCAGGTACCGTAGCCACACGCCGCGCTGGTCGAGGGCCTCGACGGCCGCAATCGCCGGGCGCCCCGCGCCGAGAAGGCGCAGCAGCGCTTGAAGCGTTGCTGGCGTCCAGGTCCCTTCGGGCGCCAGCGCCCGTTTCGCGAGTCGGTCGAGGGCCGCCCGTGCCATCGGCAGGTCCTGCTCGGCGGATGCCGCCGCGAGGCGCAACGCCAGGGACGGGTCGATCGCCGGGTCTGCGGCGCGAAGGAGGCCGATCTCCCCGTCGCGCACGACGATCCCCGGCTCCAGGCCGACGGCCTGCCCCCGCTTCTTCGAGGCCAGATACGGCGAAGTCATCCGCCGCCAAGCGTCGTCGGAGGCCCACGCGATGGTCCGGGCCGAGCCGGCGACGCGCGCCATAAGTGCGTCGGCGTCGGGCCGGCCGTCCGTGTCGAGGGTCCTTCGTGCTTCGGCGACGCGGTCCTGGTCTTGTAGGAGGAGCACGTTGGACTTGGTGGTGGCGTTGCGTTGAAGCTCGACACGCGTCGCGCTAAGGGTCTCCTCGGCGCGTGCGATGGCCGAGTCGGCGACCGTCGAGGCGAGGTTGGGTTCCACCGAGGCGAGGCTGCGGAGCAGCTGGACGTCGCGAAGCCCGCCGCGGGCTTCTTTCAGGTCCGGTTCGAGAAGGAAGGCGAGGTCGCCGAAGCGGTCGTGGCGGTCTTTGACGACGAGGTGAAGGTCGCCGAGCCAGCGGCTGGATCTCTCCTGCCACGCTTCGACGACCTTGCGCTGGGCGGTCTCGGCGAGGGCGGCGTCGCCGGCGATGATGCGCAAGTCGAGCAGGCCGAGCGCCACTTTGACGTCGGAGTCCATGGCCGCCCTCAGCTCTTTGATCGTCCGGACGCTGTGATCGAGGCTGATCCCGCTGTCCCAGATCGGATACCACAGGGCGTCCGCGAGCTTTGCTACGTCCTTGGCGCGCCCGTCGTGGATCAACAGCAGGTCGAGGTCACTACCGGGCGACAGGGAGCCGCGTCCGTAGCCGCCGACGGCGACCAGCGCGGTGGAGGCCTTCAACCCCTGTGGCCTGGAGTCGGCGTAGAGACCGCCCAGCCATTCGTCGACTCCGGCCGCCCAGGCTGAACACCACGCGCCGCCGGTGAGCTCCGCGTCGCCGCAGAGCTCGGAGCGTCTCGCTCGCAGGGCGCCCAAGCCGGCGCGGTCGGCGTTTCGGTTTGCGTGTTCCAAGCTTGTTAGGTCCGGTCGCCTTGACGGCGTACCGCTTCGGCTGCGGCAGCTATTGCTTCGGGGTCGCCTAGCTCGCGTCGTGAGGTCACTGCGAGCTGATCGTCGAGCTCATACACACGCGGTACCCCGGTCGGTATTTCGAGCGCTGCGATGTCGGAGTCGGTGATGTCTTCGAGGTGTTTGACCATGGCGCGCAGGCTGTTGCCGTGGGCTACAACGAGGATCGTCGACCCGGCCAGGAGCTCGGGGGCTATCACGTCGTAGAAGTAGGGGAGCAGCCGTGCGACGACGTCGGCGAGGCATTCGGTGGCGGGAAGGGCGCCGGGCGCTACAGCGCTGTAGCGGCGGTCGGCGGTCGTGTCGTAGCGGTGACCGGCCTCCATCGCAGGCGGGGGCACGTCGTAGCTGCGCCGCCACGCTTTGAAGAGCTCCTCGCCGAAAGTCTTGTTCGCTTCCACCTTGTCGAGGCCTGTTAGCGATCCGTAGTGGCGTTCGTTGAGACGCCAGTGGCGGGTGACGGGAACCCAGCTTTGGCCCATCTCTTCTAAGACGAGTTCGGCTGTGTTGATAGCCCTGGTCAGGACCGAGGTGAAGAGCGTGT
>JAKCEB010000186.1 GCA_021838305.1 Actinomycetes bacterium | reverse complement strand
GGTGAGGCCGGACCAGGGCGAACGGGTCGCTCGCCTGGTAAGGGAGGGTCGCCTCGCGATCGGTCCCTGGTACTGCCTTATGGACGAGTTCGCCGTCTCGGCTGAGACGATCGTGCGCAACTTGCAGCTCGGCCTCTCGGCTGCCGCACGCCTTGGAGGCGCCTGCGAGGTCGGATACCTACCCGACATGTTCGGTCACGTCTCGCAGATGCCGCAGATCCTTCGAAGCGCCGGGATCGGCCACGCCGTCGTCTGGAGGGGTGTTCCGGACACCGTGGGTCGGAACGCGTTCGTATGGGCTTCGCCTGACGGTTCGAGCGTACGGACGGAGTACCTGCCCGCCGGCTACAGCGCGGGCGGGAATCTGCCCGGCGATGTCGGCAGGTTCGTCGGCCGGCTAAGCGACTACGAGAGGGAGCTCGGAGTCCTCTTACGCGACCACGACACCCTCCTCGTACCCAACGGCGGCGATCATCACGGCGCGCAACCCCACCTGGGAGGCGTTGTCGAGGCCGTCAACGCCGCTCAGGACCGCTTCAGCGTCGTGATAACAGATCTGCGCTCCTACCTTGCTGAAGCGCCTCAAGATGACTTGGGGGTGCTGTGCGGCGAGCTTCGAAGCAACGCTCGTGCGCCTCTCCTCTCCGGCGTCCTCTCGAGCCGGGTCGACATCAAGCAGGCCGCAGCCGCCGCCGAGTCGGCCCTCGAGCGCACAGCAGAGCCGCTCGCCGCCCTGTGGCTCGCGCCCGAGGACTGGCCCGGAGACAGTCTCGACCGAGCGTGGCTTGAAGTGATACGCAACTCAGCACACGATTCGATCTGCGGATGCTCGGCGGATTCTGTAGGGCGAGCGGTACGTTCACGCTACGACACCGCGTGCACCCTCGCCGGGGCGGTCACGCATAGCGCCCTCGAAATCGCTTCGATGGCCACGGCCGGCTCGGGCCACATGGTGCTCAACCCTTCGTCAGGAACTCGGAGCGGGCTCGTCGAGGTCGAGGTCGGGATCGAGACCCGGAGCGATCATGGGAGCGAGGCCGGGAGCGAGGCCACCCAAGCGGCCGCCCAGCTGGGCGCCCAGACGCTTGGCGTCACGCTAGGTGGCACCACGACTAGAACCGGGTGCGGCCGTGACCTCGCCCGGATCGTCGCCGAACTCACGGCGCAAGGCTGGATTGGCGAGTCGTGCCCCATCGTGTACGGACACGTTTCGCCACGAAGTGCTACGGGCCCATTGTCTGTGTCTATAACGTCGGGCCGCGCTGCGTCGGCCGACCTGGCGGTGGGAACCCTCATGGCCGAAGTATGGGGGCGGGCGGGCGCCGAAGCCGACGAACCCATGAGCGTCACGGTCACACGTCTACCGTCGATGCGGTCCCTCGTACGCGCGTGCGACGTCCCGGGCTACGGCTGGGCACTGCTTCGCCGGAGCGGGACCGAGGAGGCCGAACCCGTGAGCGTAGCGGTCTCCGACGAGGCGATGATCGTCGACAACCGAATTCTCCGCGTTGAGATCGACGCGAAAACAGGTACTTTTGCCCTGAACGGCATCCGCGGCATGAACACAATCTCAGAGGAGCCCGACGCCGGGGACACCTACAACTTCTGCCCTCTCGAGGGCGTCGGGGGCGCCGACGACACCGACGCAGTCACCTCTCCGGCCGACGTGCACGTCGCGGCCATAGAGCACGGGCCGCTTCGCGCCATCGTGAGGATAACCCGTACCTACCTGTGGGGTGTCGGGCGCGCCACGCCTGTCTGCGTGGTGTCCGACGTCGAAGTGCGCTGCGCAGAGCGGGTGGTCCGGGTGACTACCAGTTTCGACAACACGGTGCGCGACCACCGGGTGCGGGCGGTGTTTCCTTTCCCGGTCAGGGCGGCCGAGACCGTGGCGGAGTGCGCGTTCGCTGCAGTCATTCGTCCCTTTCCGCCACCCGGGCAAAGCGAGGAGTGGCTTGTAGAGGCGCCCCCTGACACGTTTCCGTCGAGACGCTTCGTGAGTGCAGGAGCCGTAACCGTCCTACACCAGGGGCTTCTTGAGTACGGCCTCGTCGACGACGGCCGGGCGTTGGCCCTCACGTTGCTTCGAGGGACCGGGATCATCTCGAAACCCACGCTGGCAACGAGGCGCGCCGTTGCAGGGCCGCCGCTGGCACTTCGCGACTCCCAGATGCCCGGCCCACAGGCTTTCACATATGCGGTGGCGCTCGACTGCGCCGACCCATGGACGTTGGCGGAGACGCTCTGGAACCCGCTCATCGCGCTGCGAGCGCACGGTGGAGGCCGGCTCGCCGACCGCGGTAGCCGGCTCGATGTCGACACCGGAGGCGCTGTCGTGTCAAGCCTGCGCCGGAACGGCGGACGGATCGAACTTCGGGTTTTCAACCCAAGTGACACCGATACGAGGGTGCGTATCCCCGGCGCAAGCGGGACACTGGTCGACCTGGCCGGCCAAGAACTAGAGGGGTGGGACGGTTCGTTTCCCCTTGGGCCTTCGGAATTCGCGACCGCCCGCCTCGACGGGACTCTGGATTAGGTCGGGGTTTGCGATCCGGCTAGGAGGAGGTCGGCGACGTCACCGGAGGCTGCGTTAGTTGCAGGGACGCCTGTACAGGGAGAAGCTCGACCCACGTCGGGCCCGGAGCGAGGTTGACCGGCTCCCCGTTTGCTCCGACGAGCTGCGTCACCTGCGAGATAGACGACCGCGACCATGTCGCGTCGTACGCGGCTCCGCCCGTGAGCACCGTCGCCTGGCCGGAACCGACCGTCTGGCTGTGAACTCCTAGAGACCCGAATTTGTCCTCCGGGACAGTACCGAGCGAGGTCGTCACCCGCTCGATCACGACATTCGCCGCCGTGACAGGGTTCGAGTTGGCATCCACGTTGGGCACCCCGGCGTAGTAGCGCACCCACATAGACTTCGCAGCGTCCCACTCCCATTGCACGTTGAGTATTCCGGAAAAAAGGAGGGTCGCCTCCGACGTCGCGGTTCCCGCAGAAGTCGGTTTGCCGTAATGGAATATGGGGCTCGGCGCGCTGTGCGACGGGTCAATGGCCCACAGCTGCGACGTGGATGTGTACAGGTTCTCGGGCGCGTAGCGGGTGGTTATCCGCTGTGATGCCTGCGCGTAGGTGAAAAGGTTGAGGTCGTACAAAGACGAGTTCGCCACCAGGTTGACGTCGGGGATGATGCCGCCGGCAAAGGCAAAACCCGGATGGCCGAACTGGGTTAGCAGCTGCGTATCGATCCACCTCGTCGAGCGAACCGGCCCGACGCTTGGCGCTTCTTGGCATTGGTAGACGGCGAGGATCCGGGTGATGTTGCCTTCTATCGGCTCTTCGAAGACGATGTCCGCGTGAGTCAGCCCGCTCTGCGGCCTCGCGGCTGGGTCGTTGCCGATCTTGATCGCCAGGGCCGGCCGCGCCGGGGGTGTGCCTCCGGGTGCCGGTGCGCCCGTAAGCGGGCAGGTCGGACCTGCCTGGAGGACCGTCGTGGAGGTAGACGGGGCTGCGGTGGTGGCCGGCAGAGTCGTCGCCGGGGCGCTCGTCGGAGTCGACGTCGCGGTCCGAGAAGGCGTCGCCGTGCGGCCGACGAGCGCTACCACCACGGCCACCGCGGCAGCGACGCAGAATCCGCCGAGGCCAATCAGCCAGCGAGCTCTCGAGACGCCTCGTCGGCGGGCGTGGGCCGGTCGCGCTTTGGTCACCCGCAGTTCATAGCACCCGCAGAAACAAAATTGGTGTACCTCCGGGGCAGTACGTGTCCATCTATATTCGTCTGGGTGCCCCGACACCGCCCCGCCCACAGACGTTCCGTGGTTCGAGGCAGCGAAATCGGCGACTCGCACGGCCGGACCGCGTCCAGCGGAGGTTCGGCCAAGTTGCGGTTGACCCGCCGTGGAGTCACGATGATCGGCGTCGTCGCCGCGGCAGCCGTCGTCGCTGCGGTCGCAGCGATCGGCATCACCTCGGGACCGGGCGGCAACACCCCCAAACCGACATCCTCCCCGGCTGCGACCAGACCCGGCGGTGGCGGACCGGCGGGGTCGTCCACTTCGACGACATCACTCGCCGCCGCGGCGACGTTCGCGGGCCCGAACGGCACAGAAGCGCCGTGGGTCGTCGCGGAGAACGCGAAGCCGGGGACTACAGCATGGAAGATCACCGGCACGCAGAGCCCGACCGGGATCATGGGATACTCGAACCGGGTGCAGGCGTCAGCGGACCAGAGCGTCGCGCTCTACGTGTCGACGGCGGCCGCGACCTTCCACGTAGACGCCTACCGAATGGGCTATTACGGCGGCACAGGAGCGCGTCTCGTGTGGAGTTCGGCGCAGGTGGCCGGATCCACCCAGGCTGCGTGCCCTGTGACGCCTGGGATCAACATGGTGGAGTGCAAGTGGACGCAGTCGCTGTCGTTCATTGTCAACTCCACGTGGGTGCAGGGGCAGTACCTTCTCAAGCTGGTCGGCTCGGGGGGCCAGGAAAGCTACGTTCCTTTGACGGTGTGGGACCCGTCGAGCACCGCTGCGTACGTCGTCATGTCGGGTGTGCTGACAGAAGCGGTGTTCAACGCGTTCGGCGGCTACGACCTCTATCAGGGTGCCACCCCGTGTGCTCCCAACCACTACCCGTGCTCGACCCGTGCCAGGGTGGTCTCCTTCGACCGGCCGTTCGCCTCTGGCAACGGTGCGGGCGGGTACCTGAGCTTGATGTATCCACTCACGAGGCTGATGGAGGAGCACGGGTTGGATGTCACCTACTGGACTGACATAACCCTTGCTGAGCACCCGACCCTCCTCGCCAAGCACAAGGTGCTCATCTCGCCGGGCCATGACGAGGAGTGGTCCAACTCGATGCGCCAGGCAGCGGTAGCGGGTGCGAACGCCGGGGTGAACCTCGTGTTCTTCGGCGCGAGCCCGATACTTCGAAAGGTTCGACTGCAGGCCTCCCCGCTCGGCGCGGACCGAGAGGTCGTCAACTACCGCAACCCGCCGAAGGATCCGCTCTACGGGGTCGACAACGCTAGGGTGTCGCAGAACTGGTGGGGGCAAGCCCCCGCCAACCTGCCTGCAAGCACCTTGGTCGGCGCAAGCTACGTAGGTTTCAACAACCTCACGAGCTTTCCCATGGTTGTATCGGACCCGTCTTCGTGGCTCTACGCCGGCACAGGCCTTGGTGCGGGCGCTTCCATCCCCGGCGTCATGAGCAGCGACTTCCAGGCCTACGACCCGACCCGGTCTAGCAATCCGGCGAACGTCGAGGTGCTGTCACACTCCCCTGTCAGCGTGCAGTTCAATCCGTCACGCCATTACGCCGACACGGTGTTCTACACGATGCCGTCAAGCAAGGCGGGGGTCTTCACCTCCGGCACGGTCAACTGGATACCGTCCCTCGTGGCTTGCGCTCCGTCGGTGAAGCAGTG
>JAKCEB010000185.1 GCA_021838305.1 Actinomycetes bacterium | reverse complement strand
CGGGTTCTGCCGTGCCGTCGAGTCGAGATTTGGTCATATCCAAACCCGGTTCTAGCATCGAAGACACTGCAATGGGTACGCCACTGACTGGTCGAAGCGCCCGGCGCGAGAGGGCTGCGGTAATCGGTTCGGGAGTGGCGGGCCTGACCGCCGCCCACCTGCTCCAGCGACGCTACGACGTGTCGCTCATCGAGGCGGACGACCGCCTTGGCGGCCACGCCCATACCCGCACCGTTTCGACGTCGGACGCCGGCGACATAGCGGTGGACAGCGGGTTCATCGTGCACAACCGCGTGACCTATCCGAACCTCGTCCGTCTCTTCGACGACCTCGGGGTGCAGACACGACCCACCGACATGAGCATGTCGGTGCGCTGCGACGGTTGCGGGCTCGAGTACGCGGGGGCGATCGGTCTTCGTGGGGTCTTCGCCCGACGCAGGTCCGTGGTCGACCGGAACTTCCTGTGGATGCTGCTGGAGGTCAACCGGTTCCATCGCGCCGCCCGCAAAACGGTCGCAGCGCTCGCCGATCGTGACTCGCAGGCGTGGAACGTGACGCTCGGCGAGTTCCTCGCGTCCAAGGGTTTCACTGAATACTTCCGCAACCATTTCATGGTGCCGGTCGTGTCAGCCGTGTGGTCCGTCGCCCCCGAGACGGCGCTCGACTACCCGGCGGCGTACCTTTTTTCCTTCCTAGCGAACCATGGCATGCTCTCGGTTCGGGGATCGCACCAGTGGTACACCGTGGTCGGGGGTTCGAAGACCTACGTCGACGCGACCGTGGCGGGTCTCTCCGAGGTGCGCCTCTCTACCCGGGTCGTGTCCGTCGCCCGAGTCGCGAAAGGCTGCGACGCGAGCCCGTCGATCGCCATTGACACCGAAACGGGCGGGACCGAACACTTCGACAAGGTGGTCGTGGCAACCCATCCCGACCAGGCGCTGCGGATGCTCGCCGAGCCAACCGACGCCGAACGCAGCACCCTCGGGGCGTTCACCTACTCGCGAAACGAGGTGGCGCTGCACCGAGACGTCCGGGTCCTGCCGAGAAACCCGGAGGCTCGCGCGTCCTGGAACTACCTGCTGCCCGCGTGCCGTCCCGAAACGGGGCGCGCGCTTGTCTCCTACGACATGAACCGCCTTGCCGGCCTTCCCGGAACGGATCCGCATATCGTCACCCTCAACTGCGACGAGCGGATCGCCGCCGACCGGGTGATCGAGAGAATGCTTTACGAGCACCCGATCTACACTCCGACCTCGGTCGGCGCTCAACGCCTGCTTCCCGCCCTCAACGACGGCACCCTCGCATTTGCAGGCGCCTATCACGGGTGGGGTTTTCACGAGGACGGGTGCCTGGCGGGTGTCAAAGCGGCCTCATCTCTTGGGGTGGACTGGTGAAGCCGGACCTCCATCGTGGGGGAGAAGGCGTCGAAACGATCAAGGTACCCTGGCTCTACGAAGCAGAAGTCGGCCACAGCCGCCGCTCGCCGGTCCGCAACGACTTCACATATCGGAGCTATATGTGGCTGTTCGACCTTTCGAAGCCGCCCGAGCTCCCGCTGATGCTGCAACCGTTCGCACGCTACCGGGAACGCGACCATCTCGACGTGAAGGCGCAACTCCTCGACGAGGGGATCGAGGTCTCCAGGCTTGTCGTGTTGACGAACCTGGCGGTCGCCGGTTACGTGTTCAACCCGATCAGCGTCTACTGGGCTTACCGCGCCGACGGATCGCTGTCGGCCAGGGTTGCTGAAGTTCATAACACATACGGACAGCGGCACTGCTACGTACTCGAAGTAGATGATTCCTCGACAAACGTTGCACAGGTGAAAAAGGAGATGACGGTGTCGCCCTTCTATCCAGTCGACGGCAGTTACCGGATAGCCGTGTCGGATCCGGGGGAGCACCTGAACGTTTCGGTGACCCTCGAGCGCGAAGGCGAGCCCGCGTTTCGAGCGTGGATGTCCGCTCGGCGAATACCGGCCTCCGGGGCGAACCTGGCACGGCTCGTCGTCCGGTACCCGTTGGCACCGCTGCGCACGCGAGCGCTCATCCAGTGGCAGGGAATCAAACTATGGACCAAGGGAGTGAGCGTTTTGCACAACGGTGAGGCGGCGAGCAAATGAGCCTTCTTGAAGTACACAGATCCGAGAGCGCGCGTGCAGTGAAAGCCCAAGCCGAAGTTGACTATCGTCGCTGGCCCGCGCTTCGAACGCCCAGGGTCGCTCCGCTTCGGGCGACGATAGCGGAGTCGCTGCTGCGCAGAGCCGCGGTGCGCACCGGGATAGCGGTGGTCCTCGCGGACGGGACGAAATTCGGATGCGAAGGCGGACCGGTGATGGAAGTGTTGCGGCCTAGGCAGTTCTTCGACCGGCTCGGCCGGGACGGCAAGATCGGGTTCGGCGAAGGATACATGGCCGGCGACTGGCGTTCCTCTGACCTTGCAGGCTTGCTCAGTGCCATGGCTTCGCACATGAGGACGCTGATACCGCCCCGGCTGCAGTGGATCCGCCGCTTCTACGAGCCGGCGCTGCCTGAGGACGAGGACAACAACCCGACGGGAGCCCGACGCAACATTGCGAGGCACTACGACCTGTCGAACGAGCTTTTCTCGCTGTTCCTGGACCCTTCCATGACCTACTCGTCGGCGCTTTACAGCGCGCCTGACGAGCCGTTGGAGGCGGCTCAGGCAAGAAAGATCGACCGCTTGCTCGACGACACCCGTGTCCGCACCGGCAGCCGGGTCCTCGAAATCGGTACCGGCTGGGGCGAGCTTTCGATGAGAGCCGCAAAGCGTGGCGCCCAGGTCACCAGTCTGACGCTCTCAGTCGAGCAGGCTGCCCTAGCGCGCAGACGCATCGCCGAACAGGGATTGTCGAATCTGATCGACGTTCGTATCGAGGACTACCGAAGTGCCATGGGAACCTATGACGCAGTCGTGAGTGTCGAGATGGTAGAAGCAGTAGGGGAGCGCTGGTGGCCCACCTACTTCTCGACTCTCGAGGCCCGCCTGGCGCCGGGCGGCCGGATCGGCCTGCAGTCGATCCTCATGCGCCACGACGGTTTCGTGGCCGCGCGGAACTCCTGGACGTGGATCCACAAGTACATCTTTCCGGGTGGGATCATTCCCTCGATGGAGGCGATCGAGACGACCATTCGGTCTCACACCCGTCTGAAGGTGCTCCAGCGACATCATTTCGGTCATTCTTATGCGGAAACTCTCGCTGAGTGGCGTCGAAAATTCGTCGACGAGGAGCAGGCCGTCGACCGGCTCGGATTTGACAGCACGTTCCGGCGGATGTGGGAGTTCTACCTTGCCTATTCAGAGGCCGGGTTCCGTTCCGGTTACCTTGACGTCGCTCAGGTGGTGATGGCTTCGGCGGCCTGAGGGCCAGCATTTTCAGCAACCTCTCAGCGGGCGCTGAGTAGCGCTCTCAGCTAGTGCTCCGAGGATAAAGAAATGTCGAACGGAGTCGCCACCGCTCAGGCCTCAGGTGTTGTGGTGGTCAACCCGACCCCGCCGACCGCGAATAGCGCCGGGGCGACACGTGAGGCAATCAAAGGACATCTTTGGCAAATAGATGTCGTGCGGCTCCTCACTTTCGCGGCTGTCATTTCGGTGCACTCGTTGGCATTTACGGAGTTGCCGAGTAGCCGGGTTGCAGCAGGGATGATGATGCTCCTGCAGTATGGGCGGGAGGTGTTCTTCGCTATAACAGGTTTTGTCCTGGTTTTCTCTGCGTGGGACAGGCCCATGCAGGCCGCGACCTTCTGGAAGAAGCGTATCGGTGTCGTAGTGGTGCCCTACGTCACCTGGAGCGCCATCTACTACGCCTACGGCGTATTCGGGCATGCGCACGTTCACCCGTCACTCGGCGGCTTCCTCATAGACCTCCTGGACGGTGGTGCCATGTACCACCTGTACTTCCTCGTGGTGACGATTCAGCTTTACGTGTGCTTCCCGCTCATACTCCGCTTTGTCCGGGCGACCGCCGACCGGGCGGCGGCGGTGTTCGCCGCGGTCGTGGTCGTGAACCTCGCATGGCTCGCACTGCTCCAGTACACGAGGGCGCCTGCTGGTACGGGGGGTTGGTTCTACGCACACGCCTACGAACTTCTGCCGACCTATGCGATGTACGTCCTCGGTGGCGCATACGCCGCCGTGCACCTCGACAAGATAGAGGCGGTAGTGGCCCGCCGGTCCCGGTGGCTGCTCGCCATAGCAGCGGTCGCGGTCGCAGGTTCACTCGCCGCGTACGCCGGACAGCTTTCGAGCATGGCGCCGAGGCGTGCAAACGGCGTTCTTCAGCCGGCGATGGCGCTGTCGTGTCTCGCTGCGGTTCTCGTCGTCTACATAGTCGGTCGTCGCTGGGCAACCGGGCCGCGCCGCGGCCAGCACGCGATCGAGCTTCTGTCGGACGCGTCGTTTGGGATCTATCTGGCGCATCCTTTGGTGCTCGCCCTATTACTCGACTATGCGGGCTTCGGAAACGGGAACCAGGCGATGCCGGCAGTGGTTGCGACGATCGTCTCGTACGCCATAACCGTCTCCGGTGCGACCGCGCTGACACTGGTCGCGCGAAAGACGCCCCTCTCTCTGGCGCTCACCGGTAGGCCGTGGCGAGCCGCCGTTGCACGCCGTCCCCGGGCGCCTGTGACCCAACGCAAAGCCGAGATGAATCAATTGCAGAACCAAACGACAGGAGTACTAGTTTCATGCTGAACGTACGCGGTTACCTGGACGCGAGATCCTCACAGGATCGCCTCGCCATCGTTGAGGGAGCCACCGGTCAAGGCGTCACGTGGCGCGAAGTAGCGGAACTCTCAGAGCGCTGGTTGTCGAGTGGGCTCGAAGGGCCGGTCGGGCTCGCGATCGCCGACCCCGTTGCGATGGCCTCGAACTTCGTGGCTGCTGTCGCGAGCGGCGTGGTGGTGGTTCCGTTGGACCCGGGGGCCCCCCAGGCGGATCTCGATGCGCGGATCCGCCAACTCGGGGTGAGGTCTCTCGTGACAGATCGAAGCAGTCTCGGGATGTCACCCGGCTACGAAGGGACTGCGTCCCGGGGGCTTCCCGAAACGCAGCCGGCCACGTCGATCGAAACCTGGTGGGCCGACAGCGAAACGCTTCTTGCGGTCGGCGGTGAGCGTAGGGTGGCAGCCGCTTTGCCCGAAACCCCCTCACGGCCGTCGCTTCTCATGTCCAGCTCGGGAACGACCGGCGAGCCGAAGATCGTGCCGCTCTGCGAAGCCCAGCTACTTGCCACCGCCGCAGGGGTCGCCTCGGAGCTTGCGTTGACGTCGACGGACATCGGTTACTCGCCTCTTCCGCTGTTCCACATCAACGGGCTCGTCGTCGGGGTACTGTCAGCCCTGGTAGCAGATTCGACCATAGTCGTCGAACGTCAGTTCTCGCGACGCAACTTCTGGTCGACCGTCGACTCGATTCGAGCTACGTGGCTGAACCTGGTTCC
>JAKCEB010000184.1 GCA_021838305.1 Actinomycetes bacterium | reverse complement strand
GTCATGTGAGAGCAAGGCGTCGGCCGCTGGCGATCGCGATGGCTGTGGTTGTTGGCGGCCTGGGGCTAGGAGCAGGCTTGTACCTGGCTGGCGGAGAGTCTCAGCCGGCGGTTACGGCTCGCCAGTCTGCGGCTTCTCAACCTCAGGCAGCTCCTCAATTTGAGCTGCCGCCTACATGGACACTGCCCGCTCTGCCGGCGAACCCCACGGCGGCGCAAACGGCGGCTCGCAACCAGGCCCTAGTGGCGCTGCACGAGTACGCTGATGCGCTCGGCTCGCAGGCCGGGTCGGTCCCCGCTGTGTCTCAGCTGAGCGATTTCGTCCCTCCGCGGTTGCCGCCCGGGGCGAACACAGCCCAGATCATCGCCAACAAGAAAGCTGGCGGCGCGCTCCACACCTACGAGATAGCTATAGTGCCTCCCCCACCACCGACGCCGATACCGATTGGACTGTTAGAAGGTACCCCAGGCCCCTCGTCAAATTTTATTGGTAACAGATATATGTGGGAAGGGTACGTTTCCGGGAAATTTACTGTCGTTTGGGCAGGAGGCAAGATCCCGCAGACGTCGTATCGTGACAACTCGAGCTTGCCTGGCGAAGTAGTAGTCGACGTATATCCCGATTCTCGCCAAGTGGCGAATCCAACTACGGCGGACGTGTCCGGTACCTCGGCAACAAGCCTGTATCCGGCTCCTACGGGAATTACCGAGCTCGAGTTAGTCTCCGTCGACGGTGACGTAGCGAACCTCACATCCACGAACGGCGATACTCTCACCTTCAACTTGGTAACCCACGCCTACCAAGTCGTTGGCTGATCGGTCTGTTCCTCTCAAGGAAAACCCGAGCGGACCGTTACGTCGATGACGGTCTCTCAGCCGTCTGGTGCGGGCAGTTACGGCCAAGTGCTTCGTAGTCGATTAGCGCATATCTGTAACGTTTCACCTAATCGTGCGCCTCGACCGCCGTCAAATTGGTCAGGATCTTCGCGGGCCGGACACAGCCTGACCATTTGAAGCGTTTTTTCGCACTTTTTGGTACACGATCTTCGTTCCCAAAAGATCCTGTACCAGCCCTCGCTCAGGAAACGCACTTTTTGGTACAAAACTTTTCCGACTTCAAGATCCTGACCAATTTTGACGGTTTCAGGTGGCGGTCGCTCGGCGGCGGCGGTGGCGGTCGCTCGGCGGTGGCGATGGCGGTGCCGGCACCGCCGGAGCGGCTCAAAGCCCCGCAGCGCCCGCAAGCTCGGCGAACTCCGCCACCACCAGGTCGGCCAGGTCCTCGAGGTCGGGTACGAGCTCCCGGCAGGCGACCAGTGCAAAGTCCATCGTGTCGCAGTAGCTCTGGACAGTGATGTTGAGCCCGACCCCGTCGACGATCGTTGACACCGGGAAGTAGTTGACCATGATCGCCTCGTCGAGGTAGAGGCTGCGCCGCGAACCCGGAACGTTTGAGATGACCAGGTTGACCGGCGGGTTGAGACGGTCGGCGACGCGCAGTCGGCTCGCGAGGCGCGCCGCACGGATGGCCAGTGCCGGCGGGGCGAAGTCGGCGTAGTCGACGAGAGTTGTGGCGGGGAGAAGGGCGAAGCGTTGCTTCGCCTCGTCCATCACGCTTCGAACGAGGGCGAGCCGGTCGAGCGGCTTCTCGGAGGTGGTGGGCATCACGGGAAAAAGGCCCGACACCCGATTCGTCCACGGATCGCTCTCCGTCCCGGTTCGAATGGAGACGGGGACCATCGCGACGAGGGGTCGTTCGGGGAGGGCGTCGCGCTTTTGGAGGTAGGCACGCAGGGCTCCGGCGCACGCCGCCATCACCACGTCGTTGACCGTTGACCCTGTCGCAGCCTTGATCGCCTTCACGTCAGTCAGTGAAACCGAGCGCAGGGCTACCCGCCGATGCGGCGTTACGACGCCGTTGAACACAGTGCTCGGCGCGGTGCGTTCTGGTAGCGATCCGAGAGTGTCGTCGCCGCGTGTCGATCTGGCTGCGATGGCGGCGCCGATCGGATTGGGGATGGTACGAAGGACGTCGGCGAGTCCGACGAGGCCCCTGTTGCGGGTCATCTCGCCGAGCGCCCGGATCGTCCTCACCTGGACTGCGGCGAACTTGCCAGGCTTGGAAAAAGCTCCGCCGACCACCTTCGCCAGCACCTGCGCCGGACTCGGGATCTTCTCGCCGGCGATCGTCACCGGGACGTCGACCGGCTCGGACAGGCTCGGCTCGTGCTCGTAGAACATCGTCATGAGCTCGGCGCCGGCCGCACCGTCGATCGTCGCGTGGTGCATCTTCGACAGGACCGCGAACTGGCCACCTGCCAGCCCGTCGATCACCCAGAACTCCCACAGCGGGTGGGTGCGGTCGAGCGGTCTCGCTATGAGGCGGGCTACGAGCTTGGCGAGCTGCTCCGGCGTGCCCGGGGAAGGGATGGCTGTTTCGAGGAGGTGGTACTCGAGGTCGAAGTCTGGGTCCTCAATCCAGTACGGGTGGTCGAGGTCGAATGGGACCTGGACGAGGCGTCGCCGTAGAGGTTCGAGTTCGGGTAACCGCCGCAACAGCCTGTTGCGCATCGCCTCATAGGGCGACCAGTCCTTGCGCTCCGGGCGGCGGAAGATTGCGAGACCGCTGACGTGACCGAACTGGGACCCGGTCTCGAGGTACAAGAAACTCGCGTCGAGCCCGCTCAGCTGTTTCACCTGGCGCCTCCTCAGTCCCGGCAGGATCCTGCCCGGTTCAACCAGAGGCTACAGCAGAACGCAACCCGGTGGGACCGGGAGCGCCGCTACGAACCGACGACCACCAGCGAGTGATCCGCCTGGTTAAGGGCTCGCGGACCCCCGCCGTCGGCTACGACGATGTCTTCTATCCTCACACCGAAACGGCCCGGGAGGTAGACGCCGGGCTCGACAGAGAAAGCGTGACCCGCTTCGAGGAGGTTGGTGTTGCCTTCGATGATGTAGGGGTCTTCGTGCTCCTCGATGCCGATCCCATGTCCCGTGCGGTGGATGAAGTACTCGCCGAAACCTGCGTCAGCTATGACCGAGCGCGCTGCGCGGTCGACCTCCTCGCAGGAGACGCCGAGCGCTGCGGCTTCGACGGCGCTTTGTTGCGCGACCCGCACCACCTCGTACACTTCGGCTTCAATGGAGCTCGGAGTGCCGGTCCAGACGGTCCTCGTGATGTCCGAGCAGTATCCGTGCAGGGTCCCGCCGAAGTCGCACACGACGCTTTCGCCGGCCTCGATGCGCCGGGCGCCAGGCTCGTGATGCGGGCTCGCCCCGTTCGGGCCGCTGCCCACTATCGCGAAGTTCACCCGTTGATGTCCGGCGTCGATGAGCCGGCGGGAGATGTCGGCGGAAACCTCGTGCTCGGTCCGGCCCACGAGCGGTATCTCCCCTCGAAGGAGCTGGCCCGCCACGACGTCGGCGGCGTGAGATGCGGCGGCGAGCGCTTCGATCTCCGCGGCGTCCTTGCGGGCTCGAAGCTCGCTTGTGACCACACTCGACGCCTTCCAAGTGGCGCCAGGCAACGCCGACTGTAGTCGGAGAACGACTGCCGCCCACGCCCGATCCGATATTGCGAGACGGCTGCGGGCGCCGACTAGCGACGACACAATCGCGAACGGGTCCTCGTGCTCAGACCAAGCGCGAAGCGAGAACGCGGCGGGGTCCTCCTCGACACGAGATGCCTCCAGGAGCGGCACGACGAGGGTCGCTTCGTCGTCGGCCGGCACCACGGCCATTGTGAGGCGCTCCAACGGCATCGCCTCGTAACCGGTCAGCCACGGAAGATCCGCCCCAAGGGACAGAAGCAAAACGTCGACGCCGAGGTCGGCCATTCGGTGACGCAGGCGGGCGAAGCGTTCCAGTCGAGGTGATCCGGGGACGCTCAAAGCCCGCTCGCCTCCAGCGCCTGCGGCGTGGTCCGCGCCGCAGCCTGACGGGCGTGATAGCTGGACCGGGTGAGCGGGGACGCCTCCACATGGCCTATCCCCAGCGTCTCTCCGACGCGAGCGAGCTCCGAGAACTCGGCGGGCGTCCACCATCGTGCAACAGGAAGGTGCTGCACGGTCGGCCTCAGGTACTGACCTGCGGTGACGATGTCCACCCCCACACCGGCGAGGTCGGCGAGGGTAGAGACGACCTCCTCGAACGTCTCGCCCATCCCCAACACGAGCCCGGACTTGGTTACGAGCCCTGCCGCCTTGGCACGCGCCAGCACGGCGAGACTTCGGGCGTAAGACGCCGAGGGCCGAACGGCCCGCTGGAGGCGGGGCACCGTCTCGACGTTGTGGTTGAGAATCTCGGGGCGCACGGCGAAGACGGCGTTCAAAGCCTCGGGGTCGCCTTTGAAATCTGAAATCAAAAGTTCGAGCGCGACACCAGGAGACCGGCGCCTCGCAGCTTCGACGGTGGCTACGAAACCCGACGCCCCCCCATCGTCGAGGTCGTCCCGGGCGACGCACGTGATGACCGCATGAGCGAGACCGAGCTGTGAGACGGCATCCGCTACCCGTTCGGGCTCCCCAGGATCGAGCGGCAACGGTTTGGCGGTGTCGACGAGGCAGAACCCGCACGCTCTCGTGCATCGCTCGCCGTTGATCATGAACGTCGCAGTACCGTCAGCCCAGCACTCGTATATGTTCGGGCAGCCCGCCTCCTCGCAGACCGTCACGAGACCGAGGCTTCGGACCGTCTTGCGAAGCGCCCGGTAGTCCGGGCCAAGGTGCGCCTGAGCGCGAAGCCAGGGGGGCTTTCGCTCGTCGACGGCAAGCCCACCACGAGGGTCCACACCCGCTTGCGCTAGGCGGCGGTCGAGCATCCGGACCGGAACCTCCGAGTGACCGTGAGCAGCTGTGAAAGCGGCTACTTCCCCAGGAAGCACCTTCCACGCCACGCCCCGGCTATCCAGCTCGGCGGCCCCCCAGATCCGCTCCGCCACCCCAGTCGCGGCCTCGACAACCCGGCGCATGTCGACGTGCAGGCCCTCGGATGCCAGCGAAGTGACAGGCTTGTCGGCGATGCCGCATGGGATGATGTGGGTGAACATTTCCATGTCGGGGTCGACGTTGAGTGCGAAGCCGTGCATCGAACGGCCCCTCGAGACGCGCACCCCCACGGCGGCGATCTTTCGGGGGTTCGGGCCGGACGGGTCTACCCAGACGCCTGGGTACCCGTCGAGTCGGCCGGCGCCGCGCAGTCCGAGCTCGTCGAGGGTGTCGATCACCAACTGCTCGATCCGCCAAACGTGGGTCGGGGACGACCCTGGTCCGCGGGGGACGGCCATGACGGGGTAGCCGACCAGCTGGCCGGGGCCGTGGAAGGTGACGTCGCCTCCGCGGTCGACGCGTTCGAGCTCCGCCCCGACCGACGCCGGGTCCACGAGCACGTGCTCCGGCTTCGCCCTCACCCCGAGGGTGTAGACGGGGTTGTGCTCGACGAGCAGGAGCCAGTCGCCCGATCCGTACGCCCACAGGCCCTTCTGCAACGCCCACGCGTCGCGGTAGC
>JAKCEB010000183.1 GCA_021838305.1 Actinomycetes bacterium | reverse complement strand
CCGACGGCCCTTACGCCGAGCGGCGAGTGTACGATCCGATCATCCAGGGCCTGACCGGCCACGTCGCGGTCCAGCGCAACCCGGAGATCCCGTTCTTGGACCTCGTACGCACGATCGTCTGCGACAAAGCCACGGCTCTTACGACGGCGGGCGGCGTCTGCGCTGCGCTGTTCGCCCGCGAACGCGGGGCGGGCGGCCAGCACCTGGTGGTGCCGATGCTCGACACTGCTCTTGCCTTCTTCTTTCCCGACGGTTACCAGTCGAAAGCGCTGCTCGACGACGCGCAAGCCGATTCCAGGCCGACCCTTGCGCAGGTGTACCGGCTGAGCTCGACCGCCGACGGGCAGATCGTTTACTTTACGGCGACCGTCGACGAGCTTCACAGCCTCTTTCGCGCTCTCGGCCACAGTGACTGGACCACGGACCCGCGCTACTGCGACGCGACAGGCGTGCGTGCCAACCGGGACGAGATAGGCGCGATGGTGGCGTCGGCGCTCGAATCGTGGGCGACCGCCGAGCTCGCACCGCGACTCGAAGCCGAACAGGTCGCCTTCGGCCCGGTCCTCGACCTCGACCAGGTCCAACACGACGCTCAAGTGCTCCACAACGGCGTGCTCAGAACCCGGCACCACCCTGCGATCGGTCGCCTCCTCGAAGCCCGTCATCCGGTTCGATTCTCGGCGACACCTGTAGCGGTACCGCGCCTGGCTCCAAGGCTCGGGGAGCACGGCGAGGAGATCCTCGGCGAGATCGGGCGCGACCCGGATTCGATAGCTGAGCTGCGGCGGGCGGGCGTGATATAGCGATGCGAAACGCGGGACGCCCGACGCCTAGGCGGGCGGCTGGACGGCGGGCGGCTGGACGTCTGGCGGCCGTCGTGTGTTCGTCGTCCCTGCTCGCAGCGGGCTGCAGTTCCGCCGGCCGGGTCACCGCCAGCGCGACGACGAACCCTCCCGCGACTTCGCCGACCACGGAGCGCGCGCCGGTTACCCCGAGCTCGACGGCATCGACATCCACCACTACGACTGCGCCGGCTCCTACCACGACGGCCCTACCTGCCAACCTCTCCGCGTCCGTGCTCGGCGCAACCTCGACGTTGATCGACGCCTGGAAGGCGGGTGACCGTTCGAAAGCGGGCACGGTTGCGACCCCGGCAGCGGTAAGCGCCCTTTTCGCTTCCTCATACAGCGGCCAGACCGTGATCCTGCGGGGCTGCTCGCAGATCGCTCCCGTCGTGTGCTCCTACGGTCCAAACGGTGGGGCGTCACCCGCCCTGTCGCTCTATCAGTTGACTGTCACGTCAGCGCCGGGCGGCTGGTACGTGTCGTCTGTCGTCGTCGAAAGCTGACCTGACAGCTCTGAGCGGGTTCAGCTCGCGCAGGCGCAACCCGCCCCGCAGCCGCCCGCCGGCGGACCTTGAGGAGTAGACGAGGTCCCGGGACCGCGACCCACCGACGCGAACACAGACAGCACCCGGGCGGTATCGGAGTGGCCGTCCGGGCAGGATAGAGGCGCTTCGGAGCTGTCCATCGGACGGCGTGCCTCGAAGTGGGTGTCACACGTGCGGCAGATGTACTCGTACAACGGCACCTTTTTTCTCCTCCTCTGGAATCCGACCTGGAAAAAAAGACGTTCGGTCGGCACAACGGCTCAAGCCGGGGAGGGGCCCCCGGTGTTTCCTAGAGGATAACCCGGGTAGGACTGCTTGAACACTCCACTATGCAAAAGCACCTCCGCCGCAACGGTCCCTGTCGCCGGATCGCTCAAAGTGGTCCGGGTCCAATACGACTCGGTCCTTCGGCTCTGGCCGAGCCCCACGATCTCCTTGCGAAGCTCATACTCCCGCCCGGCGAAGACCGGGCCATTGACGAGTCGCACTTCAAGATCGAGGAACAAGCCGAGCGACGGGCGGCGTACCGGCCAGCGGCCGCCTTGCTTGTGGGAGAGAACGCTGATCATCTCCATCGGAAGCACCGGATATCCCCACGGGGACTCGGCGCCTCCCTCGGGGGTATACCAGGAGTGCGCCTCGGTTATCCGGGCGAGCTTGTCGGATAGAGAAAACGGGTACCCGTCCCCGTTAGCGCTATCGAAGTCCACCATCGCGCGACCGCTGTCCTCGACCATCCCCACCGACAGCTGATCGACGACGAACAGTTCGCCCGGGTCGGCGAAGGCTTCGAGGCGGCGCGAAAGTTCAGTCGCCGAATTTGACGGTCCTACTGACGCGGTTCCTTTGAGCACAGGCGTCCCGTCAGCCTTGTGCGCCTCGATCTCGGCGATACCGCCTCCCGCCACAGAAAGGGTCGCCTGCACCTCCTCGCCTTCGACGACCATCGTCTGAAAGTGGCAGCTGATGCATCCCTGCTCGAACCAGCTCTGACCCCAAACGAGATGGCAGAGGGGGTCGAACTGGCTGAAATGGGTTGGCGCTTCAATCGGCGCTCCCGCCAAACCAAGGGAGTTTGCCGTCGACGCGTCGTGGATGCTCGAATGGCCGTCGTAGCTTTGCTCTGCGAGCATCTGGGCCGGCTTGCGCCAAGGCCCCGTCAATGTAACTCGGGTGTCAAAGGTCACGGTCCGACCCTAACAGCGCCGCACCATTCCTGCACGATTGGGGCTGGGTGCCGGCCGTCGCGAGGCTCGGCGGCGGGCTAGGCCGGCCCCCGGTACGAGCAGCCCGCCGTGCAAGTTTCGCGCACGACGACCTCGCTGAGGCGCAGCGGTGGCGCTAGTAGCTTCGAGAAGCGATCCCATATCCATTTGGCGAGGTTCTCGCTGGTGGGGTTGTCGAGACCGTCCACGTCGTTTAGATAGCGGTGGTCGAGCTGGTCGAGGAGCGGGGCAAACGCCGTCTTTAAGTCCGCGAAGTCGACGACCCAGCCGAGCACCGGGTCGACGGGTCCGGCGACGCGAAGTTCCGCGCGAAACGAGTGGCCGTGCAGACGCCCGCATTTGTGGCCTTCGGGCACCGCCGGGAGTGTGTGCGCCGCCTCGAAAGTGAACTCTTTGAAGATCTCTGCGTGTTCGCTCACGGGATCCCCAGAAGCTTGTGGGTCTGCAAGCTGAGCCGCCACGCAGGGTGGTCAAGGCAGTAGCGAACGGCCGCGGCAGTGTTGTCTTCGAGGTCGGGACCGTCCATCGGCTGCAGGTAACGGTGTGGAAAATCAAACGCCAGCAGGCTTTCAGGGTCGAGGCCGTCCTGGGGGTAGACGACTTTCAGCTCGTCGCCTGCGTCTGCGACCGTCGGTGCCCCGGCCTTCGGGCTGACGCAAACCCAGTCGACGCCTGACGGCACGACTTTGGTGCCGTTTGTTTCGATCGCAATCTCGAATCCTCGATCGTGGAAAGCGTCGATGAGCGGCTCGTCGAGCTGAAGCAGCGGCTCGCCGCCGGTGCAGACGACGTAAGGCAAGCCCAGACGCGGACGGGGGGCATCCGAGGTCGGGACCGCGCAGCGATCCGCGGGCCACATGGCGGCTACCGCGCCTGCCAGGGACGCCGCATCGGCGAAGCGGCCTCCACCCGGCCCGTCGACGCCCACGAAGTCGGTGTCGCAGAAACTGCAGGTGGCGTTCTGCCTGTGGCGTTCCCGGCCGCTCCACAGGTTGCATCCCGAGAAACGGCAGAACACCGCCGGTCTGCCGGTGCGGGCGCCCTCACCTTGGAGGGTGTAGAAGATCTCCTTGACCCGGTACATGTCAGGAGAGAAGAGGATCTGCCACGCCGGCGTCTTCGAAGCCCTTCGCGCGAAGAAGGCACGCGTCGCAGGCCTGGCAGGGCCGGCCGGTGGGGTGAGGGTCGTAGCAGGAGCTCGTCAAAGCGTAGTCAACCCCGAGCTCGCCTCCGAGGGTGATGATCTCCGACTTGGTCATCGACAGGAGCGGCGCGTGGACCTTGATCGTCGCTTTGCCTTCGACGCCGAGCTTGGTCGCGAGATTCGCCATCCTCTCGAAGGCCTCCAGATATTCGGGGCGGCAGTCGGGGTAGCCGCTGTAGTCGACGGCGTTGACCCCGATGAAGATGTCCGACGCGCCGAGCGTCTCAGCCCACGCAAGCGCGAAGGCGAGGAACACGGTGTTGCGCGCCGGTACGTAGGTTACGGGGATCGCCTCGTCCATCCGGTCAATCTCACGTCCTTTGGGGACCTCTACGTCGGCGGTGAGAGCGGACCCACCGAAGCGGCGCAGATCGATCCGGCTCACGACGTGGTCGGCGACCCCCATCGCGAAGGCGACTTTATGGGCCGCGTCGAGCTCCACAAGGTGGCGTTGGCCGTAGTCGAAGCTGAGCGCGTAACACTCGTAGCCGTCAGCCCTCGCTACCGCGAGAACCGTCGTCGAGTCGAGACCGCCGCTCACGAGGACCACCGCCTTGCGAAGCGCACCGTCCTCCGAGCCCGTCGCAGACGGGGGGCGGGCGCTTGTCGAAGGCTCGTTCATTCCCCCGAAGCTACCAAGTCGGCGCTGAACGCCGACCACGTCGTCGCGGGAATCCGCGCCGGGACGCCTGGATGCCTAAGCTCGCCGGTTGTGGCCGAACTAGAAGTCAAAGGCAGCGACCTGGTGCTGCACATGCCGTTCCAGCAGAAGTTCCTCGGATTCCACCGCGACATCACCGTGCCGTTGAGTGCTGTCCGCCAGGTCAGGCCGGTCGACGACCCTTGGATGACCTTGCGCGGCCGGCGGATGGCCGGAACCGCGCTGCGCGGCGTGGCAGCGATCGGCACCTGGACCCACGGGGACCACCAGTACGACTTCTGCGTGCTGCGCCGCCAGCGGGCCGCTGTGCTCGTAGAGGTCAACGCCGGTCGATTCCGCCGGTTCCTGGTCGGGGTCCGAGACGACATCGACGCCGCGGCTGAAGCGGCCCGTATCGCTGACGCGGCTGGGATCGCCCGAGGCTGACGGTCAGGTCTGCAGGTCGAGCAGCGAAGCGGCGAGCCATTCCAGCTCGTCGGGCCATCCCGCTCCCCCGTCTAATCGCTCGGGGGACGCAGCGGGTCGCACCACGAACTTCGACAAGCCCTGCTCGACCAGGCCGCCGACAAGCTCGCGGAGGGCGGACGAACCTACAGGCACGACCTCCCGGGTCACCGCGGCGCCTGCCGGCTTTCGCACGATCAGAGGAGCGGTCCGGCGCGCCCGGTCCAGGTCGGATTCGTGTCTCGCGTACGCGATCGAAAGACCGAAGTGCTCTACGTCGATGCACCTTCCGGCCGACGCCGCCTCGTCGAGGATCGCCTTTCTTATCACGCCGGCCTCCTGCGGGGACACCCGTGCGCCGAGCCAGCCGTCGGCCACCCGACCCGCTCGGCGTATGGCTGCCGGACTGGAACCTCCCAGCCAGATCTCCAGCGGATCCTGAACCGGCCTGACCGCCAGGCGGGCGATAACACCGTCACCCACGTCGACACCGTCACCCGCCCACCAGGATCGAAGCTCGGGGATCATGTCCTCGATCGCGTCGCCGCGCCGGAGTCCGTTCGTGGCAAGCGCCTGGCGTTCACCCGGCTGGTCGAGCCCTGGGACGAGCGTCACGAGGAGGCGCCCACCGCTGAGGCGGTCGAGCTGCGCCAGACGGTTCGCGACGACG
>JAKCEB010000017.1 GCA_021838305.1 Actinomycetes bacterium | reverse complement strand
GCTCTGCGCCGGGCGTCGTCGTGGCGGTAACGGGTTCGGCTACGTCTTGCACCCGGTCATCGTAGGCGACCTTGAGTGCCGACTCGATCAGCCGACGAGCAGCCGACGAGCAGCCGCCAAGCAGCCGCCAAGCAGCCGCCAAGCAGCCGGCAGGCGGCCGGCAGGCGGCCGACCGTCAGCCGGGATCCGCCGTCGCACGCCGACGAGCAACCTCGAAGCAGGCGACGGCAGCAGCCACCGACACGTTGAGCGATCCCAGAGGACCCTGCAGGGGTATTCCCACCATGGCTCGGCATCGCCGAGCGGTGAGAGGCGAAAGGCCTCCCCCCTCGGCTCCTAACACCAATGCCAGTGGTTGGTCGGCTACCGCCAGGTCCCAGATCACCGTCGTTGCCGCAGAGTCCAAACCGACCGTCCAAACTCCATCCTGGTCGAGTTCTCGCAGTGCAGCAGGAACCCCCGCCACTTCGGCGATAGGCAGGTGCTCGGCCGCGCCGGCTGCCGCTTTGAGCGCGGCTGGGCTGAGCCGGGCCGAGCGGTGCTTGGGGATCACAAGGCCGGTCACCCCCGATCCGAGAGCGCTTCGCATTACAGCACCGAGATTGTGCGGGTCGGTAATCCCGTCCAGGACAACGAGGAACGGCGTCGGCTCACCGACACCGCTGGCTGTTAGGGATGAAAGTTCGTGGCTTTCGATCGCCTCGGCGAACGCCACGACACCTTGCGGTGCATCACTGACCGCAAGCCTCTCGAGCACGTCACGCTCGA
This sequence comes from Actinomycetes bacterium, assembly GCA_021838305.1. GTDB lineage: Bacteria > Actinomycetota > Acidimicrobiia > Acidimicrobiales > Palsa-688 > JAJZAM01. The sequence goes on along the minus strand of JAKCEB010000017.1, from coordinate 25,855 downwards.
CGTAGCGCACCTCAACGTGGCGAGGAGGGCCGCTGCGCTCGGCCAGTCCGCCGGCTTGGTAGCTCGCGCTCGCAGCGAGTTGCGCTATCTCGCCGAGGGGCTCCGATCGCCCGGTCGGGTCCGAGATCGTCACCGAAATGACCCGGCGGCGTCGGGCCACGAGCAGTTCCCGCACCGCCTGCACCCCTTCGACCTGCTCCCCGCCGATACCCCTACGCCCAGGGACGGGAGCACCACCACCACGATGCTGGCCACCACCCGCGCCCCGTGCGCTCCCACCCGCGCCCCGTACGCTCCCACCCGCGCCCCGTTCGCTCCCACTCGCGCCAGCCGGGCGCCTCCCCCGCCCCGCCTGTCCCATCAGCGTTCGACCACGAGGGCGACAGCGAGGCACGCTATACCTTCTCCGCGGCCGATCGCCCCGAGCGACTCAGCTCGTTTCGCCTTCACACTCGCCGGCGCATCCAACACCGCCGAGAGCCGCTCGCACATCTCGGCTCGGTAGGGTGCGATCCTCGGCTTTTCGGTTATCACGGTCACGTCGACGTTGCCGATCGAGAACCGCGACCTGACATCGGAGACGACCCGGGCAAGCAGGCTCATGCTGTCGACGCCCGCAAGCTCCGGATCGGTGTCTGGAAAAAGTGTCCCGATGTCGCCCATCCCGCACGCTCCCAAAAGAGCGTCAGCTACTGCATGCGCCACCACGTCCGCGTCGCTGTGGCCGACCAGGCCCAGTCCCGGAAGGCGCACTCCGGCGAGCATCAGCGGGCGCTCCGGATCGTCGCCGAACGGGTGGATGTCGAAGCCCTGTCCGACCCTCGGCGTGCTCAACTGATCACCCTGCGACCAGCCTCGTGAGCGCCGATCAACGCCGCTGCGACGACGAGATCGCTCGGCGAAGTGATCTTAAGGTTCTCACTCGTCGTTTCAACGAGCTCGACTCGGCCGCCGGCCGCCTCCACGAGGGCGGCGTCGTCGGTTGCGTCGTCGCCTCCCGCGTGGACCCGCCTGAGCACCGATGCAACAAACGCCTGCGGCGTTTGGACCGCGACGAGCTCAGAGCGATCCAGGGTCACCAGCCGCCCCTCGTCGCTTACCTGCTTGATTGTGTCCGATATGGGCGCACCCGGAATGGCACCGTCGGCGCCTGCCTCCACAGCCGAAACGACAGCCCGCCACAGGCTGATCGGCGCAAGAGGCCGTGCCGCATCGTGGACGACGATAACGGCCGCGCCCTGAGGGACCGCGGCCAGGCCTCTCCGCACCGACTCCGAACGCGTCGCACCCCCGACGACGATGACATCAGCGAGACGCGCGCCCCCGCCGCCCTCCGCACTTGCGCCGTCGAGGACCGCGTACTTCCCGGGAGCGTCAGCGGGCACAACCAAGACGGTTCCGTCGCAGACGCTTCGGGCCACATCAAGTGACCAATCCACGACGGGCCGCCCGGAGAGATCAGCGAACTGCTTCGCCGCGCCGAAACGACTTCCGCCCCCTGCCGCAACCACCACCGCCCAGACGCTCATTGAAGCAGCCTCATCAGCCCGAAACCGCAGGCCGCCCAGCGACGATCTCGGCTATCCGTCGTGAGGCCTCCCCTAGAGGAACGTCGGACCGCGTCCCACTCCAGCGTTCCCTCACTTCGATCACGCCCTGCGCGAGCCCCCGGCCGGCAACTACGACCACGGGAATACCGAGTAGCTCCGAGTCGGCGAACTTTACTCCCGCCGACGGGCCGACCCTGTCGTCGTAAAGCACCCGCAACCCGAGGTCCTGCAACTGACCGGCGAGCGCCTCGGCGTGCTCGTAAGGCTCGTCACCTTTGCCCGTCACGACAAGGTGCACGTCAGCGGGCGCCACAGACGCAGGCCAGCGAAGCCCAGAGCCGTCCGCGGTCTGCTCGGCGATCGCCGCGACAGCACGGGAGACCCCGATACCGTAGGAGCCCATCGTCACCGTCAAGGCACGCCCATCGGGACCGGTCACGTCCAGGCCGAACGCCTGCGCATATTTCCGACCGAGCTGGAAGACGTGCCCTAGCTCGATGCCTCTCGCTATGCGCAGGAGACCCCCGCAACGCGCGCAGCGGTCTCCATCGCGGACCTCGACGGCGCCGATCTCCCCGTCAGGTTGGAAGTCGCGACCGCGAACGACGTCGATGGCGTGGCGGCCTGGTTCGTTCGCCCCGGTAACCCACGAGCTGCCTTCCGCAACCAGAGGGTCCACAAGGTAGCGAACGCCGAGCTCGGCGAGGCGTTGCGGACCAATGTATCCACGGACCAAGCCCGGAACCGATTCAAGGTCGGCTCCCTCGGCCGGCGCCACCTCGATAGGTTCAAGTTGCGCTCCGAGGCGCTTCATGTCGACCTCTCGGTCGCCCGGCACGCCAACCACGAGAAGGCTCCACGAATCCGTACCCGGCGGTCGCGTCTTGACGACGACGTTTTTCAAAGTGTCAGCCGCGCCAAGCGTCCGGTCGAAGCCCATCGACGCGAGGCGCTCGACCAGGGTCGAGATGGTCGGAGTGTCGGGGGTGTCCATGACGACGCTCGGCGGATGATTGACGTCTGATGGCATGACAACCGCCAGCTCGACCGCCTCGGCGTTGGCCGCGTAGTCGCAGTTCGAGCACGCTACGAACGTGTCCTCTCCACCGTCTGCCGGGGCGATGAACTCCTCCGACGCAGAGCCCCCCATCGCGCCCGAGACGGCCGACACGATGCGGTAGTCGAGGCCGAGGCGGCGGAATATGCGCTCGTAAGCGTCTCGGTGGGCTCGGTAGGAGCGCTCCAATCCGTCGTCGTCGACGTCGAAGGAGTACGAGTCCTTCATGAGGAACTCGCGTCCTCGCAGCACCCCCGCTCTCGGGCGCGCTTCGTCTCGGAACTTGGTTTGTATCTGAAAAAGTGAGAGTGGGAGGTCCTTGTAGGACGAGCATTCGCCTTTGACCATGAGGGTAAAGAGCTCTTCGTGGGTCGGTCCGAGCAGGTAATCCACACCTCGGCGGTCCTTCAGCCTGAACAGAGCGTCCCCATAGTCAGCCCACCTGCCGCTTCTCTCGAAGATCTCACGGGGGATCATCGCTGGAAGCAGGACCTCCTGAGCACCGATGGCCGTCATTTCCTCCCGGATAATTTCCTCGACGCGCCGAAGCACCGCGAGGCCGAGGGGCAGCCACGAGTACACACCCGGGCCGACCCGCCTCACGTAGCCCGCTCGAAGCAGGAGCTTGTGGCTGACCAGTTCGGCCTCGGCCGGGTCGTCACGTAGAGTTTGGACAAGCAGGGACGTCATCCGCATCAGCACGCCGCGACGCTACTTGAACTTGTGGTGCCAGCCTGCTGAGCCCCTAAGGGAGAGCCTCGTCGAGTTTCTTCTCCGCCTCGTTCTCGCTTACGCCGATCGCGAAAGTCAGCTCCGAAACGAGGATCTGGCGCGCACGGCTCAGCATCCGCTTCTCGCCCGCCGAAAGGCCCTTGTCCTTGTCACGGTTCGAGAGATTCCGCACAACTTCGGCGACTTGGTAGATGTCCCCCGATTTGAGCTTCTCCACATGGTTCTTGTAGCGACGCGACCAGTTGGTCGGCATTCGAACGTCCTTTTTGCGAAGGACAGCGAACACCTCTTCCACTTCTTCGTCGTTGATGACCTCCCGGAGGCCGACGTCGTCGGTGCTGTCGGCAGGGACCATCAGAGTCAGGTCCCCGTAAGCAAGTCTGAGTATCAAGTACTCGGTTGTCTTGCCGAACGCCTCGCGAACTTCTCGGCGTTCCACGGTCGCCGCGCCGTGGTGCGGGTAGACGACCTTGTCTCCAACATCGAAAGTCATGCGTCTCCAGACGAGAAAGTCGTTCTCCGGCTTCCAGGATACCAGCCGTGGGCAGGCGTGCCGCAGCGGGTACAACACAACGGCTCGGCGTCGGCCGGGCAGTTGAGGGTATCCTCGGAGCGACCATGACCGACCTGGAATTGCTCGGCAAATCTGAACTGTTCTCGGCTTTCGACGACTCGACCCTGCAGCGCATGCTCGGACACGTCGAAGCGGTGACGTGCAAGCGCAACGCTGTCATCTTCGAGGAGGGCGACGACGCATCCGACCTCTACGTGGTAGACACCGGCAGAGTCGGGCTCGGTCGGCGCTCCCCTGACGGCCGGGAGTCCCTTATCGCGCTCACCGAGCGCGGAGACGTATTCGGCGAAATGCCCTTGTTCGACGACGGACCGCGCTCGACTTCGGCCCGGGCGCTCGAGCGATCCAAGGTCCTTCGCATCCCGTACGGGCCTGTCCGGTCGGCGCTCGATGACTCGCCGGTCCTTCTTTGGAACGTCGTGCATCTCCTGGTGCGCCGCCTCCGCGCGACGGACTCGGATCTAGCTGACGCCGTACTGCTCGATGTGACAGGGCGAACGGCCAAGCGGCTCCTTGAAATGGCTGGCGCGAGCGACGAGTTCGCACTGCCAATCACGCAAGAGGAGCTTGCGGGACTGGTGGGGGCGTCGCGCGAGCGCGTGAACAAGGCGATCGCCGCTTTCATCCGGCTCGGCTGGATCGAACAGACAGACCGCCGTTACCGGATCATCTCCCGCGAGCGCCTCGAACAGCGTGCCCGCTAGGAGCTAACCGCAATGCGGCCGTCAGCGCCGCGGATTTAGGCGCCGAGCACCCGAAGTCGAGGGGGCGCCGAGGCGTGCCTCAGACCCGCGTGCAGCGCTTCGCCGAGCGTGACTGCCGGCTGCATCGCAATTCCCTGTACCCGCTCGGTCCCTCGCGGTACCGTGGCGCGGGCGAATCCGTGCCTCGCAGCCTCAGCCAGGCGCGTCGACATATTCGCCACGCTGCGAAGCTCGCCACCCAGGCCGATCTCCCCGACGACGACCAGGCCCTGGTCGACTACGCGCGTGGTGCTCGCCGAGGTCACGGCCATCGCTACCGCCAGATCGGCACCGGGGTCGTCGAGTCGCACTCCTCCCACGGCGGACACGTACACGTCTTCGTTGCCGAGGTTGAGACCGACCCTCGCTTGGAGAACCGCCAGCACCTGCGCCAACCTTCCCTGGTCGTAGCCTGAAGCGGACCTGCGCGCTGAACCGCCGAAGTTGCGCGCGACAAGCGCCTGGACCTCTACGAGCATCGGCCTCTGGCCTTCCATCGACGCGAAGATCGCCGAGCCGGGCAGTCCCGGTTGGCGATCGGCCAGGATCATCCGGGCGGGATCTCGCACTTCGGCGAGGCCCGAAGCGGTCATCTCCCACATCGCCATCTCGCCTACCGCTCCGAAGCGGTGCTTGACGGCGCGAAGGATCCTGAAGCTCTGGCTGCGGTCGCCTTCGAAGGAGAGCACCGTGTCGACGAGGTGCTCGAGGATCCGCGGGCCCGCAATCGACCCGTCCTTGGTGACGTGGCCGATCAGCACCATCGCAGAGCCCGACGAGCGGGCCGAGTCCGCGAGAAGCTGGGACGCTGCGCGCACCTGCGCAACGGAGCCAGCGGGCGAAGCAACGTCTGAGACCGAAACCGTCTGGATCGAGTCGACGACTGTCACCCCCGGACGCATCTCGCACACAGTGCTGGCTACCGACTCGACGTCGGATGCCGACGTGATCCACATGCCTTCCTCGAGCAGTCCGAGGCGGATAGCGCGGCGATGCACCTGCTCGGGTGCCTCCTCGGCACAGACGAGAAGGCTCGTGACGCCCTTCCTCGCGCACGCAGCAAGCGTCTGTAGGACCAACGTCGACTTGCCGATTCCAGGCTCGCCTGCCAGAAGAGTGACCGACGACGGGATGATCCCGCCACCCAAAACCCGGTCCAGCTCGCCGAGACCTGTCGGCACAGGCTGCGCGCCGGTGCTGGCCAGTCCGACTAACTTGACGGGGCCCGAAGCTGCCCGTACGGAGCGGGCGCCTGACGCAACACCCCGACCCGGTGGGGCGGGGAGGCGCGCCTCTTCGACAAGACTGTTCCAAGACTGGCATTGCGGGCAGCGCCCCACCCATCGGGGCGCCACCGCATCGCAACTGTTACACCGAAACTGACTTGACGACACGACCATGCCACCAAGCTACGACCCGGGTGTGACCGCCTAGTCGCTGCTACCCGCCCCCGCCATCTCGACGGGCGGCGGCACGATCGGATCGACAGGACGGAACACGAGCGCCGGTTCGCCGGTCTCCTCGTCGGTGCCCACGTCGACGAGAATCGTCTCGCCGGCACGGAACTCCTTCCACAGGATCCGCTCTGAGAGCGGGTCCTCGACGAGGCGCTGCAACGCACGCCGCAGCGGCCTCGCACCAAGAGTCGAGTCGTACCCACGGTCCACCACGAAGTATTTAGCTTGCGGGGTGAGCTCCAAGTTGAGGCCTTGGGCTTCCACCGATCCCTGAAGCCTCATGATCATCAGGTCGATGATCTCTGCGACTTCGTCCTTTGTCAGCTCGTGGAAGACGATGACATCGTCGATACGGTTCAGGAACTCCGGCCGGAAGTGAGCTTTCAAGGCGTCGTGCACCTTTAGCTTCATCTTCTCGTAAGTCACGGCCTCGCTGGTCTTGGCGAACCCGACCGACGCCTTGCGAAGGTCGGCCGTGCCGAGGTTCGAGGTCATGATGATCACCGTGTTCTTGAAGTCGACGGTGCGGCCCTGCGCATCGGTGAGCCTTCCATCCTCGAGGATTTGTAGCAGCGAGTTGAAGACGTCGGGATGCGCTTTCTCGATCTCGTCGAAAAGGACCACCGAGAAAGGCTTGCGGCGGACTGCCTCAGTGAGCTGGCCACCCTCCTCGTAGCCCACGTAGCCTGGAGGCGATCCGACGAGACGGCTCACAGTGTGCTTCTCCATGTACTCCGACATGTCGAGCTGGATCAAAGAATCCTCGTCGCCGAAGAGGAACTCGGCGAGCGTCTTCGCGGTCTCGGTCTTGCCGACGCCTGACGGCCCGAGGAAGATGAACGAGCCGCTCGGCCGCTTCGGGTCCTTGAGGCCTGCACGGGTACGGCGAATCGCCTTCGAGACGGCCTTGATGGCGTCGCTCTGGCCGATGACCCTCTTGTGGAGCTCGTCCTCCATGCGAAGAAGCTTCGCTGTCTCCTCTTCGGTGAGCTTGTAGACGGGGATCCCCGTCCAGTTCGCGAGGACCTCGGCTATAACTTCCTCGTCGACGACGTCGAAGAGGTCAACACCCTCGGCTCGCCACTCCTGCTCTTTGGCCGCCTTGCGCTGGAGCATCTCCTCCTCGCGCTCGCGCAGCTTCTTGGCCTGATCGAAATTCTGCTTCTCGATCGCCACTTCCTTCTCGCGTCGCACCCTTGCGATCTCGTCCTCGATCGCCTTGTAGTCGGCCGGTGTAGCCATCCGGCGGATACGCAGGCGGCTGCCGGCCTCGTCGATCAGGTCGATCGCCTTGTCGGGGAGAAAACGATCCGCAATGTACCGGTCAGCGAGGTTCGCAGCTGCGACAACCGCTTGGTCGGTGATGGTCACACCATGGTGAGCCTCGTAGCGGTCACGCAGACCTTTGAGAATCTCGATCGTGTGAGGCAGCGAAGGCTGGTCGACCTTGATCGGCTGGAAGCGCCGTTCGAGCGCCGCGTCTTTCTCGAGGTGTTTGCGGTACTCGTCGAGGGTGGTCGCGCCGATGGTCTGCAGCTCGCCACGGGCAAGCATCGGCTTGAGGATCGACGCCGCGTCGATCGCCCCTTCCGCCGCTCCGGCCCCTACGAGGGTGTGCAGCTCGTCGATGAAGAGGATGATGTCGCCGCGTGTGCGAATCTCTTTCAGGACCTTCTTGAGGCGCTCCTCGAAGTCCCCTCGATAGCGTGACCCAGCTACCAAAGCGCCCAGGTCGAGGGTGTAGAGCTGCTTGCCCTTGATGGTCTCGGGCACCTCTCCGGAGACGATCTTCTGTGAAAGCCCCTCCACGATGGCCGTCTTGCCGACGCCGGGCTCACCGATCAACACCGGGTTGTTTTTTGTGCGCCGCGACAGCACCTGCATGACACGCTCGATCTCGCGTTCCCTGCCGATGACCGGATCGAGTTTGCGCTCGCGGGCCAGCTGCGTCAAGTTCCGACCGAACTGGTCGAGGACAGGAGAGCTCGTGGGAGCATCCTGGCCCGCCGACGCTCCCACGCCCGCGGTGGCAGCTTCTTTGCCCCCCGGAGCCTGGTAGCCAGACAAAAGTTGGATCACCTGTTGGCGCACACGGCCGAGGTCGGCACCGAGGCTGACAAGGACCTGCACGGCCACACCTTCGCCCTCTCGCACCAAGCCGAGAAGCATGTGCTCCGTCCCGATGTAGTTGTGGCCTAGTTGCAGAGCCTCGCGCAGCGACAGCTCAAGCACCTTCTTGGCCCTCGGGGTGAAAGGCGGGGAGCCTGTAGTCGACGATCCGGCTGGGCCGATCGTCTCCTCAACCTTCTCGCGGACAGCTTCGAGGCTGACACCGAGGGATTCGAGCGCCTTGGCAGCTACCCCCTCGCCCTCGTGGATCAGCCCGAGAAGTATGTGCTCGGTTCCGATGAAGTTGTGATTGAGGAGTCGCGCCTCCTCCTGGGCCAAGACCAGGACTCTACGGGCTCTGTCAGTAAAACGTTCGAACATTCCGGTCCTCCGTTTGCTTAGTCTACCCGGACCCTGGCGAGTTAGTTCGTTCGGCGGCCACCTCTCTCACGATGTCCTCCGAGATGCATCGGAACGTTCCGGGTTCCTGTTTAGCTCGGGCGTAGCGTACCCTCGTAGCAGATGAACGCCGCAGAGACGCTCCGCCTTCCCGGAATCGAGTCCGCGTTGGACAAGGTCGAGGTGTCCCTTGCCAAGGCGACGTCCGGCGAGGACCCATTTTTGGCGGAGGTCGCTTCGCACCTCGTGAACGCGGGGGGCAAACGGCTGCGCCCGGCCCTCGTGCTCGCTGCGGCTCAAGCCTGTGGCTCGGGGATTGATCCTCCCGGCGACGTCGTGGAAGGTGCCGTGGCGGTCGAGCTGGTGCACCTCGGCTCCCTCTACCACGACGACGTGATGGACGAGGCGACGTCGCGGCGGGGGGTGATGAGCGCGAACGCCAAGTGGGGGAACCTGGTGGCGATCCTCGCCGGCGACTTCCTGCTTGCGCGAGCGTCGGAGATCGCCGCGTCCCTCGGGACGGAAATCGCTGCGCTGCTGGCTCGTACCATCGGGAAATTGTGCGAGGGCGAGGTCGGTCAGATGCGCTTCGCCTACGACGTGACCCGGAGCGAGGAATCCTACGTGGCGTCCATCGCCGGCAAGACCGCGTCGCTCATGGCCACCGCGGCCCGTGTCGGCGGGGTCACTTTCGGTGCGTCACCAGTCGAGGTGGAGGCCTTGACCGACTATGGGTACGCGCTCGGGATGACATTCCAGATATGGGACGACGTCAAAGATCTGATCTCGACCGACGACGACCTCGGTAAACCGGCCGGCCACGACATGGTCGAAGGCACGTACACCCTCCCGGTGCTTCGGGCTCTGGCGATACCGGGCGTCGGCGATGACCTGAGGGCGATCCTCGGGACACGGCTCGACACGGTTTCGCGGGACAAGGCCCGCGATCTGGTGCTGTCCACGACCGCAATCGACTCCTCGATCGCCACCGCTCGCCATTGGGCCGGCAGCGCCGAGGCCGCGCTTGAACCACTGCGACGTGGCGAGCCTTTCATGTCCGGCGCTACCCGCGACACCATCGCAATCCTCGGGCTCGTCGGGCACGGGCTGGTGGACGAGTTGGAGGACGCCCGCTAAGGACCGGTCAGTCCGACTTGATGAGCGAGGGGACGTCGACCGATAGTCGGTCACCGACGGCACTCTCATGAGCGGTTCACGGTCTGTTCATGATCGGCTACTAGCTTTCGACCTTCGGCGAATAGGGATCGGTTCGTCGTAGCCACGCGTCCCTATGGAGGAACACATGACGACTGGTGTCGGAGCAACGCATCCCACCGTGGCGAACCGGCGGGTTGAGTATCGATGAGCGGCCCGACCGTGCTAGTCGTCGAGGACGAGACAAAGCTTCGGAATCTGATTCGGGCGTTCCTCGAACGCGAAGGGTTGACGGTGCTCAGCACGGGTTCCGGTTCTGAAGCCATCACCATCGCCTCGAGTGCCGAACCCGATGTCGTCGTACTGGACCTGGGTCTACCGGACATTCCCGGAGAGGAAGTGGGCCAAGAGTTGCGGGTCTCGACCAACGTGCGCCTACTGATGCTCACCGCGAAGGCAGGCGAGTCCGACCGGATCAGGGGATTCGAACTCGGGGCCGACGACTATCTGACCAAACCGTTCAGCCCGAGGGAAATGGTATTGCGGGTGCAAGCCCTCCTCCGAAGAGGTGTAGCACCCGGCGATCCGCTTGGTCCCGCCTCCTTCGGGGAAGGAGCCCTGCTAATTGACGAGGAGCGCCACGAGGTCCGCGAGAGCGGCCGTCTGGTCGCCCTTTCACCGACGGAGTGGGGGATACTCTGCGCCCTCGCTCGTGTCCCAGGCCGCGTCTACTCCCGCTATGAGCTGGTCAACCTTGTTCGGGGGTACGAGTGGGAAGGCTACGAACGCGTCGTCGATTCTCACGTCAAGAACCTCCGCCACAAGCTGCGCGACAGCCCAACCGGCTCGACCATCATCGAGACGGTCCTCGGGGTTGGGTACCGCCTGTGCCTGCGCAGGGACTAACAACGTGTCGTCATGGGGCCTGGCACGCCGCCTGGTGGCGGGCACGCTGGCGGTAGCTCTCGCGTCGATCGTCATGCTGGTCGTGGTCACCCTTGTCGTCACAAACGCCGACTTGGCCAACGCAGGACGTGAGAAGGAGCGGACTACCACCAACGAGCTGGTCGCTACCGTCGGCGCGGCATACCAGCCGGCGGGCGCCTGGGACCCTGCCACTCTGGCGGCGGTCGGTCAGCTTGCCCGCACCACCGGTTTCGGCATCCAAGTACGCTCCAACGGGCACAACGTTCTCGACGTGGCGGCGTCACAGGCGCAGGGCCAGTCACGCACCTTGCCGGTCGTGGTAGCCGGGCGCCCGATTGCCACCGCCACCATCCAGTTCCCAGCGTCGGGACTGTCGTTGGAGGAGATCTCGCTTCGTCACACCATCAGCACCACGGTCGCGAGCGCGTCCATACTTGCTGCGCTCGTGGCGCTCGCCGCGGCCGTGCTCATCTCCCGGCGCATTGTGGCGCCGATACGGTCACTTACACGCGCCGCCCGGCGGCTAGGGACAGGCGACCTCAAAAGCCGCGTCGGGAACATCACCGCCCCTGGGGAGATCAAAGAGCTGGCCAACGCCTTTGACGCCATGGCGGCACACCTTGAGCGCGAGGACACCCTACGTCGAGTGATCGTCGCCGACCTTGCCCACGAACTGCGAACCCCAGTGGCGGTCCTGCAAGCCGAGCTGGAAGCCATCACCGTCGGCCTCGAGGAGCTCTCGCCGACTGCCGTCAGGTCGCTCAGCGAGGAGGTTCATCGTCTCGGCCGGCTCGTCGAGGATCTAGGGGTGCTCGCCTCGGCGGAGGCGGCCACCCTGACGTTACTTCCGGTAACTGTCGACCTCGCCGATGTTGCCTGCAGTGCGGCCACAAGGCTGTCGGCAAGGTTCGCTGAACGTGGAGTCGAACTGTCCACTGATGCGATACCTACAGCCGTGATCGGAGACCCTGACCGTCTCGAACAGATCGTCGTCAACCTGCTGTCGAATGCAGCTAAGTTCACCCCGTTCGGCGGTCGGGTCCGGCTGACGGTCGATCAGCACGGGGCTGTCGGCCGCCTCGCCGTGGCCGACACAGGGCTAGGCATTCCCCCCGGCGAGCAGGCGATGGTCTTCGAGCGATTCTTCCGGGGGCAGGGTGCCGCCGGCACAGGGGGCTCTGGAGTAGGCCTTGCGGTGGTAACGGAACTGGTTGCCGCCCACGGAGGCCATGTCGAGCTCGAGAGCGCGCTCGGGAAAGGGACGACAGTCACCGTCTGCATCCCTCTGAGCCGATTGTGAGAGAGCTTCTCATCTAACTTCCATGCGATCTCCACACGGTCTCCACGTGCATGGCATCGCAGGCGTCGAGAGTAGTCATGACGCCGTGCGAGCTACTCCTACGGCGTGCACACAACAGGAAGGAAGACCAATGGCAACGAGTACGACGAGTTCATCTAATTCGACTGGCCGCTCCCGGCTAACGACGTCGAAGCGATCGAAGCGTAGCCACCTAGGCCGTATCACGAAGTCAGCCGTCGGCGTGGCCGCAGTCGCCGCCGCAGGAGGTGGCATGCTTGGCGCTGCCCCGTCGGCCTTCGCTGCGAGCAGTGCGCCAACCCACGGAGTGACAACGTGCGCTGTCGCTGGCGACGAGTGCACAAATGCGGTCGCTTACGCCAACGCTCACGACGGCGGCGGCGCCAAGGTCCTCGCAGTCGAAGCCGACACGGAGGCCCACGGTGGCAGCGTCACTCACAAGGTGTTCGACATTCGGGTTCAGACGAACACCGGCATAGACGTGGTCCATGTCTATCGAAACGACACGTCGCCCTACAGCGATGGGGTTTGGTGGCAGAGTCGGGCCGAGAATCAGAACCCCGCCGGCAGCAGCTCGGGCGGTTCTACGACCGGGTCCGCTTCGAGTTCGGCCGACACCTCTCCCGACACCTCGAACAGTAATGACGCCTCGTCAGCCGACACCAGCCCCGACCAGCCGGCGAGCACCGGCTCGTCGAGCACAGGCTCTGGTTCGGCCGGCGCAACCACCACCGACACTCCGCGAATCAGCGCGTCGCAAGCCGCAAGTGACGCGACGAGCTTCGTGAGCGGGCAAGGCCACCAAGTGCTCGGCGTCAAGAACAGCCAGCTCAAGTCGAGTGGGCAGAAGGACTATTTCCAAGTGAAGCTGCAACTCGGCGCTAACGGGCGCAAGCAGGGCACCGTCAACGTGTGGGTTGATGCAACATCGGCCCCCGGGACTGTCACTGCGGCGTCAGGCAGCGGGATCAGCTACCGCTACGCAAACGACGTCTCGTCGGCGACAGCCCAGTCCAAGGCAGTCGCTGCCGTCGGAGGCGGCAACGCCTACAAGTCGAACATTAACGGCGGGAAATGGCGCTGGTACTGGGTTTTCGTCCGCAACGGCAGCACCAAGTACAAAGTGGGAGTGGCTGCAGCCACTGGCATGGTCACCCAAATAAAAGCCAACTGAGCGAACTTCAGCGTTTGTGATGGCCTGGCCCGTCTCGCGGGCCAGGCCATCACAGGGTTTGCGCTCGTTCTCGCATCCCTGAGCAGGCCATCCGCCGATAGGATCGCCACCAGAGCCGTGTCCTCCTTCTCGTATCCGTTCGCCCTAGGGTTACTGGCGGCAGTCAACCCGTGCGGGTTCCCGATGCTGCCCGCGTACTTGTCGTACTTCGTACGTGACGAACAAGCGCCGGCAATTGCCGCACCAATCGGTGCGGCGGTGCGATCGGCAGCCGCCGTGTCCGCCGGGTTCGTGGCGCTATTCGCTGCCCTTGGCGCCTTGTTCGAGGCGGGGATCTCTGCATTCATGGCGTGGGTGCCGTGGGTGATGATCCTGCTCGCAGTCGGTCTCGGGGTACTCGGGCTGGCCGGGCTCGCTGGACGGAGGATTCGGCTGCACATACCGCACTCGAACCTCGGAGGTCCGAGCCGGAGCCTGCGCTCGATGTTCGGCTTCGGACTGTCCTACGCCGCGGGGTCCCTCACCTGCTCGTTGCCTCTGTTCCTCGCTGGGGTGGCCGGCGCGTTCACGAGATCCGGAGTTCTGAACGGAATAGCCACTTTCGTCGCCTACTCCTTGGGCATGGCTGCAGTGCTCACCGTTGCAACGGTTGCGGTTGCGACCGCTCGGCGGTCGGTGATCGCCACCTTGCGCCGTGGAGGTCGTCACCTGGACCGTATCGGCTCTGTCCTGCTGATCGCAGTGGCCGCTTACCTCGCTGACTACTGGATTAGCTACTTGGAGGATCCGACAGGCACGTCGCGCGCGATGGCGACCGTGTCCAGCATCCAGTCACAGCTGACCTCCTGGCTTGATGCAGGTTGGCTGCAGTCGACTATCGCAGTGATCGCCGCCGTGCTTGCAGCCGCCGCCGTGCTTCGCTGGTGGGGCGGTCGCCGTCAACCTGCGAAATCGCCCAGCTGACGCGGATAGCCGATCGACGGCTCCGTCAGATCGCATCCTCCACCAGATCGCATGGTCACCAAATCGCGTGCTCTCGGGCGAAGTGTGGCATCTACTTGTCGGGGGTATGCTCGCTTCAGTGTTCGAAGCCCCGACAGCTGCAGCGCCTGAGGCTTCTCCGATCGGGATGCGACCGGTGGGTCACAGGCGATTCGTGCGGCACCCGTGGCGCCTGGGAGCGCTGGCAACGGCAGCCGCGTTCGCCACGACGGCAGTGGTGGTGCACCACCTTCGCGCCGAGTCAGCGGCGGCGGTTGCGACTGCTTCAGCACCGATGGACGGCTTTCCCCTGCCGGGCATTGCGGCGCCGGGGTTCACGCTTACCGACCAGTTCGGGAAACAGATCAGCTTGAGCCAGTTCAGGGGCAAGGAGGTGGTGTGGGCTTTGATCGACGACAAGTGCACGACGATCTGCCCGTTTACGGCGCAAGTGCTCACCCGTGCGCTGGATTCGTTAAGTGTGACGCAGCGAAGCCGGGTGGAGCTCGTGGCAGTAAATGCCAACCCGACCGCGACCTCTGTGTCCACTGTGCGCCAGTGGTCGAGTGCTCACGGCATGCTTCACCGCTGGGTGTTCGTCACCGGCCCCGCCTCCCAACTGCAGCAGCTCTACAGCGCCTACCGGCTGACCGACCAGGTGGTAAACCAGGGGGGCCACACGACTATCGTCCACGATTCGGCGGTACTCGTCATCGACAGCTCCGGCAAGGAGCGCTACTACTACAACATCGTGTCTCAAAGCTCCAGCGCAACCCTCACCGCTGAAGTTTCTGGCCTCCGAGACGGCATGATGCAGTGGCTACCATCAGCTAAGACGACGAGCAGCAGCGGTTGACAAGACCTTCGTCCGGTAGCCCGGCGGGGCTACCACCAAGGGCCACCCCGTTCCCGACGAGCCGTCACCGAGGCTTCATCTCTCCCCAACAGGCGAAACAATCCCGCTATCGGGGCCCGAAGCCTTGGTATCGGCGGCGGCGGTGGCAGCTCGCTGCGGTATCACTCGTTGTCGTCGCGGCTATCCTCACGGACCGCTATGACCATTACACCCCTCCGCAACGAGCAGCGACCTTCCGTTCTTACTACAACCAGCTCGTCACGGACCTGTCGACCTGCAACGATGGGGTCACGCTTGCCGGGCAGGACCTTCGCCTGATCCAATCTGGCGGCGCCACAGTCAGCCCGGCATCTGTAGTAGCCCTGGCGCGATCGGCAGAAGCCAACTGCACGCCGACGAGCGCCGACATCTACACCCTTGAGTCGGCTCAGGTCCCAGGGGCGCTTTCCGGCTACACACAGCTAACTCTGGCCACTTATCAGCTCGGACAGTGGGCCTACCCAAACGCCGCAGAGGCTTTGCTCGCAGTCGAGACCCTCGCGACCTCCCCGGCTGACGCGACGGCTACCGCCAAACTCGACGCAGCACGCGCCGCGATGACCGCTATCGCGGGGCAGGCGGCAAGTACATTCAACTCCGTATCCTCCCAACTGCACACCAGCATCCCTCCACTTGGGCTTGCCTCGCCCTGAACCCTGAGGCGGCTTCGCCCTAACGGCCACCAAACGGGCGCTCGATGAAGACGGTGCCCTCGTTCGACCGATCAGCGACCGACTGGCGCGCTTCGGGGGTCATGGCCGCCAGAATTTTGAGGTCGGTGGTGTGCTGGGGTAGGCCCGACGTCGGAAACAGGGAACGGCCGCCCCGGCGAGCTACAGGCTTACGCTGGTGGAATCCGATTGCCACCGCCAGCAGCAGGGTCCCGATAGGGATCGCGAAGGTCAGGATCGCGCCCATCGAATAGTTACCGACGACCGCCACAAGTACACCCATTCCATTAGTCACCTGTCGTACCTCCTCCTATAAACGCTACCGGACGAACTACCACCTTCGGTGGCGAGGCGCGAGTTGCAGGCGCCAGCGGGCAGGCGCCGCCCGATCGACACTACCGGTTCTCCCGCTGCTCGATGCCACCAGCGCCGTGAACTCGTCGTCGAGGTTCATGACGGCACCGGTACCGTCGTCGCCGGGTCGCAGCGCCACGAAGCGGCTCGCCAACGCCGCGACCGTGATTGCTACGGGAATCATCCCCGGGATCCACATGATTCCTCCACCGATCTGCTGATCTTCTAGGGCACTGAGCCCGCCGGGTCGCGACGCGAGATTCGCGTATCCCGAGTACCACGGTCCCGACGCGAAAGCGAGGGACATGCCGAGAATCCAGTTCTGCAAGGCAAACGCCACCAGATATCCGACCCGCCCGGCGTAGGAAAGCCGGCACCGTAGAGGGTAGGAGTCTATGACCTGGACCCAGAAAAGAAGAGCGCAGCCAAAGAACACACCGTGTTCGAGATAGTGGATGCTCGTGCTGCGCAGCGTCGCGTCATACAGCGGCGGGGTGTGCCAAAGCCAGACACTGGCTACGAGCGCGACCCATCCCACGACAGGACGATTCGCGCTGCGCCCGAGAGATCGCAGCGGTCCCGTCCAACTGGCGTGCAGAGCCACTCGGCTCGCGTAGCGTCGAACGCCTATCGGGAGGCCCCGCAACAGGACGAGCCATGGAGCTGACACTGCGATGAGGGGTGCTGCCACCACGATGAGCAGAAGGTGCTGGATCATGTGCACCCAGAAAAGCGATGCGGAGTAGTAGTCGATCGGTGACTCGAAGGCGACAATCAGCACGGCTATTGCCGCTACGAAGCTGAACATACGCCAGCGGCGGTCCCTGTAGGACCGTTTAGAGCGGTCTGCAACAACGCGCTGGCGACGTACGTAGCCAACCTGGTGAACCGCCAGCACAACAAGAAGCAGCCAACCGATCGTTCCGAAGTACCAGTGGTCAACAATCAGTGACATCGGAGGCGGTTCCTCCTCAGAGGATGTAGAAGAGGATCCAGATCAAGATGCTGGCCACGCTCATGAACAGCGTGAAGGCGATAAACCCTTCCACTTTGGCTCCGAAGTGCGGGACGAGCAGCTGATCGTCCTCATTCCAAACCGTGACCGTGTGCGGACGCGCGATGCTCTGCGCCACCAGTGTCTCCAACCAGTAGAAAGTTCCGAGGATGTAGAGGATGTAGACCGGCATCCAAGCCACGAACACGCTCGTGTAACCCGACGACGCCGGGAAGAAAGGCAGCCGCGTGAGATCCCATATCTGCAGTGCCGCACCGACTACGAGGAGAACGAGCGACACCAATGACGCGACAAACCAGTCGAACTGGGCGCCGTACTGGAGGCGTCGCGCTCCGCTGTAGTGGACGACGCTAGCGAGGACAACGCAAAGAACTACCGCTGTGCCGATGAGTGTTGAAGGATGCTGGTTTCCAACGCGCCAGTCGCCGTGACTGTTGAGTGCCCGCAAGTAGAAGTACGCGAACGCGAACGTTCCGTAGAGGAACACGCTCGCGAGCACGATCAGACGCGAGCCCGTCCAGAAGCTGGCGATCTCGCATTGCTCCTCGTATACGGCGTCGTCAAAGTGCGCCACTCTTGCGGTGTCTTGGGTCACGGGTACCTCGATCAGGGATAGGACGGGTCGCTGAGGACGTCCGGGTGCGGCACCCCTGCGAGATCAGCAACAGGGATATCCTCCGGGTTACCGTACTCGTAGGGGTGAGAGAGGATCAGCGGGATCCGCGCGAAGTTGTCCACCGGGGGCGGCGACGACACCTGCCACTCGAGACCCCGCGAGTGCCACGGGTTCTCTTCGGCCGGAATACGCACGATGATGGTCGAATAAACGAGGTTGACGACGAATACCAGCATTGACACACCGAGCACGTAGGCACCTATCGACGAAATGTCATTCAGCGTCTGCCACTTCGGCGAATACTCGAAGTACCGGCGGGGCATTCCGAGCCATCCGACGATGAAAAGCGGAATGAATGTCACCTGGAATGCCACGAACATCATCCAGAAGTGGACTTTTCCGAGCGTCCGGTTCAACTCGTACCCGGTCATCTTCGGCATGAAGTAATAGATGCCGCCGAAGAAACCGAAGATCAGGCCCCCCATGATCGTGTAGTGGAAGTGCGCCTGCACGAAGAAGCTCCCGTGCAATGTCACGTCGGCCGGCACGTCGGAGATGAACACCCCCGAGATTCCCCCCAGCAGGAAGTTCAAGTACAAGGCGATGGTAAAGAGCATCGGTACTGTGAGGCGTATCTTTGCTCGCCACAGGGTTCCCATTGCCACGAGGAAGATGAAGCCTGTAGGCAGTGAGATGAGCTCAGTCGTGAGCATGAACAGCGGTCGCATGTCGGCATTGATCCCACTCATGAAAAGGTGGTGCTGCCAGACGAAGAACGACAAGAACGCGACGCCGATCATCCCCGCCGCCGACATGTTGTAGCCGAACAACCGACGGCGACAGAAGACGGCGAGCATCTCGGCCGCCAACCCGAACCCGGGGAGGGCCAGGATATACACCTCGGGATGACCGAAGAACCAGAAGACGTTCTCCCAAAGGTAGGAGCTTCCGCCGTGGGCATCGACGAAAAGAGCCGTGCCCACCGTTCGGTCCATTCCTAGGAAATACACGCCCCCGATCAGCACCGGCGGGGCGAGGGCGGTGAGGACCGATGTGGTTAGAGTTCCCCACACGAACATCGGGAGCCGGCTCCAGCGCATGCCAGGGGCCCGGTAGTCGATGATGGTCGCGAGGATGTTGATCGACCCGACGATGAGTGACAGACCCATGATGCCGAACGCCACCAGGTAGCCGTCCATCCCAAGCACAGCCTCGTTGGACAATGGGGCATAACCCGTCCACCCTGTCGGAAAGCCACCCATCAGCATCGACGATAAGAGGATGACATAGGCCGGCGGCGTCAGCCAGAACGACACGGCTTCCAACCTCGGGAACGCCATACGACGCGACCCGATCATCAGCGGAACGAAGTAGTTGCCGAATGGGCCGACGATGACTGACGTCATCATCATCATCATCATCGTGCCGTGGATCCCCACAATTGATATGTAGGTGTCGGGGCCGAACACGTGCGTTGTCGGGTTGAGCAACTCTGTGCGGATAGCGAGGGCGAACAGGCCGCCCGTGAAGAAATACAGCAACATTCCGAAGAGGTACTGGACGCCGACGACCTTGTGGTCCGGCGTGTAGCGGAAGTAGCGGGCTAGTCCCCGGCCCTCCTCCTTCACCAAAATAGGGTCGCGCCCGACCATCTTGGCAAGCGGATAATTGAAGATGCCGAGGCCGGCGAGAAAGCCGACGGTACCCGCGAGATAACCGAGAACGACGGCGGTGTCATTCATGCTGCTGTTTTGAACTCGGCTCCAATCTGATGCGATCAGGTTCCCGAGCCAGTGGCCGATCAGGTACCCGATAACCGCCCCGACCAAACCAGTGAGGAAGTTGGGACGCAGCCGGCGCCCCATTCGCGGTGGTGAGGCGGGAACTCCAGCGCCTCCGCTGCTCGGATCGGCGATAGGCCGTACGTCGATTGTCACGTAAGCGACCTCTTATTTCTCGCTCGGTGGCTTGGGCAGGTCGTTGCCGGAGTAATAGCTACCACCCGCACCTCCTACCGAAGGGCTGTAGGTGAGGCTGTACTTGGGAAGTTCCTTGGTGAGCGCGGCATTTGCCGATTCTCGGCTGGTGACCCAACTGTAGAAGGTCGCTTGCGAAACGACTGCTCCCTTGTCGACCATGGCGCCGTGCCAGAGGCCACACAGTTCGTCGCAACGCACAGTGAAGGGGCCCAACTGTGTCGCCGTCGTGTAGGCGACGTTGTTGACTCCCGGGTTGGCGTCGGCTTTCACGCCGAGACGGTAGGGCCAGAAGCTGTGGATCACATCCAAAGACGTCACGTTGAACTGGATCGGCGTGTTGACGGGGAGGTCAAGGCCCGTCGTTTCCATGCCTCCGAACTGCGGCCAGCGGTATGTGAACTTCCACTGCTGGGCGATGACCTGCACCTGCAGTTCGGTGTGGTTGGTGCCACTTGTCGGCGACCAGGTCGCCGCAGTACGTGCTCCGGCCGGCGTCCAGATGGGATTCGGGCCTTCGCCGCCGCCTGCACCGGCGGGGGCGATAAGCTCGTAAGTCCCGAACGTGAACAGCGACAGGACCAGCGCGCCAGTCGTAAACAGCCAGGTCATCTGGATAGCCACGCTGTCACGCTTGATCCACACGCCGTTCTCGAGCGGGACACCCTTCGGTTGGCGAAAGAAGATCAGGGCGTAACCGAACCATACATACACGGCCAGCACCACCGGGGTCGACAGCGTCAGGAGCACGGTGAGATCGAACTGCTGCGACGCTGCGCTCGTCGTCTGGGTGCCCGGCGCCAGGTGAGGTCCGAGCACGAAATACACCAGGGGCGTTCCAACACCGGCGAGAAGCACCCATACAGCGAGGATCTTCCTGAAGTGATTTCCCTGGCGAGCGATTAGCGGGTGGGCGCCTTCCGTCGCGATGGTGGTCATCTGATCAAACGACCTTCAAGAAGCCCATCATGTAGCCGACCGTTTGCATAGGTCCGCCATTCCCATTCACGAAGCCCAGGCCGCACGGGATGAAGCACTGCCAGTGATACACGTGCGGTGCTCCTGTCTTGAAAGTGAAGGTAATAGTGTCGTGAGTCGAGCTCGTAGTACATGGTGCTGCATTGCACACGTTCTTTGCATCGGACGAGATCCCGGCGAGGGGAACATTGATCCCGAGTGCAGGGACCGCAAAGGTATGGGCAGCGGCGGACGCTCCGACCAATGACAGAGCGGTGGGGTTCGAATAGGTCTTCGATCCGACCACACCGGTATAGTTGGCGGACCCACCAATAGTGCCTTTGACTTGCGCCCACTCGGGATTACGCAGAAGGCCGGCACTGTCGTACTGGTCCACCGTGACGTGAACGGTGGCGTGCGCCGGCAACTGGACGATCGTCGAGTGGACCCAATGGCCTTGGGCGTCTTGCACCATGTAGCTCACCCACGACGGGCGCGGGCCGGACCCATAGGTCCCCATGGTCTGCATGTGCAGATACACCTGAGGGCCGGCTGACGTGGACACCACTCTCGGTGTCACGGTCGCAGGGCCGGTGCGCAGGAAGCCGACAACCCAAAAGCCGACCAACCCGCACACGACTAGAAAACCCACAATGACCAACGAAAGACGTGCAGCGACCGGCATTTCCGATCTGCTTTCGGTCATGCTCATCTCTTACCCCCCGGAAGGCACACAAAACAAACATTTGGGCGGCATACGCCGTCCGCCATAACCACCACGAACATCGACGATAGGTTATCGGGGTGGTGCAAGTCAAACGCCGTCGTCTGCGCATTGCGGCCGTGGTGGCCGTCTCTTTGGCGGCGACACTGGCTGGCTGCGGGAATTCCGCAGGGCATCCGGTGACGGTCGCGCCACCTGAAGGCACGGTGGCCGCAGTACGCATCGGCCATTTGCCCGGCCTCGGTACCGTCTTGGTGGACCAACTCGGCTTCACTGTGTACCGTGATTCCAGCGACTTGACTGGCGGGATCGGTACGTTCGCATGTGTCGGCGCTTGCCTGCAGGTGTGGTCGCCGCTGTCAGTCCCACCAGGTGATCTCGCCCCGGTGCCCGGCCCTGGAGTCCCTCACGGCGTCGGCGTTGTGAGCCGTCCCGACGGCGCATCGCAAGTGACCTACAACGGGTCGCCTCTTTACACCTACAGGGGTGACGCGGCTCCAGGTCAGGATCACGGACAAGGCATCGACGCCACATGGTCTGTCGTGAAAGTGCATCCCACCAGCACTCCCGTCCCGGTCTCCGCCAATGGGTGACCGGCCGTCGCGAGTCGAAGTGGTCGGTCGCGCCTTAGCGCGCCGGCCCCGGCGGCTGGCATTTAGCCTCGCTGCGGCGCTCGTGCTCATCGCGTTCGGCGTGTGGGCATTGCTTCCGGTTCCGGTGCCGGCACCGGCAAACATCGGTACTGCGAACAGTTCGGGGTTGGCGCCCCCAGCGGCGCTCAAGCCCGGGCTTGTGCCCCCCGCCTTTAGCGTCGCCGGCCTTCGGCCGGGCCAGGGCCCAGTCGCGCTCGCCGCTCTGCGCGGCCGCCCTGTGGTGGTCAACTTCTTCGCGTCATGGTGCCATCCCTGCCGCGCCGAGATGCCCCTGCTCGAGCAGGCTTACCGGCGCTGGGGATCGACAGTGAGCTTTGTAGGCATTGACGTCAGCGACAGCTCGGCCTCAGCGCTCGCTTTCGCCGCCTTGGCCGGTGTCACTTACCCGCTCGGGGCCGACCCGAGCGGAGCCGTAGCCGTTCGCTACCAGCTGCTCGGGCTTCCCGACACGGTGTTCGTCGCGTCTAATGGGCGAATCGCAGCCACTCAGGTCGGGCAGCTGCACACCGCGACCTTGACGGCTGACATGCTCCGCTTGACCGGTAAGGCTTGAACGCTTTCGGGCGCACTTCAGCGTGTCCCGGTGACTAGTACGTTTATACCCATGGCGACGAACAGAAGCGTCAAATAGCTGATCGAGTAGTGAAACATGGCCATTGCCATGGCTGAAGTCTGCGCGCGCAAGAACGCTACTGCGAAGCCGACGAAGCCCACACCGAGGACGACCGCCGACACCAGGTACACGTTCCCCAAGCCGGCCACCCAGCTGAACACCACAGCAGTGACACTGACCGCCACTGTGTAGGCGAGGATGTGCCAGGCGACAGCACGCGATGAGCGCATCGAGGGCAGCATGGGCACATTGGCCGCCGTGTAGTCGCTGCGGTAGCGCACCGCAAGTGCCCAGAAGTGCGGCGGAGTCCAGAGGAACACGATCGCGAACAAGACGAACGGGGCGACCGCCAATCGCCCGGTCACGGCCGACCAGCCCACTAGCACGGGTACAGCTCCCGCGGCACCCCCAATGACGATGTTCTGCGACGAGGTCCGTTTCAGCCAGAGGGTGTACACGAAGACATAGAAAGCAGTGGCAGCCAGAGCCAGAACGGCGCTCAATAGATTTACCGCCAACCACAACTCGACGAAAGCCGCCAACTCCAAGCCGCCCGCAAAGCAAAGCGCTCCCACCGGACTAACGACGCCGGTCACAAGCGGCCTTCTCACAGTGCGCTGCATGAGAGCGTCGATGTCACGGTCCGCGACCATGTTCGTCGCGTTGGCACCGCCCGCTGCGAGCGCTCCTCCACCTACAGTAGCGAGTATCAACCACCCTGATGGGACATGGCGTGCTGCCACAAACATCGTCGGCACAGTCGTAACGAGCAAAAGCTCTATTATTCGGGGTTTGGTCAAAGCCACGTACCCGGCCACCGTGCGCCGGGCCGCGACCACAGCGCTACCGCCGCTACACATCACACAAACGATGATAGGCAGTTCAGCGCGCCTGAGACGTACGATTGATTTGTGACATCACGTTGGTTGACCGGTCGGGCCTTCCTGTTTCACCTCACGCTCCTAGTCGTGGTGCCCGGCTGCCTGATCGCCTGCTGGTGGCAGATCACCCGGGCCGCGTCAGGAAACGTCCTCAGCTATGCCTACGCTGTCGAATGGCCGATCTTCGCCGTGATCGCCACGGTCGCGTGGTGGAACCTCGTTCAGCACCCTGCCCGAGCCGTCATTGGGGGCACCGAGACAGGCGAGGAAGTGCCCAAAGTACCTACCCTCGGCAACCGCCCCTCCCCGGCAGTCGACCGCGGTGCCGCTTTCAAGGCGGCGTCAGCGGAGGCGTACCGAATTTACAACGCCAATCTGATCGACAGTCGAGATACCGCTTTCGACTGAGTCAGCATCCGCTGACCGCTCCCCGAGCGATCGGTCGGACTCCTCCTCCGCAGGCCGTAACGTGTTCGCTTTATCGCAAACGAAAGCAGCGCCAGTGCAAGGAGTGACAGTTGGCTGATCCAATCGGTGCCGGAGCTTCCGCATCAGATGAGCGACTGGCCGGCATTTCTGATCAAACCGTGGGAGCTGAGCACTCTCCCCTCTCGCAGCCCAGCCACGGCCCTGGGTCCTCTGATGACTCAAAGTGGAACGCTCTGAACGTAGGGGTGCAGTTACTACAAGCAGCAGTAGCCGTGGCGTTGTTCGTCGTTGGAGGAGTCGTCCTTGTGCGGACCTTGATCGACTTCTTGGACAGCCCGGGCAACTACCCAGCTTCGATCGTGAGCGCCCTTGACGGCATCTTGGTAGTCGTTATCGTCGTCGATATCCTTCACACTGTCCTCACACATCTGAGAAGCGCAACCTTTCCGGTTCGCCCCTTCTTGATCATCGGGATGCTCGCCGGCGTGAGGGACATTCTTTCTGCTTCCGCCAGGCTCACACTCACCGGTCGCGAGGGAAACACTTCCTTCTCCCAATCAATAATCGAGTTGGGGATCGGAGTCGGCGTCGTTGTAGCGCTACTGGTGGGATTGCTGTTGCTCCGCGCGGCGGCCGAACCCGGAAGCAACGATATCCAGGTCTGAGCGGACAGCGTCGAAGAGTCAGAAAGTCTCTGGGCGTAGCGTCGGAAACGCGATCACGTCGCGGATCGCGTCCGCGTCTGCTAGCAGCATCACTAGTCGGTCGACTCCGATCCCGAGTCCGCCAGTCGGGGGAAGTCCGAAGTCGAGGGCTCGCAGGTAGTCCTCGTCTATCGACATGGCTTCGTCGTCGCCGGCGGCTTTCGCCGCGGCTTGCGCCTCGAATCTCAAGCGCTGCTCGCCCGGATCGTTGAGCTCGCTGAACGCGTTGCACAGTTCACGCCCGGCGACTATCCCTTCGAAGCGCTCGACATACCCGGCGCGGGAGCGATGATCGCGCGCTAGAGGCGACACCTCCTTCGGGTAGTCGGTGACGAATACGGGACCCCAAAGGCTCGCTTCGGTCGTCTTCTCGTAGATCTCGAGCAGTACCTTGCCGGGACCCCACCCAGGCTCCGGCGTAACCCCCACCGAGCGGGCGGCGCTTCGCATCTCATCGTCGGGCATATCGAGGTCCACGCGGAGCCCCGCGTGCTCGGCGATCAGGTCGGTCAGAGTCGCCCGCCGCCAAGGTACCGAAAGCGACAGGGGCCGGCCGCCGTAGCTGATCTCGGTCGTGCCGAGAATCTGCATCGCGGCGCCTGCGACGAGGTTCTCGGTGATGGCCATCATGTCGGTGTAATCAGCGTACGCCTGGTAGAGCTCGAGCATCGTGAACTCGGGGTTGTGCCGGGGTGACAGACCTTCGTTTCTGAAGACTCTCGCAACTTCGAAGACCCGCTCGAAACCGCCGACCACAAGCCTCTTCAGGTACAGCTCCGGGGCGATGCGCAGATAGAGGTCGACGTCCAAGGCGTTGTGGTGCGTCGTGAAGGGCCGGGCCGTAGCGCCGCCCGGCGTGGGGTGGAAGATCGGCGTCTCCACTTCCACGAAGTCCTGACCCTCCAGCCAGCGTCGGATCCACGAGACGAGCTTGCTGCGCAGGAGCAGCACGCGCCGCGAACCGTCGTTCGCCCACAGATCCGCGTAGCGCTGGCGGTAGCGGGTGTCGACATCGGAGATGCCGTGCCACTTGTCGCCGAATCCTCTTCGGGCTCGGGCAAGAAGCTGCCAGCTCGCGACTTTGACCGACAACTCCCCTGTCTTGGTTGTCACGACCTCGCCGGTTGCGGCTATCCAGTCGCCGAGGGAAAGCCTGGTGAACTCGGCGAAGCCGTCTGTCCACGCACGCCC
>JAKCEB010000182.1 GCA_021838305.1 Actinomycetes bacterium | reverse complement strand
TAGCGGCGGGATGTCTTTGCTGCTCCACGAGCTCACGTCTTCCACCGTACCGGGGAAGCGTCCACTCTCAGCCCTTACGAGGGGATGACTTCTGAGGAGCATTACCGGAGTACTACCTGAGCGCTACTCAGGTAGGATAAGGAAATGAAACTTAGCGTGAGCCTTCCAGAGCAGGACGTGGCGGTGCTGGACGAGCACATTCGCAACACCGGTTTGGCATCTAGGTCAGCGGCCATCCACCAAGCAGTTCGACTTCTAAGCCAATCCAAACTCGAGGACGATTACGAGGCGGCATGGCAGGAATGGGATCGTTCAGGCGACCGCGACGCCTGGGAGACGGCCACGGCAGATGGTCTGAGCTAATGCGCCGCGGTGAGGTACGTCTCGTCGACTTCGATCCCAGTCCAGGAAGCGAGGCAAACAAGCGCCGACCAGCAATCGTCGTGAGTAATGACCGGGCTAACGCGGCCGTAGGACGCTCCGGCCGCGGTGTTGTCACCGTCGTGCCCTTGACAAGCAACACAGCGCGAATCTTCCCATTTCAGGTTCTCTTGCCGGCGGCTCTGGCCGGACTTCGGGTCGACTCCAAAGCTCAGGCCGAGCAGGTTCGTTCCGTGGCCGTCGAACGAATGGGTGCGGCCATTTGCCGGCTACCAACTTCAATCATGGCCGAGGTCGACGACGCCCTACGGCTCCACCTTGACCTCTAATGCTTGGACGGTCGCTGCTGCCACCTCGAACCTCCCGCCGCCAGCCGGACGGTTAAGCTGCCCGCTGGACGGTTAAGCTGCCCACTGGACGGTTAAGCTGCCCGCTTGTGAATGCGGAGGCGAGCGCGATGGGCGGGCAGGGTCCAGTCCGGGTTGCGGTTATCGGTACAGGATATGTCGGGCTGACCACGGCGGTTTGCCTGGCACATCTCGGCAACACAGTCATCGGCGTGGACGTCGACGAGGCAAAAGTCGTCCGAATGTCAGCCGGCGACCCGCCCATACTCGAAGAGGGACTCGGGGACCTCCTCGCCGACGGGCTCGCGACAGGCAGGCTAACTTTCACCACTGACACTGCAGCGGCGGTACGTAACGCGAAGTTCGTGTTTCTGTGCGTCCCGACCCCCCAGGGAGCCGACGGCGCCGCCGATCTGCGTTACGTGGAGCAGGCGTCGGCGCAGATCGCCCCGCACCTCGACTCGGGCGCTGTGGTGGTCACCAAGTCGACTGTCCCGGTGGGATCCGCCGGAAAGGTCGTCGCTGCACTCGGGCGCCAAGACGTCGCGGTCGTGTCGAACCCGGAGTTCCTCCGCGAAGGACGGGCGGTCGCGGACTGGCTTCATCCCGACCGGGTTGTGATAGGAGCCGAACACGAATGGGCCGGCCAGGCGCTTTCCGCCCTCTACGAGCCTCTCGGCGCGCCGATCCTTGTGACCGACCCCGCCAGCTCGGAGACGATCAAGTACGCATGCAACGCGTTCCTTGCGGCCAAGGTAAGTTTCGTCAATTCGATTGCCAACCTCTGCGCTGCGGTCGGAGCGAACGCAACGGACGTGATCGCGGGGATGAGCTACGACCACCGCATCGGCTCCGACCATCTGGCCCCCGGCCCCGGTTGGGGCGGGTCGTGCTTCCCGAAGGACACGCACGCGCTTCTTCGAATAGCCGACGATCACGGGTACCGCTTCGAGCTGCTGGAGGCTTCGATCCGGGCGAACGACGCCCAGTTCGACACTGTCGCCGACATGGTGGCGGCAGCCGCGGGCGGCGACGTCTCGGGTGTGACCGTCGCTGCGTGGGGTTTGACGTTCAAAGCAGCGACGGATGACTTGCGCGATTCGCCGGCCGTGTCGGTGCTGTCGCGCCTCGCGGCGCGTGGCGCTCGGCTGCAGGCGTTCGACCCGAGCCAACCGGTGGGTTCCGACCCGCGCCTCGATGGCCTCGACGTCGAAGTTTTCGGCGACGCTTTGAGCGCCGCTCGGCACGCTTCGGTTCTCGTCGTGTTGACCGAGTGGCCCGAGTTCGCCGGCGCGGATTTGCGACACGTAGCGGAGGTCATGTCGGGGAGCGGTCTCGTAGACGCCCGCAACATGATCGACCCGGCCCGGGCGAAGGCTGCCGGTCTCACATACGTGGGGATGGGAAGGTCGTGATGCGCTTCTTGGTGGCCGGCGGTGCCGGGCTCATCGGATCGGCGATGTGCGAACATCTCGTCGGTCGCGGTGACGAAGTCGTCTGCTTGGACAACCTGGTTACGGGCTCGCGGTCAAACGTGGACGAGCTGTCGGGCCATGAACGCTTCAGCTTCGTCGAAGCCGACATCACCTCTGCTATCCACGTCGAGGGACCTTTCGACGCTGTGGTCAACCTGGCGTGCCCTGCGTCCCCGGTCGACTTCGGCCCGCTCGCTCTCGAGATCCTGTCGGTCGGCTCGATCGGAGTGAGGAACCTTTTGGAGGCGTCACGACGCTGGAATGCGACGTTCCTGCAGGCGTCTACCAGCGAGGTCTACGGGGAACCGCTGGTGCACCCTCAGCCCGAGTCTTACTGGGGGAACGTGAACCCGGTCGGACCCCGTTCGGTCTACGACGAGGCGAAGCGCTTCGGCGAGGCGCTCATCATGGCATACCACCGCAAATACGCTATGCCGGTTCGCATCGCCCGTATCTTCAACACCTACGGTCCGAGGATGCGCCCCGACGACGGTCGGGTGATCTCGAACTTGGTAACGCAGGCACTTGCCGGCGAGCCGCTCACCGTCTACGGTGACGGCGCCCAGACCCGAAGCTTCTGCTACGTCGACGACGAGGTGGCCGGCCTACTCGCGCTTGTCGACTCTGACGTGGTCGGGCCGGTCAACATCGGCAACGACACGGAGTACACCGTTCTGTCGGTCGCCCAATTGGTCATCGAGCTCACCGGCTCGGCGTCACCGATTGTGTTCGCGCCTCGCCCGACAGACGATCCGACCCAACGACGACCGGATCTGACGCTCGCTACGAGCACGCTCGGCTGGAAGCCGACCACGCCTTTGGCCGAGGGACTCAAAGCCACGATCGATTGGTTCGACAAGCACCTACCGAGGTAGCACTGTGTTTGTCACATCCAAGTAGCGTTTGTCACATCCAAGTAGCCGCCGGGGCCGGGGAGTTCGGAAGGAGTTCGCTCAAATCGGCCAGCTCGTCCTGCAGCTTCGCGATCTCCTGCGAAAGGGCGATTGCGTCATCGGCACGCCCTTGGACAAGCGCCCGCTTGCGCTGCTCGACTAACTCCTCGAGTTGGAGTTCGACTCCCATTGCACGTTCGCTGGGATCCATACCTGTATATATATCCGCTACTTGCCTGTTGTCAAAACAAACGACTTGCGCCGGGATCGCCTGTGCTCAAAGTTGGCGGGGGCCCTGCCCGTCACCTTGTCCCAAACGGGCGAGTACCGGACTATGCAGCGAAGCGCCTGGAACCCGTCTCGCCAGGTCTCCATGTCCGTGAGATTGAGATTGGTAAAAGCGTTAGACAGCGTCGTGAGGACCTTGTTGCCGACCGAGTACCAGAAGTACAGCACCCGGTGCGGGCGATTCGACATGAAACGCGAACCGTACACGACGTCCACTGGAACGCTTCGCTTCGGGCCACGTCGACGCCGCATTGCATTTCAACGCTCGCTTCTTGGACGGTCCCGGCATCGCCGCATCTTGCCTCTACCAGTCCACGCAAGGACTCCCTCAGCGGCGCGGGGGGAACTCCGCTGCTGACCGCCTTTCATTTCCCGAAAGTCTAACATTGCGCCATGTCAGCCCTCGCCGGAGCGCAACGTCTGGTCCAGCGCGCCCGTCTCGCCCCGTGGCGCGTCGAGCGGATCCTGGAGGAGACGGCCGCCTTGCGCGACGACGTGGGGCGCCTCAGCGTCGAGGTGGATACCGGAGGGCAGGTCCTGGGCGACAGTCTCATGGAGATCACCCGCGCGCTCGACGAACTCGCGGAGCGGATAGCGGCCATCGAAGACCGCATCGCAGGATCGGATAATTAAGGTCAAGGCTACGGGCTCGGTGACGGCGATGCCCCGTGCAGTCTTCGGCCTGCAGGGCCTTCAGCAGCAGGGCTCCCTGGCGGATGCCACCCTCGATGCGAGCCTCAGCTTCGTGAGGGCGATGGCCAAGCACAGGCGCGACATGGTGGCCGGGCTCAGCGTCGATCCGGCGGTGGATGCCTCCTGGCTGACCGAGCTTTTGCCATCTGGACTGCCGATACTGTCGACTGGGGAGGTCGAGGCGATCGATGACCCGCTCGTCTTTCACGCTCTGAGCCTGCTCGCCGGGCGCAGCGCGCAGCAGCTTTGGCCGCTTTGGGCGCGAGCTGCCACGGTCGCCTTGGCGGTGAGCGTGCACGACGACCTGACACGCCAAGCGCTCGAATCCTCCTCGGATGATCCCGAGAGCCGTCTCAGCCAAAGCCGGCACCGCCTGATCAGGCGGGCGGATGCGGTGATCGCGACCTCGCACGCTGGAGCGCTCGACGCCATCGGGTGTGGTCGCGCCCACCCGGAGAAGGTGTTCGTCGCCCACGAAACCGTCAACAGCCCTTGCGCGACTGTGACCGAAGGCGTTCCTCCCCGCATCGCCGGCTTCAACACTGCCGGCGATTTCGTCGTCTCTCCGGCGTGCGCTTCTTCGTCGATGCACACGGAGAACATCGTCCGCGCGTTCACGGCGATTACCTCGCAGGTCCCCGGCGGCCCGCAACTGCTCCTCGTCGGGAAAAAGGGCAGATCTTTCGATCCGAAGTACCTCGCGGACCTCGACACCGGGACGCGCCGACGGGTGATCGTCGCGACCGGCCTGGCAGAGCGAGAGTTGCGCTGGCTGTACCGATCCTGCCTCATAACCGTCATCGGCGGTGTCGAGGGCGGATCGGCGGCGGCGGCGATTGAAGCGGCTGCCTACGGCTCTGGAGTTGTTGCAGCCGACCACGACGCGCTTCTGGAACTGATCCCCGAGCCGGACGCCCGGTTCTATCCCATGTCTGTGGAGTCGATAACGTCCGTCCTACGGCGGTGCCTGACCGATCGGGAGTTCTGCCGCGCGCGCCGGGAGGAGACGGCCCGGGGCTTCGCCCACTACTCCGAGGAGGGCGCCGCCGAGGCGCTCGCTCTCGCGTACCGCCGAGCAGCTGCGGGCAGGCCACGACGTCGCCTGCCCAACTCCGCGGCGTCTCTGTAGATAGCGCCCAGTTCGCTCGGCCGGGTATCGAACCGCTCCACCACGAGGAAGTCGAATCCGGCTAAGGCTTCCCTGAGCTGACCGTCCCATCTCCCAGACGTCGGCTGTCCGAATACGGTTGCGACGATCCCCATCGAGGCCGAGTTCGCTTCGACGATCCCACGCAGACGTTCGAGCACGCCAGGATCCGGCCCTGTTAGGTCTGCGACGACATGGACCACGTCGACTACCGACATTGCGAGTTCGTCAGCCAGGTCGCTCTCGCCGACAAGTCCGAACTCGCTGGACATGTCCGCCTGCCCAGCCATGCAGCCACGCAGCCTCGAGAGGTAAGTCCGACACCCATCTCCGATCGGCTTCAACGCCACCAGCGCCACCTGCGGAACGTACGCCTTGCGGATCAATTCTTCCAAGGTGCTCCCCCACCCGCCGTGCTCGGCAACGTTGAACTCCTC
>JAKCEB010000181.1 GCA_021838305.1 Actinomycetes bacterium | reverse complement strand
TGCCGGCGCGTCCGGTAGGGGGCGGCCGTCGACCACGTGAAGCAAGGCGTCAAGCAGCAGAAGGTAGCCCGTGCCGCCCGAATCGACGACACCGGCGTCCCGCAGAACCGGCAGCAGGTCAGGAGTTCGAGCCAAGGCCGACCCGGCCTCCTCGCGGGCGCCCTCGAGCACCCTCACAAGCGTTCGCGGCGCCCCGACCGCAGCGGCTCCCTCCGCCGCGGCTCTCGCCACCGTGAGGATCGTCCCCTCGACCGGATTCTGGACGGCCCGGTACGCCTCGTCAGCCGCCCGGCGCAAGCCTCCCGTCAACACCTCCGCGTCCACGCTCGGCAAACCTTTCGTCGAGTCCGCCAGGCCCCTCATGATCTGCGAGAGGATCACTCCCGAGTTGCCACGGGCGCCCATCAACGACCCGTAGCTCATGGCCCCCGCTACCGTCGCCAGCTCGCGGTCGCCTTGACGCTCGATCTCCGCCACCACCGACTCGGCTGTAAGGGCCATATTGGTGCCGGTGTCTCCGTCGGGCACCGGATACACATTGAGCCTGTCGATGAAGTCCCTGTGGCTTTGGAGTGCGTCACGGAACGCTGCTGCCGCCGCCGCGAGGGACGCGCCGTCGAGGTGCTCCGTGTTCTGCATGGCGGGGATGCTAATGTGGATCTGAGACGTGGTCCGGTAGCACCTGATCAGCGTCGGGCCCTGACGATCGACGAGGTGTGTGGACGAAGATGGCAGCAGTTTGCGATGTGTGTGGGAAGAAGCCGTCGTTCGGAATGAGCGTCAGTCACTCGCACCGGCGCACGAAGCGTCGCTGGAACCCGAACATCCAGAGGATCCGGGCGATCGTCGGGGGCACCACGAAGCGCGTTCACGTCTGCACGTCGTGCATCCGCGCTGGGAAAGTCACCAAAGCCGTCCGCTAGGCGGCTCGGCTTCAGCGTCGGTTCTTAGGAGCCGCTCTGCTCGTCGGCGCCCGATAGCAGCTTCATCACGTCGTCGCGCCTGAAGCGAAGATGACCGCCGATAGTCCTCAGACTCGGTAGCTTTCCTGCGGCAGCCCAGTTGATCACGGTACGTTCCGTGACGTCGAAGACGGCTGCGACCTCGTGGCTCCGAAGAAGTTGCGGGGCCTCCCCTGAAAGACCGGCCGCCCTGCCGGCCGGTCGGCTCGACTGGGAAACGATCCGCGGGCGCAGCTCGCTCGGGGCGCGGACAACCTGCTCGGCCACGTCCACGTTGCGGCGAAGCTGACCCAACTGCACGGCTACCTGGCGGGCGAGAGCTGCCATCGCCCGCTGCTCGCGCTTGGTGAGCTGGCGAAGCCATCGGTCCATGACTGCTACGACTGCTACAACCGCTCCGCCGGCGTCGCGGACCGCGACGCCGTACGCCCAGCGCATCGAGTGCGGAGCCTGCACGAGCGGGCTGCGCGGCACTACCGTCACCAGATCGGTGAGCTCGACGGCTCCCGTACCGGCAGCTATAGCCTCGAATAGGTGGCCGTCGTTCAGGCCGCAGCGGTACTCGAATCCCTGCGAGAGGCTGCTCCAGCCGCCGCCTGCTTGAGGCACGGAGAGGACCGCTACCGGTGTCTGGCAAGCCAGTGCGCCGAGAACCAGCAGGTCGGCGATCCCCTGCCCTGGAGGAAGGGCCGGGAGCTCTGCCCGTGCCGGTTCCTGAGAGGACGGTACCTGCGCCAATCGACCGTCGACGCTCGATGTGTTTAGACGTGAAACCGGCATGGATGTTCACTCGGAGCACTCCACGGTCGCCTTGAGAAACCATCCGCGCTTTGGGCACTACGACGCCAAAGGCGGAAATTTGCGCGGTTCTCGCCCGCTAGAACGCCGCGTCAGCCGCTTGCGAGAGCTCCGAGGCACCGGTTGACATACATTTTGGCGCGCACGCAAGCCGAATTCATGTCGTCGCCGGCGGCTAGGCAGGCTGCGATGCCTGCCGACAGGGTGCATCCGGTCCCGTGCGTGTGACGGGTGGGGAGGCGTCGCGCTTCGATCCATTCGGGCCGGCCATTGGCCCACAGCAGATCCGGGGACTCGGCTCCTTCGAGATGGCCTCCCTTGATCAGTACCGCGGCCGGTCCTAGAAGTTCGATCTCCCTCGCTGCGTCGACCATCGCCTCACGGCTTGAGATAGACCCCCCGACAAGGGATTCCGCTTCAGGCAGGTTGGGGGTGACGAGCGCTGCGAGCGGTAGAAGACGCGAGACGAGCGCCGGCAGTCCGGCCGGGTCGAGGAGGCTGCCGCCGTGCGACGCTGCCTGCACCGGGTCCACGACGAGCGGCCCCAAGTTGTGCTCGACGTAAGCCGACGCGACCGCCTCGATGACTTCTGCGTCGCCAAGCATCCCCGTCTTGATCGCGCCTATCTGCACGGCGTCGGCGATGGCGTCGATCTGCTCGCGCACCAGTTCAGGGGTCACGACGCTCGCAGCGAGGACACCTTTGTGGTTCTGGGCGGTGACGGCAGTGACCGCCGCACTACCCCAGACGCCGAAAGCCGCGAAGGTCCGCAGGTCCGCCTGGATACCTGCCCCACCCCACGAGTCGGATCCCGCCACCGAAAGAGCGGCAGGCCAGCCGGGGATCAATCTTTCACCGACGATGCCGGCGCCACACTTTGCGTTCTCGGCCGCCGGGTCACCATGTGTGCTGCCATCCCGGCGCTTCCAAAGGTCTAGAGAGCAACGTCCGCTCGCTTCGGTCCTCGACGCATACCCCGATCATGATAGGCGGGTCGAGCCCGGTAAAAGACTCGTCGATTCTGGCGTCGGGCGGGGCGCAGAACACGAGGGCGAAGTCCTCACCACCCCCGACGGCTTCGTCGAGCGTCGCTTCGGGATGCACCGGTAGATGATCGAGTCGAAAACCCACCGCCGACGCGTCGGCGATATGGCCAAGGTCCGCCGCGAGACCATCTGAGACGTCGATCATCGCGCTTGCTCCTGCGAGTCGGGCTGCGCTTCCTTCGCGAAGGCAGGCCGTGGGGCGTGCGTGTGCCCGGACTGCGCTTCCTCTTTCCGTCACGTTGTCATATCTCGCCTCCCCGCAGCGCAGACGCCTGAGGCCCGCTGCGGATCCGCCCAGGGGTCCGGTGACCCATATCCTGTCTCCAGGTCGGGCGCCGCTACGCCTGACCGGAGGGCCGGGGCAGCTACCGGTCACTGCGACAGTGACGACCACCTCCGGGCCGTTGCTCAGGTCGCCCCCGACTACGGGGCATGCGAGGTGGCGTGCCGCAGCCGAAACTCCCGAATAGAGCAGTCCTATGTCGGTTCCGGAGGGGGCCGTGACGGTCACCAGAGCCTGGGATGGCACGCCGCCCATCGCCGCGATGTCGCTGACGGACGCACACATGGCCTTCCATCCGAAGTCGTCGAGGCGCGTGAACGCCAGGTCAGCATGGACACCGGCAACGACAGTGTCGGCGCTGAGCAACATCCAGCCCTGCGGGGGATGCACGATCGCTGCGTCGTCGCCTATCCACAGCTCCTCGACGTCGTCTGAGGCGTCGAGAGCGGCGGCGATCTCCGCTATCAGTGCGAACTCGCCTTTCATACAGGGCCGCAGGTACTGTCGTTCATACGGTGATCGTAGGGTGATCGCAGACAAGATTTTGCAATGCTTCAGAAGGAGACACCGACGAATATGACCTCCAACCTGCCGCTCCTCGGACACAAGCGCCTCGCAAAATGGGTTGACGAGTGGGCGGCGCTGACCGAGCCCGACAGCGTCGTGATTTGCGACGGGTCCGCCGAGGAGTACGAGAGGCTGTGCGGGGAGCTTGTGGCGTCTGGCACATTCGTTCCCCTTTCGAGCGATCGCCGCCCGAACAGCTTCTGGTCGACGTCGGATCCCGCTGACGTCGCGCGGGTGGAGGACCGCACGTTCGTGTGCTCGCAGCGCCAGATCGACGCGGGAGCAACCAACAACTGGCGCGAACCGCAGGAGATGAAAGCTGTACTCCGTGACCTTTTCTCCGGATCGATGCGTGGCCGCACGATGTATGTCGTGCCGTTCTCGATGGGGCCGCTCGGGTCGCCTATCTCGCATATCGGGGTACAGCTCACAGACAGCGCTTACGTGGCTGCCAGCATGCGGATCATGACGCGGATGGGGTCCGC
This sequence comes from Actinomycetes bacterium, assembly GCA_021838305.1. Lineage (GTDB taxonomy): Bacteria > Actinomycetota > Acidimicrobiia > Acidimicrobiales > Palsa-688 > JAJZAM01. The sequence goes on along the minus strand of JAKCEB010000181.1, from coordinate 1,564 downwards.
TGCGCTGGAAGTCCTGGGAGAGGACGGAGAGTTCGTCCCGTGCGTGCACTCCGTCGGCGCGCCGCTCGAACCCGGTGACGTCGACGTGGCATGGCCTTGCAACGCCGACAACAAGTACATCGTGCATTTCCCTGAGACCCGCGAGATCTGGTCGTACGGGTCCGGCTACGGGGGGAACGCCCTTCTAGGCAAGAAGTGCTTCGCCCTTCGCATCGCCTCGGTGATGGCGCACGACGAGGGGTGGCTCGCCGAGCACATGCTGGTCCTCAAGCTCACGTCACCGGAGGGCGAGGTGCGCTACGTGACGGGAGCGTTCCCCTCGGCGTGCGGCAAGACGAACCTCGCGATGCTCATCCCGAGCCTCCCGGGATGGAAAGTGGAGACGATAGGCGACGACATCGCATGGATGAAGTTCGCGCCTGATGGGTCGCTGCGAGCTATCAATCCCGAATACGGCTTTTTCGGGGTGGCGCCCGGCACCAATAGCCGTACCAACCTCAACGCGATGCTCACGCTGTCGGGGAACTGCATTTTCACGAACACGGCGATGACCGACGACGGCGACGTGTGGTGGGAAGGGATGACCGACGACCCGCCGTCGCATCTCACCGACTGGAAACGCCAAAGCTGGACGCCGGGATCTGCGACTCCCGCGGCCCACCCGAACGCCCGGTTCACGGCCCCCGCCTCCCAGGATCCGGCGATCGCCCCCGAGTGGCAGGACCCTGAAGGAGTCCCGATCTCGGCGATCCTCTTCGGCGGCCGCCGCTCGAGTGTCGTCCCTCTCGTAACCGAGTCGTTCGACTGGGAGCACGGCGTGTTCCTAGGTTCGATCATGGCATCCGAAACAACCGCTGCCGCAGCTGGCGCCGTCGGTCAGCTCCGCCACGACCCGTTCGCGATGCTCCCGTTCTGTGGGTACAACATGGCCGACTACCTATCGCATTGGCTGTCCCTGCCGGACGGGACCGGACCGCGGCAGCTTCCTCGAATGTTCTACGTCAACTGGTTCCGCAAAGATGCCGCCGGGCGCTTCCTGTGGCCAGGTTTCGGTGACAACAGCCGTGTCCTTGAGTGGGTGTTCGAGCGATGCGCAGGTCGCGGCGAGGCGGTGGACAGCCCGATAGGTCTGCTGCCGGCTCCCTCAGCGATCTCGATCGACGGCCTCGAAGTGGACCGCTCCGACATGGACACCCTCCTCGGCGTGGACGTAGAAGGCTGGAGGGGTGACATTCCATCCATCAGGGGGTTCTACGAGGGCCTCGGGGAGCGGATGCCTGACGAGCTGTGGCGCCAGCTCGACAACCTGCAAAAACGTCTCGACGACGCCGACTAGATTGGACATCCAACGATATAGAGTTTGAGCGCAACTCACCTGCGCAACTCAGCTTGGGGGACCGCTGTGCCAGTCAGCGCTTATGTACTGATCCAGACCGAGATCGGCAGGGCTGCCTCGGTCGTCGACGCGGCACGCTCCATCGACGGGGTCGACTCGGCTGAGGACGTGACAGGCCCCTACGACGTGATCGTCAGGGCGAGCGCACCTTCCATGGACCAGCTGGGT
>JAKCEB010000180.1 GCA_021838305.1 Actinomycetes bacterium | reverse complement strand
TGAGCGCGGAGCACTTGGACCAGGTGCTGCACCCGCAGTTCGCGGAAGAGCCGGCGGTGGTTCTCGGCAAAGGACTCGCCGCTTCGCCGGGTGCAGCGGTCGGGCGTGTGGTCTTCGAGGCCGACGAAGCGGCCGAGGCCGCGGAGCGCGGCGAGCGGGTGATCCTGGTGCGCAACGAAACCTCCCCCGAGGACGTCCACGGGATGATCGCGGCGCAGGGAATTCTTACCACGCGTGGGGGTCTCGTGAGTCACGCGGCGGTCGTAGCGCGCGGATGGGGGAAGCCGGCGGTCGTCGGAGCGGAGGCGCTGCGTATCACCGGAGGTAAATTTGTCATAGGGGAGCGGACAGTCGCGGCCGGCGATTTTATATCGATCGACGGCAGCACCGGCGTGATCGCCCTCGGTGAGGTTCCCCTCAAGGACGCGAGCCCGCCCGAGGAGTTCGACACGATCCTCTCGTGGGCCGACCAGATCCGAAAAGGGCACCTCGCAGTGCGTGCGAACGCCGACAACGGTCCCGACGCGGCGAAGGCCCGCGAGTTCGGAGCGCAGGGCATCGGTTTGTGTCGCACCGAGCACATGTTCCTCGCCGACGACCGCCTTCCGATCGTGCGCCGCATGATCTTGGCGTCGAACCCTGACGACGAGGCTGCCGCCCTGGAGGAGCTCAGGGTCGCCCAGAAGCAGGACTTTGTCGCGATACTCGAGGCGATGGACGGGCTGCCGGTCACGGTGCGCCTCCTCGACCCGCCGCTGCACGAGTTCCTGCCCTCCACCGGAGAGCTGGAGATAAAAGAGGCCAGCTCGGGGCTGAGCGACGAGGAGCGTCAGATGCTCGCCGCGGCCCGATACTGGCACGAGGCGAACCCGATGCTCGGCACCCGCGGCGTTCGCCTCGGCGTGATCAAACCCGGCTTGTACGCGATGCAGGTGAGGGCACTCCTCGAAGCGGCCGCCGAGCGGGTCGCGGCGGGAGGCAAGCCCAAGGTCGAGGTCATGATCCCCCTTACCGTCACACGCCAGGAGCTCGGACTCGCCCGGTCGTGGGTGCAGGAGGCGATCGCCGAGAGCAGCAAAGGGCTTCGCAGGAAGCTCGACGTCGCCATCGGGACGATGATCGAGACCCCCCGGGCCGCGGTGCGCGCCGACGAGATGGCCGAGGAAGCCGACTTCTTCAGTTTCGGTACGAACGACCTGACGCAGATGACGTTCGGCTTCTCCCGCGATGACGTGGAGGGCCGGATGATGGCCGCCTACCTCGCCGAGGGACTCCTCTCGCGCAACCCGTTCGAGACGATCGACCAGACCGGCGTCGGCCAGCTCGTGCGCGACGCCGTCGAGCGGGGCCGCTCCGCCAGGCCGGACATCAAGCTGGGCGTCTGCGGCGAGCACGGCGGCGATCCCGAGTCGATCGACTTCTTCTACAGGGTCGGTCTCGACTACGTGTCGTGCTCGCCGTTCCGGGTTCCTATCGCGAGGCTGGCTGCCGCCCAGGCTGTGGTGGCGAACCGCTGATCGTTGCGGCGAGTCGTAGGCTCGGGTCGTGGGGATAGTCGACGAGGACATCGCCAAGGTCAGGGCCGCCACCGACTTCGTCGCAGTGGTCAGCGAGCACCTTGCCCTGCGCCGGGTCGGGACCCGCTGGAGCGGGCTTTGCCCTTTCCACACGGAGAAATCGCCGTCCCTTTCGGTCAACGCCGAGCTCGGCCTCTACTACTGCTTCGGGTGCGGAGCCAAAGGCGACGCCATTTCTTTCGTCCGGGAGATGGACCACCTCGACTTCGCCGACGCCGTCGAGAAGCTCGCAAAGCGTGCCGGCATCACCCTTCGCTACGACGAGGCATCCGGCGGCCAGGACCGCCAGCGGCGCAACCGCACCCACGAAACGCTCCAGGCGGCAGTCGCGTGGTACCACGACAGGCTCCTGTCCTCCAAGGATGCAGCGCCCGCACGCGCCTATCTACGTCGCGAGCGTGGTTACGACGGCGACGTCGTCCGCCGGTACAGCCTCGGCTGGGCGCCCGCCGGCCGGGACGTGCTGGTGCGCAGCCTCGGGGTTCCGGTCGCCGCATTGGTCGATGCGGGTCTCGCGACCTTCGACGGGCAGGGCCGCTACGTCGACTTCTTCCGGGGTCGGGTCCTGTTCCCGATCTTCGAGCCGGGTGGCCAGCCGGTCGGCGCCGGGGGGCGCCTACTTCCGGGCGGGCAGGGCCCCAAGTACAAGAACACGGCGAACACCACCGTCTACGACAAAAGCCGGACCCTCTACGGGCTCAACTGGGCGAAGAAGGCCATCGTGGAGCGTGGCAGGGTCGTCGTTTGCGAAGGCTATACGGACGTGATCGGCCTTCAGCGGGCCGGTGTACACGAGGCGGTCGCAACCTGCGGCACCGCGCTTTCCGACGGGCACATCAAGGCGTTGACTAACTTCGCCCGCCGTATCGTCGTCGCGTACGACGCTGACGCTGCCGGCCAGGCAGCAGCCGACAAGTTCTACGCCTGGGAGTCGCGCTTCGACGTGACGATCAGTGTCTTGGACCTTCCTCCAGGGACCGACCCGGCCGACGCGGCACGCGCCGACCCGCCGGGGCTTCTCGCCTCGATCGGCGCAGCGACTCCGTACCTGGGTTTCAGGCTGAACCGCTTGTTTGCTGCCAGCGACCTTTCACACCCCGAGGGGCGTGCCCGAGCCGCGGGCGAGGCGATGACGATGATCGCCGGGCATCCGGATCCGCTCGTGCGCGACCAGTATCTGATGGCCGTCGCGGACAGGTGCCAGGTGCGGCCCGATCGGCTCCGGACGATGGGTTCGGCTCCCGTCGAGAGGCCGGTCGCCGTGAGGCGCCCCGCCCCTTCGGCGGTAGGCGGCCCGGAGATGGAGGCGCTGCGCATGCTCGTGCAAAGGCCCGACGACATAGCCGCTCAGCTTCACAGCGTCATGTTCTCGCCCGGCGTCGCGCTCCAGGGATACCAGGCTCTAAGCGGCGCCCCGGACGTCTACAGGGCAATCGAAGGCGCTGCGCCGCAGGTAGCGGAGCTTCTACAGCGAGCCGCTTTGGACGAGTCGGACGCGGAGCCCGACGACGTCGTGAACCTGCTTTTGGAACGGGCGGTCGACAGGGAGCTGACGACGCTGAAAGCGGAGATGCGCCGTGCTTCGCCGGCCGACCAGGCCGCCTACTCGCCGACTATCGGATGGCTGAAGCTTGCGGCGGAGCAGATCCGACGCGACGAGTCCGACGACCGCAGCTTCGCCCGGGAGGCGTCGGAGGCGCTCATAGGGTGGCTCGTCGCACGGCGTGTGGACGCTCCGGCGTTCGAGGCAAGCGGCGGTCAGGACCAATGACAGGCGTGCGCCCCGGCGACGGCGGTCCTGCCCGGGTAGACGAGCAGCCGGCCGGCGACTTTCCTGAGAGCGAGTTCGTAGCTTTGCTCTTGGTCGGGCGCGAGCGCGGCTACCTCGACGCCGACGACCTTCTGAGCGTGCTCTCGGGGGTCGAGCTCACACCGGAGGTCATCTCGTCTGTCGGGGCGCGCATAGCCGCAAGCAGCATCGAATTCCGGGGAGACTTCGACGCCGGCGAAGCGGGCGATGCGGGCGATGTCGGCGATGTCGGAACCGGTCCGGCTGCTCCCGCACGGGGGCGGCCGAAGCGTAAAGCTCGGCCGGGCGATGCCTCGGACGGACCCTCGACGCCCGGCGACGAGTTGACCGGCGCAGCGTCGGAGGGGGCTGCCACGACTCGGCCACGCCGGCGCGTCCAGAGGCCCCGCAGCGCCGACGCCGACGCGTTCGAAGGCTCCGCAGGTGGCGAGGACCCAGTCAGGATGTACCTGAAGGAGATCGGCAAAGTGCCGCTGCTCACGTCGGCCGAGGAGGTGTCGCTGGCTCGTCGTGTCCAGGCCGGTCTCGCTGCGACCGAACGCCTTGCCGTGCTCCGGGAAGGTCCCGACGGGCCGCCCGAATCGACTTTCGTCGACGACGAGCGCGTCCGTTTGGAGGGCCTGGCGGCCAAGAGGGTTCTGATCGAAGCGAACCTGCGCCTCGTCGTGTCGATAGCCAAGCGTTACCGCAACCGCGGAATGGCCTTCCTGGATCTTATACAAGAAGGCAACGTCGGTCTGATGAGGGCGGTCGACAAGTTCGACTACTCCAAGGGCTTCAAGTTCTCTACGTACGCGACCTGGTGGATCCGCCAGGCGGTGAGCAGGGCGATCGCTGATCAGGCCCGGACCATACGCATCCCGATCCACATGATCGACACGATCAACTCGGTGATGCGGGCGCAACGCCAGCTCCTGCAGGACCTGGGCCGAGACCCGACGGTGGACGAGGTCGCAGCGAGCGTCGAGATGACCGCCGGGAAAGTGCGAGACATCCTCCTCGCCAGCCAGGAGACCATCTCGTTGGAGCAGCCGATGGGCGACGACGACTTCAGCCTGTTCGACCTCATCGAAGACTCGGCTGCGGTCGCACCACTCGAGGCGGCTACCCAGGCGATGCTCAACCGAGCCTTGAACGACGCCCTGGAGGACCTGCCGGAGCGGGAGCGCAAAGTCCTCCGCCTCCGTTTCGGGCTGGTCGACGGGCGTATGCACACCCTCGACGAGGTCGGCCGGGAGATCGGAGTGACACGCGAACGAATCCGCCAGATCGAGATCAAGACGCTCGCTCGGTTGCGCAACCCGATACATTCAGGCCACCTGCGGAGCTATTTAGAGCTCGAGTGAGATCCGCCTCGGGGCGACTCGAAGGTCCGCCACGGGTCCCGCTACGGCTTTTTCCTGGTAACGTTGGGCGTCCTTCCGGGGTAGCTCAATCGGCAGAGCGGGTGGCTGTTAACCACTAGGTTGGGGGTTCGAGTCCCTCCCCCGGAGCGTCGTGTACAACGTCGACTTCTACTTCGATGTGATGTGTCCGTGGGCGTACCAGTCCGCGAAGTGGATACGTGCGGCGCGTGAACAGCGTGAGATAACGGTGACCTGGAGGTTCTTCTCACTGGAGGAGGCCAACCGTGAGCCCTCGAAGAAGCACCCGTGGGAACGGCCCTGGTCCTACGGGTGGTCGATGCTACGCGTGGCAGCCCTGCTGCGACGCCAGGAGAACGGGAACGACGCCGTCGACGCCTTTTACCAGGTGGCCGGGAGGATGCTCCACGAGGAGGGCCTCAAAGTGCACACCCCCGAAGGCGTGGCCGTCGTGCTCGCAGAGATCGGCCAGGACACGAGCCTCGTTGCGTCAGCCCTCGCGGACGACTCCACCAACCAAGACGTCAGGGATGACCACGAGGCGGCGGTCGCGCTGGGTGGCTACGGAGTGCCGACTTTGGTGATAGACGGCGCTGACACGATCTTCGGACCGGTAGTGACGCCGGCTCCTCTCGGCGCGCAGGCGGGGCGGCTCTGGGATGCCGTCGTCATGTGGAGCGAATTTCCTCACCTCTACGAGATGCGCAGGCCGAAGACTGGAGAGGACTGGGGCCACATCGAGTCAATTTTTTCCCCCTATTTGAAAGCACGCGACTGGAGAAGCATCCAGACGCCGGTGCCGTGAGCGCGACGTCGCCCGGTGCCGGGCTGCGGGCGGACAGCTCGGCTGCAGGTCTGAAGGCGCAGCTCGACGAGGTCTGGGCCAGCCTCGGCGCACTCGGGCGCGACATCAGCGACGAAGAATGGACCTTGCAGACAGCCTGCCCCGGTTGGAGCGTCGCCGCACAGTACGCGCACGTCA
>JAKCEB010000016.1 GCA_021838305.1 Actinomycetes bacterium | reverse complement strand
TGGACGATCGGCTCGTATCTCTCCAGCGGCGGCTACCAGGGCTTGCGGCGTGCACTCACGATGACGCCTCAGGCGATCCACGACCAGGTGAACACCGCCAACATCCTCGGCCGAGGTGGCGCCGGTTTCGAGGCGGGTCGAAAATGGGGAATGCTGCGCCAGTCCCAGCCGGTCTACCTGACCATCAACGGAGACGAGAGCGAGCCGGCCACCTTCAAGGACCATGCGCTGATCGAGGGTGACCCGCACCAGTTGATCGAGGGCGCTGTGATCTGCGCCTACGTGATAGGCGCCGCCCAGGTGTTCATCTTCGTCAGAGGCGAGTTCCCGCTTGCGATCGAGCGGCTGCAGGCGGCGCTGAACGAGGCGTACGACTACGGTGCGGTGGGGGCGAACATTTTCGGTAGCAGCTTCTCGGTCGACGTCGTCGTGCACCCAGGCGCCGGTGCCTACATCTGCGGGGAGGAGACGGCGCTTCTCGAAAGCCTCGAAGGAAAGCGCGGTTACCCGAGGATCAAGCCGCCGTTCTTCCCAGCTGTGATGGGCCTCTACGGCGCGCCGACCATCGTCAACAACGTGGAGACTGTCTCCAACCTGCCGTGGGTGATCCAAAACGGGGGCGACAGTTTCGCGGCGCTCGGAGAGGGACGCTCAAAGGGCACGAAGCTCCTCGCCCTGGCCGGTCACGTGAAACGGCCGGGCAACTACGAGCTGGAATGGGCGAAAGCGACATTCCGGGATCTCATATTCGACCCGGCGCTCGGCGGAGGAATCCGAGACGACAACGAGCTCAAGGCGATCATCCCGGGTGGGGTGTCGTCGCCGTGGATCGGACCCGAGCACCTCGACGTGTCACTGTCGAATGAGGCGATCGCTGGGATCGGCAGCATGGCAGGATCGGGGTCTGTCATCCCGATGGACCACACCGCGTGCATGGTCCGCGCGGCGTGGAGGATCGTGAGGTTCTTCCACCGGGAGTCGTGCGGACAGTGCACACCGTGCCGCGAAGGCGGCGGATGGCTGGAGAAGATCCTCGAACGGATCGAGATGGGCCAAGGCCGCGAGGCCGACCTGGATCTCCTGATGGACATCTGCGACAACATCTCGCCTGGAGTGACCTGGCCTCCCGCCCAGACGACGATCTGTGTCCTCGGGCCGTCGATGCCGCCGTCGATTGCAGCGGGAATGTCACGTTTCCGTGACGAATATCTGGCGCACATCCGTGAGGGGCGTTGCCCGTTCCCGCCCGACCGCCTACCACGGAGGCTGGCACGTGTCTGAGTCGAAGAGCAACACCGCCGACGCCGCTGGGCGCAGCGGCAGTAGCGGCAACGCAGTAGCCGTGCGCCTGACCAAGCCTCCTTCGGTCACCGAGAGCGCTGTCGGAACGGCCCCGCTGAAGCCGTCCGGCGACGCCGGGACGGTGAAGATCAACATCGACGGTCGCGAGGTCGAGGTAAAAGGCGGCCAGTGGATCATCGACGCCGCAGACGAGGCGGGCGTTTACATCCCCCGTTTCTGCTATCACCCGAGGATGAAGCCGGTCGGCATGTGCCGCATGTGCCTCGTCGAGGTCGACGGGCCGAGAGGACCGTCGCTCATGCCCGCGTGTTTCAACCCCGTGAGCGACGGGATGACCATCCACACCAAAAGCGACAAGGCGCTCAAAGCTCAAGAGGGTGTCCTCGAGTTTCTCCTAGTCAACCATCCCCTCGACTGCCCGGTGTGCGACAAGGGCGGGGAGTGCCCCCTGCAGGACCAGACCCTCGCCTACGGCCCGGGCGAGTCCCGCTTCGTGGAGGAGAAGCGCCATTGGGAGAAGCCGATAGCAATCTCCGACCTGGTGTACCTGGACCGTGAACGCTGCATCCAGTGCGGCCGCTGCGTCCGTTTCGCCGACGAGGTCGCCGGCGACCCGCTGATCGACTTCGCCGAGCGCGGCGACCGTACCGAGGTCGCGGTCTTCCCGGACGCGCCGTACTCGTCGTATTTCAGCGGGAACGTCGTGCAGATCTGCCCGGTCGGAGCGTTGACGTCGAAGCCCTACCGCTTCAAGGCGCGCCCGTGGGACCTCGAGCAGGTCGAGAGCACCTGCACGACGTGCTCGGTCGGCTGCCGGAGCGCGATCCAGGCGACGCAAGGCCAGGTGACGCGCCTGATCGGCGTCGACTCGGACCCTGTCAACTGGGGATGGCTCTGCGACAAGGGCCGCTTCAGCTACCCGGACGCCTCGGACCGGGGACGTCTGAGCGTCCCGATGGTGCGCGAAGGCGACGAGCTGGTCGAGACTTCGTGGGCGGATGCGCTCGCCAAGGCTGCGTCGGGGATCCGCGCGGCGCTGCGCTCGGGCGGCGGCGCCTCGGCCGGGATCATCGGCGGGGCAAACCTGCCCAACGAGGACGCATACCTTTGGGCGAAGCTTGCCCGGGTCGTGCTCGGCACGGACAACATCGACGCCCAACTGGGCGACGGCCTGCCGGCGAAGACGATCCTCGGCGTCAGGCGGTCCACCATCGACGAGGCGACAAACGCTCCTTTGGTCATCACGATCGGCCCGGACATCAAAGACGAGCTGCCGGTCCTTTACCTCCGGCTGCGTCACGCGGTACGAGAGGGCTCGACGCAGCTCGTCGAGATAACGCCCGCACCGACAGGACTCAGCCGCTACGCGGCCGAAACAGCGCTGTACACGCCGGGGCATCTGGCGGCTCTTGCTAGCGCGATCACTTCCCGGGACGAGCCGGCCGTGCCGGTCGGAGGGGTCGGAGGTGTCGACGCTGCGACGATCGAGTCGCTTCGAGCGCATATCGACCGCGCGCAGTCGACCGTCGGCGGATCGGGGCCGGCCGTAGTTGTAATCGCCGGGAGGCCGTCGCTCGCAGAGAGCGACGAGCAGGTAGTAGCGGCGCTGCAGGTGCTCGCCGGGATCCCCGGGGTCGCTTTTCTGTCCGCGTTGCGGCGCGGGAACGTCCACGGGGCGCTCGACTTGGGCATGGCCCCCGGCGTCCTGCCGGGCCGGGTCTCCTTGGAGGAGGGCCGCGATTTCTACGAGCACCACTGGGGTGCGCAGCTTCCGAGCGAGGCGGGAATGGACACCGCTTCGATGCTGGCGGCTGCGGCACGCGGCCGGATCGGGGCGCTGGTACTTCTCGGCGCCGATCCCATCTCGGACTTCCCCGACGCAGACGTAGCCCTTCGAGGCCTGCTCGGCGCTCGTTTCGTCGTCGCCGTCGACACGCATCTAAGCGAGTCGGTTCGCAAAGCGGACGTCGTTCTGCCGGGGGCACCTTGGAGCCAGAGACGCGGGACGTTTACCAATCTCGAGGGGCGGATCTCCTGGCTGGGACAGGTCGGGGAGCCGGGCAGCGCCTGGCCCGAGTGGATGATCGCCGCGGAGCTAGCGTCGCTTCTCGGACGCGACCTCGGAGTTGCGAGCCTCGAGGACGTCTGGGCTGAGATCGAAGCGCTGTCGCCATTGCATCGGGGTGTGAGCCATCACGATGTGAGCGGCCTTTACGGCCGCGACGGAATCGTCGTTCCCTTGGCGGAGGCTGTAGCGACGTCGCTCCGACCGCTTGACCCGATGGCCGACCCGGGGATCGCCTCGGCGGAGCGCCACAAGGTCCCGCCGAGCTCTATCTACGTGAGCCGTCCCGGTGGAGTGAACGGCTCAGCGAACGGTGCGGCTCATGGAGAGGGTGCGGCTCATGGAGAGGCTGACGAGGCACCGCCGGTGCCCCCGCTGCTCTACACGCCGGGGGTTGCGATGGGATCGCCCACCGGTGCGTGGGCGCCGACTGGTGACAGTGACGGTGACAGTGCCGTTGGTGGTCGTCTGGTGTTGGTGACCCGGCGGCGGATGTGGGACGCAGGCACCGCAGTTCAGTCGTCGGCCCACCTCGCCGGTCTCGCCGTTCCAGCGACAGTGACAGTCAACCCGGCGGAGCTCGCCGAGATCGGCGTAGGCGAAGGAGAAGACGTCGTAGTCGCATCGCGTAAAGGGTCCGTGACGGTCACCGCTGAGGCAGATCCTGCGCTTCCGCGTGGGGTGGCCGTCATACCCTGGAACCTCCCCGGCAGCCCGGTCGGCGTGCTGATCGACTCGGCGGAGAACGTGACCGTTGTTGGATTGAGCCCTGGAGGTGCCAAATGACAGGGGACCCACTATTCGTCCACGGGCTCAACCTCGCTGTTTGGGTGATAATCGTCGTCAAGGTCGTCGCCGTGTTCGCGATCGTGCTTCTGTCGGTGCTCTTCATGATCATGTACGAGCGCAAGGTGATCGCGCGGCTCGGCGTTCGCTACGGGCCGAACCGGGCCGGCCCGAACGGCTGGCTGCAATCACTCGCCGACGGGACGAAGCTCCTCTTCAAGGAGGCCTTCACCCCCAAGGGCGCCGACAAGGTGGTCTACAAGATCGCCCCGTATCTCATGCTCCTGCCGGCGCTAATCGCTTTCGCGATTGTGCCGCTCGGCGGTCAAATAACTATCGCACACCACACGACCGAGTTGCAGCTTGCGGACCCGCAGTGGGGGATCCTTTTCCTTCTCATGACCTCCGGCGTGGCCGTCTATGGGGTGATGTTGGCGGGGTGGGCGTCGGGGTCTAAGTACCCGCTGCTCGGCTCGGTGCGTGCAAGCGCGCAGATGGTGTCGTATGAGGCCGTTCTCGGTCTTACGACCGCGACGGTCGTCTTGGTCACCGGCTCACTGCACACGAGCTCGATCGTCGCAGCCCAGCACGGCGGGTTTCTCTATCACTGGAATGTGATACACACCGCGGTCATACCTTTTATCCTCTTCTCGGTGGCGATCACCGCAGAGATGACCAGAGCGCCGTTCGACCTGGTCGAAGCCGAGGAGGAGATATCCGGCGGCTACAACCTCGAGTACTCGTCGGTTGACTTCGCCTGGTTCTACCTCGCCGAATACGCAGCGCTCATAACCAACTCGGCGATCATCATCACGCTGTGGCTCGGCGGCCCGGACGGTCCGCGCATCGCCGGGCATTCGATCGGTCCGGTGTGGTTCATCATCAAAGAGCTGGTGGTGCTCTACATCTTTGTGTGGATCCGGGCAACCCTTCCACGGTTGCGTTACGACCAGCTGATGGATCTAGGGTGGAAGAAGATGATCCCGGCCGCTTTGGCGATGCTCATGATCATCGCCGGCTTCCAGGCGACCTCCACGAGTTCCGGCTCGGGTATCGGTCATTACATCGCCGACCGCAAATGGGGTTTCATAGCGATCGTCGCCAGCGTCGCTTTGTACCTGCTACTCACACGCGCGATCGAGGTCGGCAAGACCAGCAGCGACATCGAAGGAACCCAGCGAAGCGAATCCATGACAGGCAGACAGCTATGAGCCGCCTATCCGACATAGTGCCCCGCCAGCTGCGGGGGTTCGTGGTCACCGGCAAGCTGCCCTTCAAGCCTAAGGTCACGACCCAGTATCCCGAGGAGAAGCGCCCGAAACCCGAGCGTTTCCATGGTCGCCACGTACTCAACCGCTACGAGGACGGCATGGAGAAGTGCATCGGCTGCGAGTTGTGCGCCGGCGTCTGCCCGGCCAAGTGCATCTACGTGAGAGGGGCGGACAATCCGCCCGACGCACCGGTGTCGCCTGGGGAGCGCTACGGGTTCGTCTACGAGATCAACTTCCTGCGCTGCATCCACTGCGACCTGTGCGTCGAAGCGTGTCCCACCGAGGCGATCACCGAGTCGAAGCTCTTCGAGTTCTCCTTTGTCAATCGTGCTGACGCCATCTATACGAAGTCCGAGCTTCTCGTAGACGACGACGGCCGCCCGCAGCAGCTGCCCTGGGAGGACTGGAAACCCGGCGACGACGAGAACACTTCAGCCTGGGTTAGAGCGACTTCCCCGGTCGGCGCGGCTTCACTCGAGGGCCAGGCCTTGTGGTCCGGTGAGCTCGGCTACGGGGTGCGACCCGCCCAGAGAGGCCAGAGCGACCCGACGTCCGCGGACTACGCCGCCGACACGGACATCTCGCTGCGTGAGACCCTGTCTGGTGCGCTTCGTGGCATCGGAGTCGACGACAAACGACCGAACCGGGGTGAGGACTGATGCTCGCTTCGCTTCAAAGCGTTCTTCTCGCCGACACGTCGGCCCAGGCCCTGGCGCACGCATCGGCATGGGCGGTCTTCCTCGTCGGCGCGGCGATGATCCTCACAGGGGCCGCCGGGGTGATCCTGCTGCGCAACCCGGTGCACTGCGCTCTCATGCTGGTAGTCACGCTCTTCGGTGTGGCGCTCGAGTTCATAGACCAGTCGGCTGACTTCCTGGCGGCGGTGCAGATAATCGTCTACGCCGGCGCGGTCGTGATCCTTTTCTTGTTCGTCATCATGTTCTTGGGCGTCGACCGCAAAGAGGCGATAGCGGCGGAGCCGACCAAGCTGCAGAAGCCGCTGGCGCTGCTGATGGGCCTGGTGGTGCTGGTCGAGATCCTCGCTCTGTCACGTGTCGACCACTGGGTCGGCGGCACACCCGCACAGTCGGGCGCGCTCAACGGGGCCGGCGACAACGTGCAGAAGGTCGGGCAGGCGGTCTACACGGGTTACCTCCTTCCGTTCGAAATGACGGCGGCGCTGCTCGTCATCGCAGTCGTGGCGACCGTCGTTCTGTCCAAGCGGGCGGGAGGGGCCGGAAACGACGAAGCCGCCGTTGACGGCGCAGGCGCCGTATCCACAGGAGATGCCATACCAACCGGCGCAGCCGTCGCAGAGGAGAGCTCCGAGGTGACATCGTGAGCGTCCCCAGCGCCTGGTACCTGGTGCTCGCGGCAATCCTTTTCGGAATGGGCGCTACGGGGCTGCTGGTGAGGCGCAACGTGCTGGTCATGTTCATGTGCATCGAGCTCATGCTGAACGCAGTGAACCTGACCTTCGTCACCTTCGCCCGTCTCCTAAACGACATCGGTGGCCAGGTCGACGTCTTGTTCGTCCTCGTCGTCGCCGCAGCGGAGGTCGTCGTAGGGCTCGCTATCATCGTCGCTCTCTTCCGCCGCCGGGCTGCCGCAACCGCCGACGACATCCACATACTGAAGGGCTGAAGCTTCCTTTGAACGCCGCTTACCTCATAGTTGCGCTCCCGTTTGCAGGCGCCCTCGTCCTCCTCTTCGCTGGACGCAGGATCCTCGACCCCGTCTCAGGCTGGCTCGCCACGGCGATGGCGGCAGGGTCGTTCGTTTGCACGGTGATCGTGTGGGCGACGCTGCTCGGGCGACCGTCGACCTCGCGCTCGGTCGACAAGACCATCTTCACCTGGATGCCGGTCGGGTCGCTGCACGTCAGCTTCGGGCTTCAGCTCGACCCGCTGTCGATCCTTTGGAGCCTCTTCGTCACCGGCGTCGGATCGTTGATCACGCTGTACTCGATCGGCTACATGCGCGGCGACCCGAGCTTCAGCAGGTTCTTCTTCTACCTGAACGCCTTTATCTTCTCGATGCTGATCCTTGTGCTCGCGGACAACTTCCTTTTCAGCTTCCTCGGCTGGGAGGGCGTCGGCTTTTGCTCCTACGGGCTCGTCGGCTTCTGGTTCGAGCGGAACAGCGCCGCGGTTGCGGCGAAGAAGGCGTTCGTCACCAACCGCGTCGGCGACTTCGGGTTCATGATCGCCCTGTTCTTGATGTTCCAGCACTTCGGCTCGTTCAACTACTCGGTCGTCCTCGCACCGCTCGCTTCCGGCCACGCGACGCTCGCAAACTCGACAGCCACGTTCATCTCGATCATGCTGGTCTTAGGCGCTGTGGCCAAGTCGGCGCAGATACCCCTCTACATGTGGCTTCCCGACGCCATGGAAGGCCCGACGCCGGTATCCGCATTGATCCACGCGGCAACTATGGTCACCGCCGGCGTGTACCTCGTGGCTCGCGCTGCCCCGATCCTGCACTTCAGCCCCGATGCGCAGTGGATCGTCGCGTCCATCGGTGCCGGCACCTGTTTCCTCGCGGCGACGATCGCCTGCGTGCAGGACGACATCAAGCGGGTCCTCGCGTACTCGACGGTGTCGCAGATCGGCTACATGTTCCTGGCGGAAGGCTCCGGGGACTACCAGGCAGGGATCTATCACACGGTGATGCACGCCTTTTTCAAAGCCCTGCTGTTCCTCTCCGCAGGCTCGATAATTCACGCTCTCCACGACGAGCAGAACATGAAGCGGATGGGCAACCTGCGTAAGTACCTGCCGATAACCTTCCCTGCTTTCATGGCGGGTTTCCTCGCGCTCGCGGCGATCCCGCCATTCGACGGCTTCTGGTCCAAGGACGAGGTACTAGCCGCCGCGTGGCACAAGAGCCCTGTGCTGTGGGCGTTCGGTATCGCAACTGCGTTCCTCACCGCCTACTACATGAGCAGGCAGGTCCGTCTCGTGTTCTGGGGCAAGTCGCGGTGGAGCTCCGCTGCGGCTGCCCATGGTGCGGCGGGGGACACGGGGGTACCGTTGTCTCCGGCGGCGGCGCACGGTTCGTCTCACGGTTCCCTGTCGGCGTACGGTTCGACGGCGCACGGTTCGACGGCGCACGGTTCGACGGCGCACGGTTCGGCGGCGCACGGCGGCGGCGAGCCGCACGAAGCACCTCGGACCATGACCATCCCGCTCGTGATCCTCACTGTGGCGTCGGTGTTCGGCTGGCTACTCAACGCCAACTTCGCCGGGCTTGACTTCATCAACAAGTGGCTCGCCCCGATCTTCCCGGCGACCGTCGCCACGCCGTTCACCGTTTCGACCGGGACAAAATGGATCCTCGGGGTGATAGCGACGCTCGTCGCATTCGGTGGCCTGTTCGCCGGGATGGGACTCTGGCGCAAAGCCGTCGAGCGACCCGAGCTCGAACCGGCATTCCTCGCCCACGGCTGGTACATCGACGAGGGTGTCTCTGCGACGGTGTCAGGACCGCTTGCCCGCCTGGCGACACGCTTCAGCTTCGTCGTCGACGCCGGGTGGGTCGACGGTCTCGTCAACGGTGTCGGGCGGTCCGCCGCGGGAGCTGGGCGCCAACTACGGCGACTCCAAACCGGCTACGTGAGGAACTACGCGCTGGCGATCGGCGTGGGTACAGCGGCGGTGCTGCTGTATGTGTCGATGCGGGCCGGGAGCTGAGGGGCAGAACGTGACTACAACAGGTATTCCTCTCCTCAACATCGTCGTCTTCCTCCCGCTAGCCGGTGCCATCGTTTCGATGCTCGTCCCGGCGTCGGCAGCGAAGGTGTGGACCCGTCCGATCGGTATGGCTTTCGCGCTCGGCGAGCTCGCGTTCGTCGCATATATGGTGGCCGACTTCCCGCGGGGCAAGGCCGGCTTCGAGTTCGTGAGCAGCCACTCGTGGATTGGCCAGTTCGGGATCTCCTGGTCGCTCGGCGTCGACGGCATATCGCTGTTCCTGGTGGCGATGACAGCGCTGCTGTTCCCGGTCGCCATGTTCGGTCCGACCTGGAAGGGCAATCCCCGCTCGTTCCTGGCGTGGATGTTCCTGCTCGAAGCGGCGTGCATGGGCACGTTCCTCTCGCTGGACCTGTTCGTGTTCTTCATCATGTTCGAGGTGACCCTCGTCCCTGGCTACTTCATCGTCGCCGGTTGGGGTGGGAGCAGGCGTAACTACGCGGCGATGAAGTTTTTCCTATATACCTTCGCAGGCTCGGCGTTCTTGTTTGTGGCGATAATCGCCCTTGTAGCGCTCGACGCTCCGCACAACGGCGGCCACCAGACTTTCAGTCTGATCACCCTCGCCAAAGTGTCATCGAGCCTGCCGCACTCCGACCAGGTCCTCATCTTCTGCGGGTTCGCTATCGCCTTCGCAGTCAAGATCCCGCTCGTCCCGTTCCACAGCTGGCTTCCTGACACCTACACGCAGGCGCCTACAGCGGGATCGATGGTCCTCGCCGGAATCCTCTTCAAGCTCGGCGCCTACGGGCTGCTGCGCCTCGGCCTGTACCTCGTGCCCCGAGGCGCCGCCGACATGGGTCCGGTGCTCCTCACGCTCGCCGCGGCGGGGATCGTCTACGGGTCGATCGTGACGATCATGCAGAAAGACCTGAAGCGGCTCGTAGCGTACGCTTCGATCGTCGACGTGGCGTTCATCGTTCTCGGCTTCTTCGCCTTCTCGTCGCAGGGTGTCACCGGCGGCGTTTTCGAGATGGTCAACCACGGGCTCACCACGGGGGCGATCTTCTTCCTGGTGGGGATAGTCGCTGAGAAGAAGGGGACGCTGCGCTTCAGCGAGCTCGGCGGTCTCGCGAAGGCCACACCCGTACTCGCCGCGATCTTCCTGACAGTAGTAATGAGTGCAATCGGCCTGCCCGGTCTCAACGGGTTCGTCGGCGAGTTCCTCGTCCTGGTCGGGACGTTCATCACCCACCGCTGGTGGGCTGTTGTCGGTACTACTGCCGTAGTCACGGGAGCGATCTACATGCTTTGGGCCTACCAGAGGGCTTTCCACGGTCCGCCACTCGCCACAGATGCCAAAGTGACTGACATAAGCTGGAGACAGATCGCTGCCGTGGCGCCGCTGCTGGTCGGGATAGTCTTCCTCGGCGTCTACCCGAAGCCTTTCCTCGACCGGGTGACCCCGTCGGTCAACTATCTGCTCGCCCACGTCGAGCAGGCTGCACCAAACGCCCATGTGCCTTCCGTCACGACAAACCATGTGACGTTCAGCGTGCCGGCGAACCAGAATGTGTTGTCCACCACGACCAAGTCCTCGAAGGTTGCGGGTGGGTCTGCGGGCGGTGCCCCCGGCGCGTCGAGCGGTGCCGCTTCGGGTGGCGCCACGCCCGTGCCAACGACGACGGGTGGTGTCGGATGAGCGCTTCGCTTGCGACGTCCAAGTTTGCGACGTCGTCGTTTGCACACTCCGTCTTTGTGGCAGCGGGGTCCCCGGCTTCGACGACCACGACCGCCCCGCAAGGCTGCAGCGTAGCTAGCGGGGGCAACAAAGTAACCGGGCTGTGCAGTGCGGCTAACTCCCTGCACATCTCCGTTGCTTACCGCAGCATCGCCCCGATGATCATCCTCGCTGTCGGAGCGCTCGTCCTGCTCGCCGTGTCGGCGGTCCTTCCCAAGCGCACAAGGACAGGCCTCTACCCGGGGCTGACCGCTGCAATCGGCGGTTTGGCGCTACTCGCCGCGGTCCTGCAATGGTTCGACGGGGCGGCCAAGACCGGCACCGTCGAGATCGGCGGCCAGGTGCTCTACGACCGCTTCTCCGTGCTGCTACTGATCCTCGTCTCGATCGCGGTGATCCTGAGCTCCCTCGCTGCCGACAGCTACCTGCGCCGCGAAGGCCTCGACGGCGTCGAAGCGTACGTCCTCATGCTCATGTCGGCGACGGGTGCGATGCTGATGGCGGAGTCGGGCGGGCTGATCATGCTCTTCCTCGGCCTCGAAATCATGTCCATCGCCTTGTACGTGATGGCCGCCTACCACCGTCGGCGTGCACAGTCGGGCGAGGCTGGCCTCAAATACTTCATCCTCGGGTCCTTCTCCTCGGCGGTGTTCCTGTACGGCATAGCGCTCGTGTACGGCGCCACGGGGTCGACGCAGTTCAGCCAGATCGCCGCTTACCTTGCTGGGAACGTGCCGGCGAACGCGGGGGTCCTTCTGGCAGGGATGGCGCTGCTGATCGTCGGGCTCGGGTTCAAAGTTGCAGCGGTGCCGTTCCACTTTTGGACTCCGGACGTTTACCAGGGTTCACCGACTCCCTTTACCGGCTACATGGCGGCGGTCGCCAAGGCGGCGGGCTTCGCCGGGCTGCTGCGTGTGCTGACCCAAGCGTTGGGAACCCAGCAGGCGAACTGGCGGCCGATCGTGTGGCTCCTCGCTGTGCTCAGCCTCGTGGTCGGCTCGGTGATGGCTATAGCGCAGCGTGACCTCAAGCGGATGCTGGCGTACTCGTCGATAAGCCAGGCGGGCTACGTGCTTCTGGGGGTGCAGGCTGCTACGGCGGAAGGGTCTTCGGCGGCGCTGTTCTACCTTTTTACCTACACCTTCATCGTGATCGGTACGTTCGCTGTGGTCGACATCGTCCAAGGTCGGGGAGAGACCCGAAACGACCTCGGTGCGATGAGGGGCCTCGGGCGGCGCAACCCTCTTCTCGCCGCGGCGATGCTCGTGTTGCTGCTGGCGCAGGCGGGCGTGCCGTTGACGAGCGGCTTTCTCGCGAAGTTCTACGTGATCCAGGCGGCAGTCGAGCAGGGCCAGTACTACCTGGCGGTCATTGCGATGGTCGCGGCAGCCATCGCAGCGTTCTTCTACCTTCGTGTGGGGCTACTCATGTACCAGGCGCCGGTGGAGGGTGACGGGGAGTACAGCGCGGGGCTCGGCGGCGGGCTCGGCGAGGGGGTCCGCGACGGGCTCGGCGGCGGGCTCGGCGACAATGGGGTCATCATCGGCTCGGGCGGTGACGATTCGTCCACGGTCGAAGGCGTCTCAGTCGCCGGTCTAGAACCGGTGCCTTCCATCGACGGTGGCGTCGCGACCGCCACCTTGCAAGCTCCGCCGACAGGACGGGTCCTCGTCCCTGCGTCGTCGGGCGTGGTGATCGCGGTGTCTGTGGTCTTTACTATCGCCGCTGGGGTTTCATCTTTTGTGATCGACTTTGCACGGGCCGCCCATAGCCTTTTGTGAGCTGACACCCAGCGTCTCCCGGTCCACAGTTGTGTTGTTAGTACTATCCATGTACTCTCGTGTCTGTGGATAGTGACCAGCGCGTCGGGCTGCTGGCTGAGCTTCGCCGGGTGGCCGGGGGCCAGCATGGCGTTATAACCTCCGAAGAGCTCCTGGCGATCGGCCCGCAGCCAGGGTCTCGCGGGCGCCGATTTGCGGAACGTCTTGTGTGCGAGGGCTGGCTGTATCCAGTGCTGGGCGGTGCGTACGCCGTGGGCGCGTCGCCGAGTGACTGGCAGACGGCGGTTGCGGCGGTCTTGCTGAGTGGCCCGGGATCGGCGTTGTCGCACCGGAGCGCAGCGAGATGCCAGCGGTTCTCCGACCTGGTTCAATAGACGACACCCGAAGTAACCGTACCGGACTACGGCCATCGCCGAGCCTCGGGGGTGATCGTGCACCGGGTCGCTGCACTCGATGAGGCCGACGTTTTCCTGCATCACGGAATCCGGGTTACCAGCCCCGAACGCACCCTCGTCGACCTCGCCTACGGTCTGGACATCGGGCTTGTCGAGCGGATATACGACGAGGGAGCCGTCGCTCGTCTCTGGAGCGCCCAGAGCGTCACGGCGGCCGTGGAGCGCAACTCCGGTCGTCGGGGGACGACTGCCTTACGGCGGGTCCTTGCGTGCCGGGTCGATCTGGCGCCTGGGGAGTCGACACTCGAATCCCGGGCAGTCAAGGTCCTGGCCCCATACGGCCCTTTCGAAGTCCAGTATCAGCTGAGCGTCGACGAACGCTTGGTGATAATCGACATTGCGTGGCCGAAACTCCGGGTGGCGGTCGAGTGTGACGGCTGGACCGTGCGCAGCCGCTCGCGAGGAAAGTTCGACGCTGACCGGCGGCGAGACAACATTCTTGCCTCCCACGGGTGGTCGGTAGTCCACCTCACTACTGCGATGTCTGACGACGAGATGCGGAGGGTCGTGTTCCGCCAGCTCATCCGGGCTGGCGGCGGTGACATCGAGTAGCAGGGCGGCAGTTGGCTCGCTGTGGCCATTGCGTATGGTTCGTGACCGTTGGGTGTGGTTCGTGACCGTTGTGTGTGGTTCGTGACCGTTGTGTGTGGTTCGTGACCGTTGTGTGTGGTTTGTGACTGTTGCGTATGGCGTGACCGTTGCGTGTAGTTCGTGACGGTCGCGTGCGGTTTGTGACCGTCAAAAATGGTCAGGATTTCCAACTTGCAAAAGGTTTGTACCAAGAAGTGCGTTTACTAAGCGAGGGCTGGTACAGGATTTTTTGGGAACGAGAATCGTGTACCAAAAAGTGCGAAAAAACGCTTCAAATGGTCAGGCTGTAACAGACCTGCGAAGATCCTGACCATTTTTGACGGTCTGTGTCGCCTTTGAGGGTCCGGGGACCCCGGATCCGGCGGTTGTTACGGCCATCGCCTTACTCGACTGCTGGCGCGCCACCCCGGATGAAGTATTTACCGAGCGAATCGGTCTGGCGCTGGTAGTTCGACTTTCGTCCCTGCCCGTATAGGACGGTTGGCTCCTCGAGCATCCGCTCAAATGTGAGCTTGCATACCTGCTGGCCGTCTTCGATCATGAACGGCACGTCGTGTGCCCGGACCTCGAGAGCGGCCCTGGCCCCGAGGAACGCTCCGGCGGTGTCGTAACCGAATCCGGGATCGAAGAAACCGGCGTAGTGGGTGCGAAGCTCCCCGCTGGTGGGATCGTACGCGGTCATCTCCGACGCCAACCCGGGGGCGATGACCACCGCTTCCTTGGACATGAGGAGATAGAACTTCTTCTTGCTGAGAACCACCCGACCCGGAGCGGTGGAGTCCGGGCGGCTGGGGGAGTCCGGGCGACTGGGGGAGTCCGGGCGAACCCCTGTGACAGCTTCCCGGCGTACCGTTTCCCAGAAAGGGTCAGGAGCAACAGGCGCCGGAACCGTTAGATCGAGCAGCGGGGCGCTTTCCCTGGCGCTGTATCCGATCCGGCCCCCGTCATCGCCGCGCAGGTCGAGGCTGAGGAACAATCCACCGGACAGGGTCAGGCCGCCTTCGGGAACGGGCCGCCCATCGACGTACAACAAGGGCTGGCGGCAATGAAGGTCGGCGATGTCAGCGTCGCTGAGCTCGCTCAGCTCACGTGGGCCCGCCGCTAGGCGAAGCTGATTCAAAGTGAGGCCACGGCGAACGCGCACTGCGAATGAAAGCGGCACCACCTCCAGATAGAGGGCACCGACATAGCCGTCCGCGATCTCGTCGAAGCGGTAACTGCAATCTGTGATGACCCTGGTAAACACGTCGACGCGGCCCGTCGAGCTCTTTGGGTTCGCCTTGCCGCGAATCCCGGCGGGTAGCTGCAGCCGCTCTTGGAGAGGGATGAGGTACGGGCGGTTTGTCTCGAGGACCGCCCCGTCCCCGGTCAGGTCGAGCCGGTCGATCGCCAGTTCGCTGATTCGTGTCTCGACGTCGGTGTTGCCTGCAAGGAAGCTACAGCGCATCCGATATGCGACGTCGCCCAGCCGCAGGTCCATACTTGCCGGTTGAATGTTGGACGACTCGAGGCCCGACGGGCCGACGTCGATGATCCCCTCGTCGATGGCGCGCAGCAGATAGTGGTTTGGGAGAACACCGTGTCTGCCGGGCGGGATCATCGCTCCAACTGTAACGCCCGCCCGTCGTCGACCTTCCTAGAGGTTCCTCCGGAAGCGATTTCGTTGCGGCGGGATTTGAGCCCACTCACCCACATCGCTACTGCGACAAGACCGAAGGCCCCTCCGAGCGCCGAGGACGCCACCCATCCTCCGCTCGAGTACGCGGCAGAGGCCCCCAAAGACCCGAGCGTGCCGCCGACGAAGTAGACCGACATGTAGGCGGCGGTGATCCTGCTTCTGGCCTCTGGTCTCAGCTTGTAGATCAGGCTCTGGTTCGTGATGTGCAGACCCTGGCAGGCGAAGTCCAAGACGATCACACCGACGATCAGCGTAGCCAGCGAGGAACGGCCGAACCCGATAGCGATCCAGGTCAGTGCCAACAGCATCGAGGTTGCCGCGGTCATGGTCCCAGCTCCGCCCCGGTCGGCGAAACGTCCTGCGAGAGACGCCGTCACGGCCCCCACGACCCCGAAAAGCCCGAACAGGCCGATGGTCGAGGTCGAGTAGTGGTACGGCGAGCGCGACAGTAAGAAGGCGAGCGGAGTCCACAGGGCGTTGAAAGCGCCGAAGCTCGCGGCACCGAAAATAGCCCGCCGGCGGATCAGGGGTTCCTCGACTAGCAGCAGCGGTATCGAGGTGATCGCCTGCACGTAATTGACATGAGGCCGTCGTGGCTCTCCGGGGAGCGTCTTCAACAAGACTGCGGCCATTACGACCATTGCCCCGGCCGCAACCTGGAACGGGGTTCTCCAGCCGCCAAAATTGGCCAGGTAGCCAGCTACGGTCCGGGCCAGCAGGATCCCAAGCAGAAGGCCGCTCATGACGGTGCCGACGACGCGGCCGCGAATGGCGTCCGGGGCGAGGGTCGCTGCAAAAGCTACTGACATCTGCGCCGCCACGGACAAGGCGCCCACGGCGACAGCCGACACAAGCAGCACCGGCCCGTCCGGGGAAACCGACATCGCCAGAAGGGACAGGGCAATCCCCGCGACCATGGTGGGCACGAGCCGGCGGCGGGCGAAGATGTCACCGAGCGGGACAACCAGCAACAAACCGGCGATGTAGCCGACCTGCGTGGCGGTGACGATGAGCCCTGCTGTTGTCGTCCCAAGATGCAACGACACCTTGATCGACTGGAGCAGGGGCTGCGCGTAGTAGAGGCTGGCCGCGGACATGCCGGTGCAGACGGCAAGGGTTGCGATGAGCTGGCGCGACGGCCCGACCGGTGGGTTACCGTGTACCTCGGAGAGCGCTCCTTGGGGGGCATTCTCCTTCCGCGACTTCGTGTTCCGGGCCTTATCCACTGGTCCAGTATGGCCACGGGCGGATCGATTACAGCAGATGGTTGACCGGACCGAGGGATTGGTGTCAGCTCAACACCCGGCGGGTGGGTTGGCGGTCCGACAATGGGGTCGGATCGTCCGACCCACCCCGAGGGTGCTCAGGGTGCTATCGGGATCCGACGCCGCTACCGGCGGCCCGCCAAGGCCTTGGTGGGCGTGAAGCGAACCGGAAGGTGCTTGATCCCACCTACGAGCGGTATGCCGAGGGACTGCAGCGGAACGGGCGCCCCAGTCACTTCGATGTCCGGCAGCCTCGTCAGTAGCTGACGGAACGCCACCGACACCTCCCTACGTGCGAGGTGTGCTCCGAGGCAGAAGTGCGGGCCGGGTCCGCCGAAGCCGACGTGATTGTTCGGTTCGCGGCGGATGTCGAAGCGCTCCGGGTCGGGAAACACCCGCGGGTCACGGTTAGCGGCGCCGTAAAACATGACGAGGCGTTCCCCCTCATCGAGGTGCTCGCCGGCCAACTCGACCGGCCGCGTGGTCGTCCGGCGCATGAACACGACCGGGGAGGCCATACGCACTATCTCTTCGACGGCCCCCGGGGTCAGGCGTTCGAGATCGGCCTGCCACGTTTTGCGTTGCGCTTCGTACTCGGCGAGCAGATTCATCCCGTGGCTGATCGCAGTGCGCGTGGTGTCGTTGCCTGCGACCGCGAGGAGAATGAAAAAGGGTGCCAACTCCGACGCAGCGAGCATGTCCTCGCCCAGGTCGTTGTGCACGAGGGCGCTGGTCAGGTCGTCGGTGGGGTTCTTGCGGCGTTCCTCGGCCAGTTCGTTCATGAGCCCGGCGAGCTCGAATCCGGCTTCGAGCAGTGCGCCCATCACGTCGTCCCGGCCGCCAAGCATGTCAGGGTCCCCGGCGCCGAGGATGATGTTCGTGTCTCGCAGAACGGTAGGGAACTCGCTTCTAGGAATGCCCATCATGTCGCAGATCACGAGAAGCGGGAACGGCTGGGATAGGACCTCCACCAGGTCCGCCTCGCCGTCTTCGCAGAAGCCGTCGATGACCTCCGAGCAGATTCGTTCCACGGAGTCGAGAACTCCCTGCAGCGCGCGCGGAGTGAACGATCGAGCAACGATGTTGCGTTGCCTCGAATGGCGCGGGTCGTCCATGACGATGAAGGACCCGAAGAACTCCATGGCGTCGGTCTGCAGGTCTGCGATCGCAGTAGATCCCTTGCCGGAGCAGAAGTCGAGTGGTCGCCTGCTCACTTCCACTACGTCGGAGTACCGGGTGAGTGCTCGGAACCTGAGGTCCTCCCCGGTGAAAGCGTCAGTGACTTGAACCGACGGGAGCGGCCCTTGCTCTCGGATCTGGGCGAACTGAGCCATCCGATCCGCCAACGGCTGATGCCAGAACGAGGGATCGGCGATTATCTGAGCATCGATGCCCACAGTTTCAGTTGGCCCGGGTCAACTCGACGACGGGGATCACTCGGCTCGTCTTGGCGGCGTACTCGGCAAAGCCCGCGTAGCGGCTTGACTGCTCGGCGTAGATCCGGTCGCGCTCGTCCTTGGGAAGCGCCGCTGCCGTCGCTTCGTATGTCTCGGCACCTACTTCGACGGTGACCGCCGGGTTCGCCACAAGGTTGTGGTACCAGTCGGGGTTGGTGTCGGCGCCCGCCTTCGAAGCGAACACGAATCGACGTCCGTCGAGCTCGAGGTACATCATCGGATTTACCCGCTGCTGCCCGCTCTTGGCGCCAGTCGTGTGGAGCAAGAGCATGGGAGCTCCCTCGAATTGCCCGCCCAACTTCCCCTCGTTCGCTCTGAACTCGGTGATGATCTGGGCATTCCAGTCGTTGACATCGGTCATGTCGTGCCAAATTCCTTTCGTCGGGGACGCTCGGAGAAATTCGAAATGCTAGGAAGTCGCTTTGCGCAGTTTCACACGTTAGCTTCGTCTTCGTGGACCGGGCCACGCCGGGCAGCCGAGCCCGCAAAAGTGCCGGCCCATTTCGACTCCGGGTTCGCGTCGGTGAGGGCGTTACGCAAAGTGGCGGTGTCTGTCGGGCGGCTTCCGTCAAGTTCGGCGATGTCGGCGTCGTGCTCGAAGTCGCGGAGAAGCTGTTCGAGTCGAAGCGCCAAGATGTCGTCATCGACAGACATCAGGGGCGTACGTCCACCGAGCACAGGCAGTGATTCGTGGATCCACGACTGTATCCAGGCCCGTTCGGCATCCTCTGAGCCGGGGCTATGGAGGGGAGCCCTGCCGTCCGCTGCAAGCGACCGGCCACCCAGCTCCTTGTCGAGGCGGCGCGTGACCGAAAGGCCGGTCACTCCCGCCCTCCCGAGAACGCGGGCGAGAGCTCCGAGTCGCTCCAGGGAGTTGACCTCCACGCTCAGGTGGTCGTCGAAGATTGTGACGCTCCCGCGAACCCAGCGGCGCGGACCGTTGCTCATCTGTACGGACGCCGGGTCGAGTCCTCGGCTTATCATCGCCTGGCGTGCTGCATCCATAGTCGACTGCTCCTCGGCCGCCGTCAGCTCCCGTCCGTGCCAGACGAGCTGCACGGACCCGTCGCCTCGTTCGCCTTCGTCGAAGTCCGGCCGGCGAATGAGTACCTGCTTAAGTGCGGAGGGATCCTCCACCGAACCGATGGCATTGAGCATCTCCATCGCTTCCCCGTCGGAGTTCTTGAGGCGTCCGCTACGCACCCGCGATGCCGATGCGTCAGCTAGGAGACTTCCGAGCATCAAGCCGGTGACGGTGTGATGCATTGCAGCGGACTCCCGTCCCACAGGATCTTCGAGGTCGGCCATAACTCCATGAGGAGGGGGGTCGTCGACGCGCGCCTGTCTTGGGCTGTCCGACATGCTGCCTGGTAAGCCGAGCTCCCTCGCCATGTGTATCGCCACTGCCTCCGTAGCCGTCCTTAACACCTCCACCGCCCGGTCGGCCTCGAAGGGGTACAGCCGAGCGACCGCTGTCCCCGAGCGCCAGACACCCCGGTCGGCGACGACGGTCCCGGCGAGGACCGTCCACCGGGGCAGGTCGACGATTTGAGACGGCGCAAGGTGCACCCAGCGCCTCGTGTTCGTCACGAGGTCGGTGAGCCACAGTCCAGGGCTTTCGGACGGGTCTTCGACCTGCCAGAGTCCGCACTCGGCGCGACGGGACCACCCCAAGGCCAGTTCGCCCTGCTCCGGCGGCGTCGCGGGGTCGTCGGCGAAACGCCGTATGAGCGAGTCGCGGTTCGGGTCCTCGCTGTCGCGGGCTATTCGCTCGGCGAAGCTCGGCTCGTCGTCAGGCTCGTCGTCTTGTGGCCCGCTCTGCCATACCGTCTCGGTGGCGATCCGGGTCAGCGGATTGGCCACCGGGGCCCCGATTCCGTCGTCGAGCGTGACCTCTAGACGCGCGCGTCGAAGCTCTTCCCCGGCGGTCGACTCGACGGACCATTGGGCGGTTTCTTGATGAAGCCAATCGGCAACCTTCGCGTCGCTGGCAGCCCACTCGTCGAAGCTGGCGTGCAGAGCGCGTATCGTCGAGCGGTCCGTGACCCTGGCAAGGAGCTCCTCTTCGCCGGCGTGGCAGCAGTCCGACCAGGCCATTCCGCTCCCGCAGACGCACGAGTCACCGGTTTCGGGCAGCCCCGCGTGGCGTTGCGCGATATTCGTCACTGACGCCGCTAGAAGGTTCATCGAGTCGACGTCGAAAGGATCCGCCTCGCAAAGTTCGAGGGCGAGCCGCGCCGCGCCGAGATACCGGCCTGTCTCCAGACGAAGCCGAGCCAAGGCGACAGCTGCGACGCGTGTCGGGTCATCGGCTTCAACCGTCGTTGTCGGCCAACCGGCGCCTTGTGCTGGCGGCGTCTTGTGTTCACGGCCGCCGGTCAGCTCAAAGGCCTCGGTAGCAACCGCGTCCGCTGCCACAGCCTGACCGGCGAGTTGATAGAACGATGCGGCCCACCACAGCATTGCGGCTCTCACCGAGAAGGGCTCACCGGATGTAGACGCTGCGGGGGCGGACGTTGCCGAGGTAGACGCTGTGGAGGCGGACTCCGCGGAAGGGCCGCCTTGTTCACCCGCCATCGTCTGAAGCGACCGCGCTATATCTGCGGCCCTCGGGCCGGCTTGGTCTCCAAGTCGGTTGGTCAGGCTTACTCCTCGTGCAGCGACGGACGGGTCCCTCAGTCCGTCATATGGGCTGCCTTCCTTCAGGCGTTTGGCCAGGAGTTCCACGAAACGTTCCGGGGGTGACGCAAGGTCACTAGCGGCGTCGCGAAGCTCGGATACCACCCCGACGATGTCGCCGACGAGGGACCTGATGTGGCTGAGATCCTCACGTCGTTGCTTCGCGGCGCGGCGGATCTCGTGCTGGCGCTTTTTGTCTCGCTTGGATGTCACGGCGTCGATGATTGCAGGCCCAGCGGTGTCACGCGTTCAACCCAGCGGAGGTGCGGTCATCGATGGGTCGGCGGCGCAGTGATATTTTCTCATGGAATGAATCGGGCACACATCGCAGGACTCGACGTCGCCGTTCGCGAAGCTTCAGTCGAAGACGCTGCGCGCCTCGCAGCGCTCCTAGACGGAGGGTCGCTCACCGTCAAGGAGGACGTTGCAGACGTCGCTGCGTACCGCGAAGCGCTTGCGGAGATCCTCGCGACGGACGGCCAGACGGTACTGGTCGCTGAGCGTGGCGGTGAGGTCGTCGGAATGTGCCAGTTGATCACGTTCCGTCACATCCAAGAGCGTGGTGGCCGGTGCGCGGAGGTGGAGTCCGTGCACGTGGACGAGGCGTGGAGAGGGCGCGGTATTGGATCAACCCTCATGGGTGAGGCGGTACGCAGGGCTCGCGCCGAAGGGTGCTACCGGGTGCAGCTAACCAGCAATCTCGCCCGGGTCGAGGCACGTCAGTGGTACGAACTCCTCGGCTTCGAGGCCTCACACGCCGGATTCAAGCTGTACCTCGACGGGCGGGGTGGCGCTAACAAGCAAGGGCTGGAGTCGTAGCGCATGGAAAGCGTGCTCGACGTCGACCTCCTCCCCGAGCCGCGAGCGGGGCCTGCCGCTAGCCCGCAGGACGTGCTCGACTTGCTACGCACGAACGGCGGGCGGGTTACCCGATCGAGGCGAGTGCTGCTCGACGTTT
Organism: Actinomycetes bacterium; assembly: GCA_021838305.1. Lineage (GTDB taxonomy): Bacteria > Actinomycetota > Acidimicrobiia > Acidimicrobiales > Palsa-688 > JAJZAM01. The sequence goes on along the minus strand of JAKCEB010000016.1, from coordinate 5,255 downwards.
TGTTCGAAGCTTCGAGGCACTTGAACGCAGAGGAGATCGCCGAGGCGGTCGCGCGAGTCGAGCCGGCGGTGAACATGTCGACGGTGTACCGCAACCTAGAAGAGCTCCAGCACCTTGGTGTCGTCGTCCACACCCACCTGGGCCATGGACCGGCGACGTACAGGTTGGCGGCTTCGGCCCACCCGCATCTCTACTGCGAGTCGTGCGGGGGGATCTTCCACCTGCCGCCGGCGGTCTTCGATGAGTTGGTGGGCGTAGCGTCTCGAGAACACGGCTTCACCGTCGACGCCAACCACTTCGCGATCCCGGGCCGCTGCGCCGGCTGCGTGGCTAAAGGCGTCCCCCCAGCGGCGCCTTAGCGGTCTTGGACGCGAGCGCCTGCTCGCCGGCGGGCCAGCTCGACGATCGGGTCGATGCTCGAAGGATCGGTGAGCGCCGCTGTCGAGAGCACTTCGGAGGGTGGCGCTCCGAGCAGGACCCGCTTGACTGGGACTTCCAGCCTCTTGCCGGAGAGCGTCCTCGGGATGGCGGTCACGAACTCCACTCGATCGGGAACGTGACGGGGGGAGAGCCGACGGCGCAGCTCAGTCCGGATCACGTCGGTGACTTCGTCGTTGTCAGCTCCCGGCGCGCCAACGACCAGCACCAGAAGTTCGCCGGGCCCTCCGCCCGGGTCCTCGAGGTGTACGGCGAGGCTGTCGGACACCTCCGGCAGGGAGTCAAGCACCGAGTACAGCTCGGCAGTGCCCATACGTACCCCGCCCCGGTTGAGGGTCCCGTCGGATCGCCCTGTGATCGTTAGCGTCCCCCGCTCCGAGAGGACGGCCCTGTCGCCGTGGTGCCACACCCCGGGGTAGCGCTCGAAGTAAGCGGAACGCAGGCGCGAGCCGTCTTCGTCGTCGACGAAGGCAACAGGCATTGATGGCAAGGGTGCCGTCAATACAAGTTCGCCTTCCGAGCCGACTTGGCTGTTTCCGTCGTCGTCGAACACTTCAACTTTCGCACCGAGGCAGCGACAGGAGATCTCCCCAGCCCAGACCGGATGCAGCGGGCTGGCACCCACGAAACCTGTGCAAACGTCGGTGCCTCCGCTAAACGACGAGAGCAGGACGTCAGGGTTGACCGCTTCGTAGACCCACCGCGCTGCGTCGCCCGAAAGGGGGGATCCTGTAGCCCCAAGGGTTTTCAGGCGGGACAGGTCGTAGCGGTCCCCTGGCCGGTGGCCCGCCTTCGCCCCGCCCGCAAGATAACTAGCACCGACGCCTCCACAGGAGACTTTCTGTGAGGACATGACATCCCAGAGCCGATTGCCGTCGGTCCCTGACGGGTCGCCGTCATAGAGGACGATTGTCGATCCGGCGATGAGACCTGATGCCAATAAGTTCCACATCATCCAGCCGGTGGTCGTGTACCAGAAGAATCTGTCAGACGGGCCGACATCGAAGTGGAGTCGGAGCGCCTTGGCGTGCTCGAGGGCGATGCCGCCGTGGCCGTGCACGATGCCTTTCGGCTTTCCGGTCGTGCCCGAAGAGAAGAGCACGTACAGCGGATGGTCGAACGCGACGGGCTCGAACTCGAGTTCTCCGATTGCACTGCTGCGCTCGCTGAACTCCGACCAGTGCTGCCAGCCCCCCGGTGGCTCTGCTGACGGGTGGAGGTAGGGGACCCATACCCGTCGGCTGAGAGAGGGCAGGGCGTCTGCGATTGCCGTTACCTCGCGTCGTCTGTCGATGCTGTGCGAGGCGTAGCGGTAACCGTCGATGGCGATCAGCAGCTTCGGGGAGACCTGCTTCAGCCGTTCGACGCAGCCGTCGACGCCCATCTCGGGTGCGCAGCAGGTCCATATCGCACCGAGACTGGCGACGGCGAGCATCGACGCCAGTGCCTCCACAACATTTGGCAAATAGCCTGCCACGCAGTCACCCGAGCTGACTCCAGCGTCGACGAGTCCGCTACGGATCCCATCTACCGTGCGTCGCAGTTCGCTCCACGTCAACTGCGAGTCGGGGCGGGTTTGCGAAATCGAGATCACCGCAGCCCGGTCGCCGATAGCACGCTCGTCGCCGGCCCGGTCCGCGAGGCACAGCTCCGCGTAGTTGAGCGTGCCTCCGGGGAACCATCCAGCTCCGCTCGGCTTCTCGGGGGCGCGGACCAGGGAAGCCGACGGCTGATCGCGCCAAGCGACACCCAGGTGATCGGCCGTGAAAGCCCAAAAGTCCGCGGCGCTCGAAGGACTCACCGACCACGCCCATGCATCGTCGTAGTTGTCGAAGCCTGCGTCGTTGATGAAACGCCACATCGCCGACTCTCGTTGGCGTTGCGGCGAGGGCAACCATAGTGGCACGGGTCGAATCATTTTTTTCCTAATCGGGGTCAGTGCTCGTGCGTAGCGGACGCTGCGGCCGTCGCCACGTCGGAAGGGTAAAAACGCAGCCCTCGCAGAAGTACGATCCCACTCGCCGTGAGAGGGAGGAGCATCACCAAGAAGGTATAGCGGAACCCCTGGTGCGTGCTCGCAAGCAGGTCCGCGAGCCCTCCGAATGCCAGGGGGGCGATCGCCTGGGCGGCGGAACGTAGCAGCGTTCGTATCCCTTCCGCCCTGCCCCATAGCAGCGGCGGCATGATGTCGAGGCGGGCGGCGTCGAGCGTCGGGTTCTGGGCGGTCAGGAAAAAGCCGGCCGCCCCTATATACGGCAGGGCGGTAACGGCGCTTCTTGTGAGTAGGGGAGGGATGAAAAGCACGACGGTGGCTATCGCCGCAACCCCCGCCACGAACATCCGCCCGTCGATGCGTCCGCGTTTGACCATTGCGTCGCCGGCGCGACCTCCCGCGAGGACCCCGAGGACTGCGCCGGTACCAATCGCGAGCATCATGAGGGTGGCCACGACGGTGCCGACGCCGTACTGTTGGCCCACGAACTCCAAGCCGAAAGTCTGAACCCCGGTCAGGAAGAAGTACGCGCAGGCGCTGGAGACGATCAGCACCACATTGGTGCGCACTCGAAGCACGTAGCGCGCGGCCGCAACGATCCCAAGGCGTCTGGGGTCGACGCGCAGGATCATTGCTGAGTCCGCGACGACGCCCTGGTCGCGCGCCAGCTTTTGCACGTCGCTGATGTCGTTTGAGCCGGGCGCCTCGACGTCTTCGGATTCAGCCCCGACCCTCGGGCTTCGCGCTGCGCGTGCTGGCTCGGTGAGCTTGCGAAGTTGCCAGGCGACGAGAAAGGCGGGCAGCGCGAGAAGGAGGAAAGCGGCGCGCCATGAGATTGCGGCGATGTCACCCGAGATGAAAAAGCCTACGCCTCCGCCTACGAGCTCCCCGGTCAGTATGTATCCGTATATGGTTCCCCGCTCCTGGCCCGGAAAATAGTCGCCCACTAGCGACGCGACCGCCGGCCCCGCTACAGCGGTGACGAAGCCGAGGAACACCCTTACGAGAAGGAGGTCTCCGAACGAACTAACGAGTGCGCTGGCGATCATTGCCAGGCCCCACGTCCAAATCGTCGTCGAAAGGAGCGTCGTTCGCTTCACCCGGTCGACGAGCATCCCGAACGGGACGCTAGCGACGGCGCCGACGGCCGCCGACACCGAGACGAGCAGGCCGATGTCGGTGTTGTCGATGTGCAGGCTCGCCCGAAGTTCGCTTGCTGCTGCCCCTACCGTCGAAGTGTCAGCGCTGCTAAGCGCAAGAACCGAAGCCAAGGTGACGATGACGAGCGACCGGTCGGACCCGCCCAAAGTCGTCTCCAGGCGCCTTCTGGTAGCGCCGATAGCGGAGCCGCCGGAGGAGCGGAACCGATGGAGGCTTCGCCGGGCCCGTGCGCCGGAGCCCGGAGTAGAGCCCGGAGTCGAGCCCGGATCGGGGCGTGATAAGCGGCGGCGCTGTCCGGTATGGAAGGGGCGGTTCATTCGTCGGTGTAGACAATACGGCGGCCGTTCGTCCACCCGTCATTCTGCACACTCCCGAGGGACGCCGTACACCACGAGGGCGATCTCGGGATCGACAGGGTCCCGTCGACGGCCCGGGAGCCCGAAAAAAATGTTCTCACCTGCACCTGTTGTCTTCGTCGATCCGCCTACCCTTACCTTGTGGTACCCAGAGACGCCCGACGATATGGGCCGCCGCCCGTGCGGCGTCACCTTGCTCATCCCCGGTCGAAAGCCGACGCAGGCGTCGAGTCGAACTCGCGCCTGACGGGATCGACGGCGCTCGCCCTTCTGCTTCTCTTGGCGGTGGAGGGGGCGACGATTCTTCAGATCTCGTCGCATGTGAGCATCCACGTGTTCGTGGGCATGTTGCTGATCCCGCCCGTGGTACTCAAAATCGGCTCGACGTCATGGCGTTTCGTCCGCTATTACAGCGGCTCTCCGGCGTACGTTCGCAAGGGGCCGCCCGCTCCGCTGCTGCGCCTTCTCGGTCCTTTCATCGTCGTGTTGACCGTCGTCATGCTCGCCTCCGGCGTGGTGTTGGTGCTCGTGCCGAAGTTCGTTGGAAGCCTGATGCTGTTCATCCATAAGGCGAGCTTCGTCTTGTGGTTCATTGCGATGGTGGCGCACGTGCTCGGGCATATCGCAGAAACGGCTCGCTTGGCGCCCCTCGACTGGGTCTACCGGACCAGGTCGCAGGTCGCGCACGCCACAACCCGTCAGTGGGCCCTCGTGATCTCCCTGGCGGTCGGGTTGCTATTGGGGGTGGCGATGATCGGCCCGGCGTCGCATTTTCTCACCAACTTCTACGGTCCGAGCGGCCTCAAACCTCACCACCGTTAGATCGGTGAAGCCTTCCCCCAGGCGGGCGCACGAATCAGCTGACCACGCAATGAGAGAATTTTAAGGTCCGTCTTATGCGGTCATCATCTCGAAAGCCGATAATGAAAAAGTGAGTCGGACTTCACAACGCGATCGCGCCGTGCAACTCCTGCGTTCGAGCACGAACTGGCTGACAGCCGGGGCGCTCGCCGGTACTGGCTTGCTGTCCGTCGGGGTGGCCATGTCGCTACCGGGCCGATCAGCCTCGACGACCGCTGCGAGTGGCGGAGCCGTCGCGTCGGTGTCGGGATCTTCGGCGTCGTCGTCGGGCTCTGCCTCGGGCTCCCAGGCGTGCTCCTCGGTGCTCCCGTCCGGTTCTACGCCGCTCGGCGGCAGCCAGGTGCTGGGCGGCGGGTCAGGCGTCTTGCCGGGTTACTCCGGAGGTTACCGATCTGACGACGGGTCGGGCGGGGGCCGCGACCGCTCCGGCGGAGGCGACGGCTTCG
>JAKCEB010000179.1 GCA_021838305.1 Actinomycetes bacterium | reverse complement strand
TTTAGAGCCAAAGTTCCTCCTCGTCGGCGGTAAGGATGCGCGCCCATTGCATTCTGTCGACGACAGCGATGCGCTGAACGGGGCTGTCCGAAGCGCCCGTGCGAGCAAGGACGGCACTTGGCATAGCCGCAAGGGTATCGAGTGTGGGGGAGGAATTCGATCCCGCGAAATGGGCTGGCACGGTGTAGATGGCGCCGACCTGCACCATTCGCTCGTAGATTCGCATTCCGTCGACCGATTGAACTACTCCCACTTCGCAACCACTGGCTCGCAACTCGGCCAAGGCCGATGCTGCCGCCTGGCGGCGACGTCCTCGCAACTCGCGAACCTGACGCTCTGCGGTGGTCGTTAGCTCGACCCGGATAGCCTTTTCCTCACTGAAGGGACCGTCAGCTCTTCGAGCAAGTCGTCACTCAGCGGAGCCACTCGCCCAGCAGCTATATCCTCGAACCCCCCTTCAACTCCATCGATCGCAAGCACACTGCGGTCACGTAGGTGGCGCATTACCCCCACGAGAAGGTCACGGTCCTGATGATGTTCGCGGAGCAGATCCACGGCCCGCTTTACTTCGGCCAGTGACACGACACTCACGCGCGCCGGAGCGGCACCTCCTCGGGTTTGGAGCACGCCAACCGACATCCAGGCCCGAACCGTCGGATGCGAAAGCCCGAGCAACAAAGCGACCTCAGACACCTTCGCTCCGAGATCTCGATCCACGAGGTGGGTTCGCACCAAATCGAGTGATCGACGCCGATCAGGATCGCTCTCCTGCTCGGCTAGGTCCTCGAGGGCCAGAAGATCGTCGACGACTTCGACCAGCGACATAGGACGAGACTACACCACAGGCTTTCGAAAATGAGTCGATATCAGAAGGACGGTGCGAGCGAAGCGCATGTTGGGAGCCGCGCCTGCTTTGTCCGAATGATTTCTGCTGCAGATTCTTGTCGTCGTGAACTCCTGGCGGGTCGAGCGGTCGCGATCAGACGGCCGGATCGCACGATGAGCGGCCCTCGTTTAGGCCGCTTAGAGCCAAAGGTCCTCCTCGTCCGCGGTAAGGATGCGCGCCCATTGCATTCGATAGATGACAAGCTCGCCGCCACCGTGTCGGTCCAGGTAGCGGAGCCTCACCTTGCCGTTCTTGATGCCGAGGATTTCGGCGTTGAACTCGCTCTCGTCACCTTGTGCATTGACGTAGCCGATGCGCACCATCCAGTCGCGGCTGTAGGCTTCACGCAGCAAGGATTCGATGCGGGCGGGGTCTCGCGCGATGTGGTTCGGGCGGGACTCGAACTTCTCGGTGAGCCCGCCAGGGTCCATGATGATGTCAAAAAGCGTGCCGCTACCGCCATGAGTGGCGGCGGGGAGCTCCGTAGCGACGGGGTTTCGATGAGCAGGGCGGCGAAGTCGTTCGACGGCCTCGTCGAGGTCGGCGTCGCTGAAGCGCAACTCGCCGCCCATAGAACCCGCCCGCTCGAGCAGCCCTGCCAGCGCAGCGAAATCGCGTTGCGCATTGTCGCCGCCATGTGTCCTCGTAGCAGGAAGCCGATCGCCGAAGACGGCTTCGAGAAGCCTTCCTGGTTCGCCGCCGGCGCTCAACAGCCCTTCGTCGTTCCGGCCGAGATCGTCGGCGTCGATGCCAAGCAGCGACAAGATACGCTGGCGGTCGGTGAGTGGAGTCCCGGCCTTCCCGCCGTAGGACGCGTGGCGGTTGACACGGTGAGCTGGAATCTGAGTAACACTGACTGTCCCGTCGGGGTTCTCGGCGCAAGGCATGAAGCCGGCCTCGCGAAGCGTCGAGACGACCTCCGCCGCGGGTCGGCTGCAGACCGCCACGGTCGGGGCCAGAAGACGAAGGCGGAGGGCGGCGACCTTCTTGGATCGCTGGATCTCGGCGAGCAGCGCCGGGTCGTCGCAGCGAACATACGACGTCGCCGGGCCTACTTTGACCTGCCCATGGCGGCGCCCGAGGTCCTCTACGAGATATGCGAGGGGTTGGGGTATCTCGGTCGTGGCGTGCTCGGCGAGGAACTCCAGTATGGCGCTGGAGGATCGTCCAGCGTCGAAACCCCGCCGGAGGGAAGCTTCTGTCATCCGCCATACGGTGGCGTGACCGGCGGACTCCACTTCGCCGATCAGGTCGAGTTCGCCTCGAAGCTGCGGGGTCGCCTCGCCGGGGGCGGTCGCCGTGAAGTCGGCTTGGAGGATGATCCGGTCAACTTGTGGGGGTGCCAGCGACGCCACCTCGTGGGTTGCGGCCTCGAGGCGCCCGGCGCTCAGGTGTCGACCGAACGTGCTCAGCGCCCCGCCGGCCGAAATACCGAGGAACGCCGACTCCGTGAGAAGCCGTCTGACGATGTCGCTTGGAGGGTTGCGATTGTCCTCCCAGGCGCTGGGCCGTCGCCAGTTCGCCAGGGCTGCGACGTCCGCCGGCTCGCAGGCCCGCCCCGGTCCTTGCTCGCTGAGCGTCTCGCATATAAGGAGCCGTCGCACCGTGAAGTCGGGGTCGAGGGAGTACTCGTTCAGCAGGGGAGGGGTTCCTTTGGCGTCCTCGTCGGGTGCGCCGGCGGCGCTCAGATCGAACGGGGCATACAGCCATGTCTGCGCGAGCGCGGTCCAGCGCCGCGGGGCGTCGAGCCGACTCCAATCGTCGTAGCCGGCGGTGGGGGCTGCTATCTCCCCGGCGGTGTCCCAGTCAACGAGGCCGGCAGCCGCCAGGAGATTTATCGTCAAGGCGACTTGGTCCTCGGGTCGCTGCAGCAGCTTCGCTAGTCTGCGCAACTCGCGGACCCCTATCCCGCCTGATCGCAGCAGCCTCGCCGGCGTGGTGCTCCAAGCTTCGCATAGGGCTGTCGCGTCGGCGACGAGGCTGAGTGCCGCTTCCGTGCCCTGCCGGTCGACGCTTTGCTGGTCGACGACGCTAGTAGCCAGCTTGGGAGGCGTCGCGTCGAAGGAAGAGAGCAGGAGTCCCCCGCGCAAAGCCAGTCCGACCTCTCGCGGCATTACCGCCGTGGTGTAGTCAACGGCGAGAAGCAGGCCACGCAGCAGGCACCACCCGATGGGGTCCTCCCCGCGATATCGGAACGCGAAGACTGCTGATTCCAAGCGGAGAACCGGCCACTTCTTGCTTGCATTCTCCAGGAACTTGTCGGTTCCTTTCGGTGCCCCGCGGAGGGCCGTTGCGATGACCTCAGGTTTGGACAAGCCCGCTACCAGACGGTTCACAATTGCAGGCTTGGCTCCGGTCGTCGAGAGCTCGAGAAACCGTGCGATAGACGCGAGTTCTCGGTTGGGGAGGCGCTCCAGGAGCCTCGCAGCCGGAGGCCCTAGATCGCAAGGGCAAGGTATCGCGTCGTCCAAGCCGGGATTCACCTCGACATTGTCGCTGTCGAGCAGGACCATCCCAGCGCTGCGAAGACGGTTGAGATACGGCGTGATCACCTCGGAAGGAGACCTCAACGTAGACGCGAGACGTTCGAGGCTGACGGTAGGGCCGATTACGCAAAGTACTTCGAGGAGCTGGCGGGTAGCCATGTCGACACGGTCGTAGAAGATCTGAGCGCTCCGTGGGTCGATCGCCAAGAGGGCCAAGCCTGTTATCGAACTGACACCGCTTACCATCAAGTCGGGACGCTCGCGAAGAAGTTCCTTCAGCTCCTCGTCGGTCAACGCGCCGAAAGCCGACTCCCACCTTCCGGCTGCCGCATTTTGAGGTTTTGTTGGCAGCAGTGCACTCCCGCCTAGGCGCTGTGAGGGCGGTCCTTCAGCCTTCGCTGCTCACGGACTTGAACTTCGACTTTAGCCGCCGCTGCGGGCGCCCGACCCACGGGACAGTCGTTCTCGGCGAGTTACTGTGGTTGGCATGACCAGAGCTGTCACCGTTTGGCTGGATGAGCGGTAGAGTTCAAGGGCGCCCGGCGAAGCCGTCTTCAGAGATGAGCTTGCCGGTGACGGCGTCGATAAATACGACCGCTACCTCATTGACTGGGGGGCGCCCCTGTATCGTCTGTCCTGGGGTGGTCGATGTGGGCGCAGCCCCATAGGAGAGTTGAACCTGCCCGGCGACTGGTATCGCCCAGGCTGTTGCGACCACTCCAGCGGGGGCGTTGTCATATTGGACCAGGACCGCCGCACCGAAGGTTGGGGTACCGACGAACCCGGCAAGGTCCGCCTTTGCTACTGCCAGGGCGCGGGTGCCTGAAATCGACGCCGATCCCGATGCTGGGTCGCCCATGACAGCCTGCTGCTCGCCACTCAGAACAGTCGTCGCCGTTTCGTAAGGCGCGGATCCTACAGGCGCCGTCTGCGGGGGATTCGATCGACGAGAGCCCGCGGCCGCCGAGGGGACCTGACCGGGAGGACCGATGTATAGTCCTCTCGCCTCGAACTCGGCGGCAGTGACCGGCCCTACTCCTATCGCGGCTACACGGCCGGTGTCTGCTGCCACTGTTCGGGCTGTGACAGAACGGTCAATGCCGATGACTATACCTATGGTGCAACCACTCACGAGCAGCCAAACACGGGCGTTCCTCGAGCGCATATCAAACGACATCATAAGTCCCTGAGCCGTCCGATCCACGGTTAGCTGCAGCCTTTAGCATCCGATTGGGATCAGCGGCGCCGGTAGGCCGTCGCTCGCGAAGAGACCGCCTCCACTGCCAGGGTGTCGTGCTCGTGGTCGATTCGGTAAATTATCCGGTACTCGCCTCGCCTGGCAGAGCGCCGCCCAGCGAGATCTAAGCGAAGTGGTGTGCCTACTCGCTCCGGTTGCTTGGCAAGATTTCCGTAGACAAGTTCGACGACCGCTGCCACTATACGACAGCGGGAACGCCATTACGAGTGACGACCACCCTGCCGTGCTCCCGGTTCACCCGATCGACCAGCTCGGAGAACCGGTCCTTGCGTGGCCAGGAGCAACGTATCGGTCATGGCCAGAGTACTAGCCAACTATTCGGGATGATTGCGCGCCTATTTTGGTGGGGTCCGGTCTTGCACGGCCGCCGAAGGCGTTGTCTTGAGGGTCACTCCGGCGCTAGCTACGATCACTGCGAGGATCCCGCACAGATGCGATGCAGGTACCCGCTGCCCGAGGATGACCAGGCCGGCAATCGCAGCGACGGCAGGGTTGAGGCTCGTCAGCACGCCGAAGGTGGCGGTAGGCAGCCGGCGTAAGGCCAGCATGTCTAAGGCGTATGCAACAGCCGACAGGCCGCCTACAGCCAAACCTATGATGGCGGTTTTCGGCTCAAGCAGCGCGCCACCGGCGGCAGCAGCACCGACAGGGGCCATTATCAACGCCCCTATAACGTTTGCGAGGCACAAGCCTGCTACGCCTTCCGGTGCGGACCCGATCCTCCGATTGATGAGTATGTAGCAGGCCCAAGCGGTAGCTGCCACAAGCGCTGCAACAACCCCGAGCAGATCGTGAGTGTCGAGTGATCCGCCGAGCACCGCTACACCGGCGCCTGCAGGTAACGCCCAGGCTCGCTGTCGCCACGACTGCGCTGTTGCGACTGCCACGGCGAGCGGACCGAGAAGCTCCACAGTGATGACCGACGCTAGTGGGAGACGGCCGATCGCAATGTAGACACCGCTATTCATGACGACGAGGATGACCCCAAACGTCGCTGCAACCAGCAGGTCGGCTCGTTTCCATCGAAGCCGCCACGGCCGGGAGACGGCAGCGAGAGCGACGGCTGCACCGATGAGACGAAGCGATACTGTCCCTAATGGGCCGGCTGTTGCGAACAGAGTCACGGCCAGGGAGGCACCGAGTTGTACT
>JAKCEB010000178.1 GCA_021838305.1 Actinomycetes bacterium | reverse complement strand
CGGTTCGGCTTTGCGTGTGGCGATCGGGGTTTGGCTGTCACAGGCGGATTGTAGGGTTGGCGGGGTGGATGCTGTCGAGGGTGGGGTGTGTAGGGCTGTGTCTTACCGGCTGTACCCGACGGTCGGCCAGCAGGCCCGGCTGGTGGAGTTGCTTGGTTCGCAGTGCGATCTTTACAACGCGGCCTTGGAGGAGCGTCGCGGGGTTTGGCGGTGGGAGCGTCGCAAGGTGACTTGGGTGGAGCAGTTCAAGCAGTTGTCGGGCCTCGAAGCCCGCCAGGCGATCCCGAGTCTGGACCGGTTCGGTTTGGCCCCGCATCGGGGAACGTTGAAGCGTTTGGATGAGGCTTTCGCCGGGTTCTTCGCCCGGGTGAAGGCCGGCCGGACAGCGGGGTTCCCGAGGTTTAAGTCTAAGTCGCGTTGGGATTCGGTCACCTACCCCGAAGCGCAGGGCTGGAAGGTCTGTCAGACGGGCACGGCGGGGACTTACGGCCGGTTGCGTCTGGGTGGTGTCGGCCATGTCGCTGTCCGTTTGGCCCACGGCGGCAAGGCCCGAGTTGGGGTCCCGGCGAAACTGGTGCTGCGACGCACGGCCGGGCGGCGGCCGCGTTGGGCGGCGACAGTGTTTTTCAAGAACTGCCCGGCTCGTACAGCCGTGCAGGCCCCGGTAGCGGCGGCGGGGGTGGATCGTGGGGTCACGGTACTGGCCGCGGTGGCCGATACCGCCGGAGGTCGTCGCCTGGATGCCAACCCCCGCTATCTGGCTCACGCCCAGGGTCGCCTGGCCGCCAAGCAGCAGATCCTGGCCCGGCGGGCTAAGGGCACAGCGCGCCGGCGGTGGGCGGCGGCCGATGTGGCCCGCGCTCATCGCCGGGTGGCGGACGCTCGCCGCAACCATCTACACCGCCTGTCTCGAAGTTTGGTCGAGCGGTTCCAGACGATCGTGCTCGAAGACCTGAAGATCGCCAACATGACCCGATCGGCCAAAGGCACCATAGAAGCCCCCGGCACCAACGTGGCCCAAAAGTCCGGTCTCAACCGGGCTATCGCCGACGCCGGGTGGGCAACCCTGGCCGGAATGATCTCCTACAAAGCGGAAGAAGCTGGCAGGGGCATCGTCACCGTCAAACCCCACCACAGCTCCCAGACCTGCGCGGTCTGCGGGCACGTCGACCCGGGCAGCCGACAGCGGCAGGTGTTCTGCTGCACAGCATGCGGGCACCAAGATCACGCCGACCTCAACGCAGCACAAGTGCTGCTGCAACGAGCCGGCTACACAACCCTACGGCCCGGGCCGGGCCCCGCCCTCGCGGCGTAAAGTCCTGACAGACGCGCCCCACAGCGCGAGTTGATCAGACACAGACCCTAACCCCAGAACCAACCGTTTCGGGCTATCAAGTAGCCGACGCGGTAGGAGACGTACCATATCTCGGACACAGTCCTGGGTTCGGACCCGCGGTACGTTCGAATCCCAATGCCCCGATCGTCGGAGTCGCCGCAGCCCCAGACGGCCTCGGCAACTGGTTGGTTGGGGCGGATGGTGGGGTGTTCTCGTTTGGTGACGCCCGTTTCTTCGGGTCAGCTAGTTCGCTCAGGTTGAACGCTCCGATCGTGGGTACTGCGTCGGATCCGCTGGACGGCGGGTACTGGCTCGTAGCCTCAGATGGAGGCGTGTTCGCGTTTGGTCACGCGCCGTTCTATGGTGCCGCGACTGAATTACTCCTATCGACTAGGATAGTCGGTATCGCAGCGACGATCATAGGATCATCGTGATCAGCTGTTCACCCCGAGGTAGGTGCGAACCCGGGAAACAAGGGGATAGTCAAGTCTCCGAAGCGAGCGCTAATGGAACTGTCTCCCGCTGGAACGCTGAGTAGGCGTACACTATGCGTATGCCTCGAATCCAGGTGTACCTTCCAGACGATTTGTACCATGCGGTCAAGGATGGGCGACTTCCAGCCTCGGAGCTCCTACAAGGAGCTGTGCGCACTGAGCTTCGGCGGCGAGAACTTCGATCGGAGACCGATCGCTATCTGAGTGAGTTACTGGACGAGGTTGGAGAACCGTCGGTCTCGTCAGTTGCTCGGGCGGAGGCGGTGTCAAAGCGCATCAGAGACGATGATTCCTGCAATAAGGCCAGCTAGCGGTGCTCATACTGGATTCGGGAGCGGTCAGTTTCTTGGCTGGGCGCAATCGAGACGTAGCGGCAACGATCCGGGTGTTCGTCCGCGACGGACTATGGCCACCCGTGGTACCCTCAGTGGTCCTCTCGGAGTCGCTCACGGGACGTCAAGACCACGACGTCAACGTCAACCGTCTACTTCGAACATGCGAGATTGCGGAGTCGCTGCCCGAAGGCCTTGCTCGACGAGCAGGAGCACTCAGGTTTCGCGCAGGACGCGGTTCGGCGGTGGATGCAATACTGGTCGCCTCTGCAGAGCCCGCTGGGACAGTTCTCACAGGCGATGCTAAGGACCTCTCAGCCCTCGCGAGCCACTCAGATCGCGTCAAGATTCAGGAGATTTGACGAGCCACAATCTGACTTAAGACGACTTAAGATGTCGTTAGCGATGAAAGTCGACGTGGCGATCAAGATGCTGGAGCCGAGGGTTGATGAGAGCGCCTAGCTCAAGGATCATGAAGGTGGCGCTCGTCTTGGCAGCTACAGCTTTCGCGGTGTTGCCAGGCGGGGTCGAGTTCGGGGCGCCGGCCACGGCGGCGTCGCCCGCTGCTGCATATCCTCCCTCGAGCGGCTATTAGCTGGTCGCGTCTGATGGGGGCGTGTTCAGTTTCGGCGACGCTTCCTTTTACGGTTCGACGGGCGGAACGGTTCTCAACAAGCCGATCGTCGGTATGGCGGTCTTTGACCCCATAGTGGCGCCGGGAGCGTGCGTCGATGCGGGCCCGAGGAGCTCGCCGGCGAGGTAACGGCGCAGGCGGTCGAGTTGCTCGGGGAGCTATTCGCCGCCGGTCCAGACGCAGTCGGGAGCCTGATGGCGGGGCGTACGGAATACGGGGTTAGTGAGCCGGAGACCGTCGCTCTCCAGACCGCGATCCTGACCTCGGACCTGCTCGACTCCATTGGTCGCGATCGCCCGTCGCAATTTGAATCTGACGCCTGAGCGACATTGAAGCGCACCAGATCCATGGCGAAGTCTCGTTGTCAGGAGCCAAGCGCCTCGGTAGGTTCGGTCACGATTACATGTATTGGCTCGACTACCGGACACGTCGCCCTGCGATTCCGGATCAGCTCGATCAGCCTGTCACTTACCTCGTGGCCTTTCCCGACGAGCAGCCGTCCAGATATGTCGGTTATGTCAGCTGCGACAACCATGCCCGGTCTCAGTTGATGAAGCTCCACGGCAACGACGGGACTTGCTTTGCTCTCGCAGGACGCTTCGGACGTGAGCTTAGCGAGGAGCTCGGGGTTGTAGGTACCGCGTCGGGTGGCGAGCAACATCAGGGCGTCCAGCCGGCTGAAGCCGCCAGCTTGGAGATAGTCCAGGTCGACTGCGAGACGGAGCAAGCCCGCGGCATTGGAGATCTCGTCGGGACGCCCATCACTGACCTGCGCAAAAGGAATCGATTGCTCGCGGATGATGTCGATTACACCATCGAGGCGGGGTATGCGAACGAGGAGGCGCTCGGCTATGGCGGGGAGATCTGCGATCTGACTATGCTCTTCGGGGGTGAGAGGCAATCCGGAGTGGAGCTTCTCGAGCGTCGGCTGAGGAAGCACGACGCTTCCGATCTGACAAAGAGCTGCCGCGATCTCGATTCTCCATCCATCGGACACCTGACACGCCGCTACGATCTCGGCAACGAGGCGACGGATGCGGCTTGCGCGTGCGAACGCAGTCGGGTTGGCGAGGGCGAGGGTGTCGAGGAGGGCGTCGATCGCGCCCTTGAGGGTCTGCTCGAGCAAGACGCGCTCTGCGATAAGTAGCCGATTGTGCTCTATTGCGTCCCGAAGCGCCTTTTCGAGAGCCGGCCTCGGGCAAGGCTTGATGAGAAAGCGGAAGATGTTCCCCTCGTTGATCGCCGAAGCAGCGTCTTCTAACTCTGACTGGCCCGAGAGGAGGATGCGAACTGTGTCGGAACGTATGGCTCGTGCCTTGGTGAGTACGGTCGCGCCGTCCATCACCGGCATCCGCATGTCCGAGATGATCACCTTGAACGATTCATCGTCGCTTAGGGCGCTGAGCGCTTCGTGTCCAGAGACGTAACCGACGACGCAGAAGTCCTTGTGCAGTTGGCGGCGCAGACCGTCGAGGACCGCGGGTTCGTCATCGACGCACATGATCCTCGGTCTAGGATCGTTCTCGTAGGGGGGGTCCGTCAAGTCGAGCCTCTAGGCGATAGAAGTAGAACTGCGTTGGCGTCGCCAGATGTCAAGCTGCTCGTCGATTCCGAGAGATTCCAAGTACTGCTGGTCGTGCTCGCGATTGTGACCAACGGGAAGGTCGGCTTCGCATTGAACGGCATCCGCTACGCGTACTGCCTCAATGTCGCTCAGAGACGCCGCCGAGACGATCGGAAGGTCGTCGTGATGTAACGCCACGATCTCTACTGCTCCGTAGGGAAGTCCCCAGAGTGCCAACAGGTAGGCTCCGATCTCGGAGTGCGTTGCACCGATTAACGCCCGTTCGTCGTCGGGGGTCCAGTCGCCCTCGTTCGAGGTTGTCAAGGTGCGCCAGGCGTCCGGCAGGAGTGCCGCGATTGCCAGAAGACCGATATCGTGTAGAAGCGCTCCGAGGTACAGATCAGCTGGGGCGGCGCTGCGGGGATTGATCAGTTGTGCAAGTGTGAGCACCCCTTCGGAGTGAGCCTGAAGGCGAGAGGCGAGGCGCGCGAGCTCGTCGTTACCGCCGAGAGCACGGAAGATGTCAGTGGTGGCTGCTAACGCACGGACATTCGCTATACCGAGATAGACAACTGCGTCTCTAACGCTGAAGAGCTCCTTCGGCAAGTTGAAGAACGCCGAGTTGACCAACCCGAGAATTCTTGCGGCGAGACTGAGATCTCCCTCGATGATCTTGGCGACGCGCCCGAGATCGCAATTGACGTCCACGAGTTCGTCGTTGAGCAGGCGCAGGGTTGCCGATGGGCTGGGCAGACTGTTGTGTTGACCGAGAGCCGAGCGTAGTCGCACTTGAGACAGACGACTTTCAAGGTCCGAAGCCCTGACGATGGCCTGCTTGAGAACAGCGGCTTCTACCGGTTTGTCGAGGAACTGGTGAGCGACGGACGCTGCGCGCAGCGCAGCAACGCGATCTGTTTGGCCTGACAGAATAAGCCGGACCGAAGCGGGATGAAGGTCCCGTACGTGCGTCAACAGTTCGGTCCCGTCCATCTCTGGCATCCTCATGTCGCTGACGACGATGTCGTACGCGTTAGCCTCTATCAGTGACATGGCCTTGAGGGCGCCCTCGGCGAAACTCATATCCCATCTATCACGTTCGCCGTGAAACATGCGCCTGAGTCCTGCGAGAATGTTCGGCTCGTCGTCCACGAAGAGGATGGTCTTCATCCGCCGGTGCCATCGCTCATGCCATCGCTATGCATAGGCGTGAGATTCCACGGAGATCTGTGCATCTGGGGGCGCTTGCAGCGCTGTGCGTGCGGTGTCGAGCGGGATCCGTATCGTAAACGACGTTCCGTTCGTTGAACTGCGAACGTCGATCGTGCCCTTATGGCGTTCGACTACGGTGGACCATGCGAGAGCCAACCCTTGTCCGGTGCCCTGCCCTACCGGCTTGGTGGTGAAGAACGGGCGGAAGATCTTGGGGAGAATCTCGGATGGGATCCCCGACCCGTTGTCGGTCACCTCAATTTGTGCTGC
>JAKCEB010000177.1 GCA_021838305.1 Actinomycetes bacterium | reverse complement strand
CTCATTGTGACGAGGCGAGTAAAGCCAAGTGGCTATCAACGACGTTGCTATGACTATAATACAGGTCATGCCCGAGACGCTCTCGCTCGCACACATCAAGGCTCACCTCTCCGAGGTGATCGATCGAGTCGAGCATCACCACGACCGCGTCGTCCTCACGCGCAACGGACGGCCTGCGGCCATCTTGGTAAGCCCCGACGATCTCGAAGCACTGGAAGACACACTCGACTTACTGTCTGACCCCAATGCGCTGAAAGAGATCAGTGAGGCTCGCGAGGAAATCTCCGAGGGCCAGGTTGTGGACGCCGCAGCATTGCGAGCCAAGTACCTCCCTCGTTGACGACCGAGCCTTGGAGGCTCGTCCTCGCTGCCTCGGCCGAACGCGCACTCGACCGGCTGCCGCCCAAGGTCGCCGCTGCCGTCGTCGAGTTCATGGTGGGTCCGCTCACCGAAGCACCTCGCCGAGTCGGTCACCCATTACAGCGCGAACTGGCCGGCCTGTGGTCCGCTCGCCGGGGGGCCTACCGCATCGCGTACGAACTGGACGAAGTCGACAACGCGGTCAACACCATTCGCATCGATCACCGCTCCGACGTCTACCGGCCAAGATAAGTTGACGAGAGGCAACAGTTCTTAACCCGCAGCGATCTTGCGGTGACATCAACTACCCAGGCCGACCTTGCAGACGAGGGTCGGGATCGCTCCCGCCACCGGTCTCCTCCATCGCAGGGGTGAGATTACGATCGGCGCCACGTAGAGGTCCGACACGACATCCCGCCCTGAGCAGATCGAGCGGCGGTTCCTCGAATTCGCCGCCGACCTTGTCGCCTCAGCAGCCGTCGAGGGTCCACGCCAAAGCCGCTCCGCAAACCAGCAACTCGACCACCGGGCTCGCGTGGGGCGCTCCGTCTCCAGTCACTACACGTCCTCGCGGCGTCGAGTAGAAGCGACCCTCGAAGGCAAACTGCCCTTGTCCAGCTTGACCGACGACGAGCGACTCGTCTCAAACGCCGAGATAGACGCCGGGCTCGCCGAACGACTGCAGAGCGTCGACTTTGCCACGGTACTCGCCGGGGAAGGGATCACCACCGTCGCCATGGACGAACAAGGTCGCCTGGTGCGCTACGAACCCGACGGCGCCTCGACCGTCATACCATAGGGTGCCGCCGGAACTACTTCGCCTTGGCGTTCTCACACCCCTCGAAGCTGCAACTCATCCGCGCGGCAAACGACGCCGCATTCTATACAGCCCTGCACGTGATGATGGTCCCCGAGCAACTGGCCGTAGTCCGCGTCATGACCCGCGCCGGCGCCGGGGGCCATTCCGTGCCCGAGAACAAGATACACAGCCGGTTTCACCGACTCTGGCACCTCGCATCCGAAGCCATCGCATTCTCCGACAGCGCCTCCTGCTATGACACATCACTTCGTCCCAGACCACTCACGGTAGCCCTTTTCAGTAACGGCTTCCCGGTCGGCCAACCGACATGGCCAGCCTGGACACCCGTCGAGATGTCTTCCCGCTGGCCATGACATTAGCGGACCGTCGACCACTCGCGTCTCGTGGCTTTGGGTCGTGGCTGGAGACACCGCAATGTCGGGAGAACCAAGCAGATCCACCAAGGCAACGAAACGGACCCGGCGCCCCGGGACAACCCATAACGCTTGACGTTCATAACACTGCTCGTTATAGTACTGGGGTGTGCTGGTGTCGTTCGCTGACCGCGATACCGAGGCGGTCTGGCATCGCCAACGAGCCCGTAGGTTCGGGCCAGCGGTCAACCGGGCCGCGCATCGCAAACTGCTGTTGCTCCACGCAGCTCGGTCCCTCGACGACCTCCGGGTCCCTCCGGGGAACAGGCTGGAGAAGCTTCGCGGCGACCGGGCCGGCGCCTACAGCATCCGGGTCAACGACCAGTGGCGCATCTGCTTCCGCTGGACGCCCGCAGGAGCACGAGACGTGGAGATCACCGACTACCACTGAACGAAGGAAGCTACCCCCGTGGTCCATACCCTGTACCCCCCGATCCACCCTGGCGAGATCCTCCAAGACGAGTACCTGACTCCCCTCGGGCTCACACAACACCGCGTCGCTGTCGCCATCGGCGTCCCTCCGAGGAGGATCAACGAGATCGTCCACGGTACCCGTCGAATCACCGCGGACACAGCGCTGCGCCTCGCCCGCTATTTCGCTACCAGCGACGAGTTCTGGCTGAACCTCCAGGCCCACTACGACATGGAGACCGAACGGGACCGCCTCGCTGACACCCTCGCGCGGATCACGCCACTGGCGAGCTAACCTACCGTTCGATCTCCGACTTGGCGCCACGGCACAGGAGGCTGACTCGGCCGGAGTCGTCTTCCAGTTAGGACTCGTGGTTGCGTTCGTTGCCGTGCTCCTCGGGACATTGGGCGTTTCTCCCTCGTCGCTACCCGGCGCTGGAGGTAGAGCGGCTCCGGCAGTCCAACAACCTCACCGCACCGGAGGCCGAGACACGCCTCGAGCTCCTGACACCCAGATCGTGATAGTCAAGGAAGCGGCGACGTTGGTCAGGCATAAGGGATGACGGATCCATGCCGCCGTCGGCTCCCGGCCATCGCTTCCGCTCTGGTAGTGGCCTTGCACGCCCCAATGCGGGAGCCGAACTGTGCTCCCGCATTCTTCGTCTTGGCTGTTGGAGGCCGCCTCGATCAGCGCCGCCCCACCTCCTTGATCCCTCCGGTCCTTCAGCGGCTGCTGGCCATCGACCCTTTAAGACTTAGATGCCTGAACGCGGCGAGGTCTGGCTCGCTGCGCTCGACCCGGCGGCTGCTGGCGAACAGGGTGGCACACGCCCGGTGCTGGTGGTATCGACCAAGGAGCACCTGTTCCGCCGGCGGGACGGGACAGACTGAGTCGCCCGGCGAGACGCGAAATTCAGCGCTTCGCGTCACCCCAACTAGCATGTCAGTGTGACAAAAGCGATCACCGTACGCCTCGACGATGCCGACCACGAGGCCCTGGCTCGCCAGGCCGACCAGCTCCGATTGCAGCCTGGCACGTTGGCGCGGATGCTTGTCCACGCTGGCCTTAACGAGGGTCAGCCAGAGCGCCAGGATGCTCTAGGGGCCATCGCACGGTTGGTTCGGCGTTCCCAAAAGGGTGTGCCTGGGGATGCAGTCACGCTGGTGGCCGAGGCGCGCGCCAAGCTTGGCGAGCCACGATGAGTGTCGTCGTCGACGCCAGCGTGATCGTCGCCCTTATGGTCTCTGATGAGCGCCAACTAGCGGCACGGGCGCGCATGGAAGGATGGGTGGAGAGCGGAGAGGAACTGCATGCGCCGGCGGTGTTGCCCTACGAATTGGCCAATGTGCTCGCTCGGCGGGTGTTCGACGGGGACCTCGACGCTGACAGGGTCGACGAGATCTGGCCCGACGTGGCTGCTCTTGGCGTGGAACTCCACCCGTTCGATCTCCGACATGATGGCCCGGCGGTCGCGGTGATCACCGCACGCTTGCGGCGGCGCCACGCCACCGATTCCGCCTACATCCGTCTGGCGCAGCGGCTCGACACTCAGTTGTGGACCCTCGACGGGCCACTTGCGCGCAACGCGGCCGACGTTGGTCTGCCGGTCGTGCTGGTCACCTGACCTATTGCGCCCCGTTATCGTCGGACGAAACAGCACACGTCGTCGTCAATGAAGACCCGGTCGTCTCGGGCACCCTGGATGGCCTACTCGACCTCGACTTCAACTCCTCCGTGCACGGGACCCAGCGCGCCAGCCGGAACTGGCCCACTTCCTCCAAGCCCCCATCGACGCCGTCCACGGCACCGGCATTCACCCAGAACGCCAGCCCGACGAACGCAAACCCCTTAGTCATACCGAGTTATACTGAGCAGGTGAAGACAGCGATCTCGGTCCCTGACAACACCTATGAGCGGGTATCCAAGCGAGCACGAGAACTCGGCATGAGCCGCTCGGAACTCTTCTCCCGGGCGGCGGCGCGCTACCTCGACGAACTGGACGGCGAGTCCGTGACCCGCCAGATCGACCTCGCCGTTGCTCCCTTCGACCAGCGCGACGACTCAGCCGCCGACG
Organism: Actinomycetes bacterium; assembly: GCA_021838305.1. GTDB lineage: Bacteria > Actinomycetota > Acidimicrobiia > Acidimicrobiales > Palsa-688 > JAJZAM01. The sequence goes on along the minus strand of JAKCEB010000177.1, from coordinate 1,806 downwards.
CCGTCGCCGCCGGGCATCGCATACTGGCTGCCACGACCGACGAGTGGTGATCGAACGAGGCGGCATCTACTGGGCCGACCTCGGAGCACCAGTCGGCTCACGGCCGGCCAAGCGGCGGCCGGTGCTCGTCATCTCCGCCGACATCTACAACGCGAGTCGCTTAGCCACGGTCCTCGTTGCGATCATCACGTCTAACACTGCCCTGGCCACCATGCCCGGCAATGTGTTCATGCCGGCGACCGTGACCGGCCTGCCCCGAGACTCGGTCGTCAACGTGACCGCTTTGGTCACCTTGGACAAGACCGACCTCACCGATCGCACCGGGACCGCTCCGCTGTCCCTCTTGGACGAGGTGGGGCGGGGGCTCCGTCAGGTCCTCGACCTCTAGGGTCCGGCCGGACGAAGCGCCGCCCTAGCGCGGGCCTGTTGACCCAGGTGACCCGCCGCAGCGGTTGCCCTTCCAGGCCGATCACCTCGTACCACTCCCCGGACTCAACGCCTGCCCCGGCAAGCTCGCTACCGAATAGTTCGGCCGTCTGCAGTGAACCAGAGGGTCAGCTGATCAGTTACTCGGTCCAAGGTGTCGTCGGTGGCCGTGCTGATCTCACGTTCGAAGCGCTGCGTCGACACCGCCCTAACCGCCTCACACATGGCCCAGCTGGCACGGTTGAGGCCACCGTCGTCGACAACGCGGACGTGGTGAGGGAATCCGCGTTCACGGGAGGTCAAAGGCACCACGATGGCCTGTCGGATCGCAAGAGCGTTGAAGCGATCGCTGGAGACCACGAGGCACGGACGGACGCCGCGTTGCTCGTTGGCGACCGTGGGCTCCAGCGTGGCCAACCAGATTTGACCCCGCCGAACCCTCACCCGTTGTACTCCGGCCACTCCTCCGCGGCAGACGTGTCCGGCTCGCCGGCGGTCACCTCAGCCAGTTCGGCGATGTAGCTGTCCCACGCGCCCGGGTCGTCACGCTGCATGCGGCGGTAGGCGGCCTCCACCTCCGCCCAATGCTGCTCGACCTCCAAACGGCGAGATTCCTGCTCTAGAAGCGCACTCATGGTGGTGCCTCGTGCTCGCGCGATCCCAGCCAACCGGTCGCGAACTGAAGAATCGACCTTGATCGTAGTGACAGACACACCTTGAGTATACCAATAAGGGATACCGAGGGCACCACTCTGTCGACGCGCGTCCTGCTCCCTGCGTTTATTAAAAAGGCCGTACAGACGATGGCCTTCTAGACCGTCAAGTGTAGAGAGAACCAGTCACGCACCTTCTTCCATCCGTCGAGCGCCGCCTCGGTGCGGTACTTGGTGCTGTCCACCGAGAAGAAGGCGTGCCCGGCGTCGTCGTAGATGTGGAACTCGTAGGCCTTCCCCAGCTCCTTTAGGACTTTCTCGAGCTCCGCGACCTCGTCGAGCGACGGCGCCGGGTCCTCTGCCCCGAACAATCCCAAGAGCGGACACGAAAGTCGCCCGAGATGCTCAGCGATCGACGCCCTAGGCAGAGGATCATCAGGCGCTGTCGAGCGGGAGACGTACGCCCCGTAGCAGTCGACCGCGGCCTGAACTTCCAGTTGGCACGCCGCAAGGACTGCCTGGCGGCCTCCGGTGCAGTATCCGATGACACCGACACTGCCATTAGTGGCCAGGCGTGCCCGCAGGTAGCGTGCAGCGGCATCGACGTAGCGCACAGCCCGCTCGTCGGACACCCCTCCGGTCGAGCGCACTTTCTTCGCGACTTCCTTCGGGTCATCTCCGATTGACGACTCGCGGCTGTAGAGGTTCGGGCATACGGCGACCAGTC
>JAKCEB010000176.1 GCA_021838305.1 Actinomycetes bacterium | reverse complement strand
GTCTCGTGCGGCGGATCGCCGAGCCCGGACTCGGCGATACCAGCGAGAGTGGACTGGAGTTCGTCGATTGCCGGATCAGGGTTAGCCCAGCTCCAACCGATCACCGCTGAGTCGTAGCCGATTATATGCGGGCGGATCGCCTCGTGGGCCAGCAGAAGGGATCCTTCCGGGACAAGCAGCCTGATGCTGTACTGCACAGGGTCGACGTTGTCGACGAGGTCGTGGGCTATCACGAAGTTTAGAAGGTCGACGAGGTCCTGCATCGTCGTCCAAGGGGTAAAGGGCAGCCAGGACGGCCGTATCTCAATCCCGTGCTCACGTAACGCCTGGACCGCGATCGAAGCTTCACTTGATTTGTGCCCCTTGTCCAGGATCCCGAGTATCTCGTCGCTCGTCGATTCGAACGCCGAAACTACGAACGCACATCGCGCGGCGGCGAGCAGGCCGAGCATGTCTCGGTTGCGGAGAATGTGCTCGACTTTGATAGTGACATCCACACTGACATCAGGGTGACGGCCGGCAAACGCCGTAAGCAAGCGCGCTGAGTGTCGAGGCGAGTTGAAGAAATCCGGGTCTGCGAAATTGATGTGCCGGGCCCCGTTGGCGACGAGCGCTTCGATGTCCGCGAGAACGTTGTCTACTTCGACAGGGCGAACCCGGCCGTCGTAGACGACGGGGACCGGGCAGTGACGGCAACGGTGAGAGCATCCCCGGCTAGCGGCTACGGAGCCGACGAGGCGTTCCTCGCCGCCCGAGATGAGCCGGGTGTAAACGTCGAGGGGAGCCAGGCCCGTCCGGTCTGGTGTCGGGTTGCTGAGACGCGCCAAGGCCATACGAGGGCCCGCCGGACCCCCTGCGGCCCACGAGGTTAAGCCTGCCTCATACTCGCCGGCTATGGCTGCGTCCGATGGCAACCCGGCCGGGAGGTTTGCAGCGGTCGCTGCGTAGAGCCCGAAGTAGCAAAGCGGCATCGCCGGCTTGTAGCGGCGGATCACCCGCCCCGCTTCAAGCGCGAGGCGCATGGCCGTGTACATGGGAACCGACAGGGCAGTCCGCTGCGCCCAGTCGATGTCGGCGGGATCGATCGCCTCGACTGCGACATCAGCGCAGCGCACCTCGTGGCCTGCTGCCCGAATAGCAGCTGCGGCGCCCGCAACGGACAAAGGCTGATGTCCTAGCTCGTAGGTGGACACGAGGAGAACTCTCACCAGGGGATTCTACCAACGCACGACGTTGGCGAGGACGCCGCGAGCATCAGGAACCGATGACGACTTCGAGGGTTGCTTCTGCCGCCCGAAGGGATGCCTCGACCTGAGCCGGGCGCTCCCCCCGTGCGAAGACGAAGCCGAGGTAGCGGTCTCCTTCGGGCAGCGGGACGACGCGACGGCCGATTGGGATCGTGATCTCGAGCCCCGTTACACCCTCAATGCGGCGTGCTTCGGCGAGTCCAGAGACGCTCCTCAGCACGCCTTCGGATCGGATCGGAAGCATCATCACACCGGATGCACCTTTTTCCCTCGACAACCCGCCTATCCCAGCTCCGATCGCGTGGCGCAGGATCAGCTCCTCGAGGCTGATGCCCGCCCCGAAGCGAAGCGCACGGGAGCAGAGCCCCCCGATTGAGCGCGCGGCTACCTCCAGGATTCGAACGTCGCCAGCCGCCCCGATGCGGACCTCCGCGTGGAGGGGACCCTCGCGCAGCCCGATCGCAGCCGCCGCGTCTGCGACCAGCCGCTCGATCGCAGCCAGTACCTGCGCCGGGTGTCGCGACGGGGTCACGTAGATCGTTTCCTCGAAGTACGGGCCGTCGAGAGGGTCGGGCTTGTCGAACACCGCCAGGATCTGCAGAGCGCCAGCCACGAGGATCCCTTCTACTGCGACCTCGTCGCCGGGAACGAACCCCTCGACGAGCAACGTCTCATCACTGCCGACGAGGGCCCTCACCCGCTTGAGCGCGGCCGCGAGGCCGGACAGGTCTTCGGCCCGTATGACGCCTTGGCTCGCCGAGAGCGACACCGGCTTGACCACACACGGGTAACCGACTTCGGCTGCGGCGACGGTCGGATCGACCCCCGCCTTGACGGGTACGAAAGCGGGCTGGGGTATCGAAGCCGCTGCGAGCAGAGCGCGCATCACCGCCTTGTCTCGCGTGGCGCGGACCGCCTCCGGCGGGTTGTGGGGCAAACCGAGCCGCTCGGAGGCTTCCGACGCTGCCACGATGCCTCTGTCGTCGACGGCAAGAACCGCGTCAAGGCGCGAGCGCGAGTGCAGAGCGCATATGGCCTCGACCGCCGCTTCTAGATCGTCGATCGGCACGACAACCGACGTGTCGCCCATCATGGCGGCCATCGCCTGGGGGTGTTCCGATCCAACGACCACCTCGACTCCCAGGCTTTTCGCTGCGGCCATGAAGTCCGCGGCCCGGTAGGTAGCCGTCGGTAGCAGCAGAAGAATCCGGCTCATACGCATAGGATGGCCTATGCCGACCACGAGATGGGCACGATATGACCGAAGACAACTCTGAAAAGCCGAGCGAGGGCACTGCGTCGCCCGAGGTAGCAATGGGATTCTCTGAGAGCCAGGTACTGGAGGTGAGCCGGGCCGCCCTACGGAAAATCCTGCAACTTCGAGCCGAGGAAGCCGACGCCGAATCCCTCGCGCTGTGGGTGCAGGTAAGCGGGGTCAACGGCGCCGCGTACAGCTACGAGATGTTCTTCCAGGCGGTAAGCGACGCGGCCGCCGACGACTGGACGTCCACACAAGGGGAGCTGAGCGTCGTGGTGCCCGCTTCGAGCATCGCCCAGATGACCGGATCGGTGCTCGACACGAACAAGGATCTACTCGCCGGCGGGATGGTCATCCGCAACCCGAACACGCCTCCGTCGCCACGAAGCCCGCTTATGGACGGCCCGCCGCCGGATCTGACCGGTGACGTCGCGCAGCGGGTCGCCCAGGTCCTCGACGCTCAGATCAACCCCGCTATCGCCAGTCACGGCGGCAGGGCGGACCTGGTAGCCGTCGACGACGACGTCGCTTACCTTCGCTTGAGCGGCGGTTGCGCCGGATGCGGTATGGCAGCGGTGACTTTGAGTCAGGGGATCGAAGTGGCGATCACGCAGTCCGTGCCAGAGATCGCCCGCGTTGTCGACGTCACCGACCATGCGTCCGGCACGAACCCGTACTACGAGCCGGCCAAGAAGTAGCCCGCAGCGAAGATCTTCGCTCCGCCGGTGCGCACGCATGGCGCGCACCGCAAAACCAACGACAACATTTCAGTCGGCGTCGACGTGGCGGAGGCGCGCAAAGGATTCGACCTTGTGGCACTCGACGACCAACGAAGGATCGTCTGCAGCCACGGGCGTCTGTCCGAGACCGACACCGTCCTGCTTGTGACCGACGAGATTCGTCCCGTCGTAGTGTGTATCGATTCCCCACCCGGGTGGGCACATTCCGGTAGGAGCAGGGCCGCAGAACGTGAGCTCGCCGGGCTCGGCTTCCCTGCGTTCCCAGTCGGCGCCGACCCGGGCGACCACCCCTTCTACCGCTGGATGCGCGCCGGGATGGGCCTATACAAGGCCCTCGAGGGCACCTACCCCCGCTATCGGAGTGGGGACCTGCGAGGTACGGCCTTCGAGGTCTACCCGCACGCCTCGGCGCAACGCCTTGCCGGCCGCCCACGTCCGGCGGGCACGACGAAGACGACGTTCCGACGCGCTGCTCTCGCTGCGCACGGTGTCGACGAAGCCCAACTCACCAACATTGATCGGGTCGACGCCGCTTTGTGCGCCTTGACCGGCTTGCTCGCTCTGCGCGGCTGCTTCGAGATGGTCGGGGATCCGCTCGACGGTGTCGTCGTGGTTCCGAACTGAGCCACTAGTGTCCGGGTCAACGTTCCCGACCTTCTAGGAGAGTCCATGTCGAATCCACCCGGCGACTCCGCGACGACTGGCCGGGGCGCGTGAGCCCCGTCTCGCCTTCGAGCGCCCGGCGCACGCACATGAGCGCCGAGACCATCCACGGGATGATCTACTTCAGCCCGCACGCCCGCGCCGCGTACGCGGAGATAGGCGTCACCGACCAGCGGATGGGTTACTTCGGCTCGCGTTCCGCTGCTATGGGGCCGGTCCCTGCGGAAGTGACGATCGCGACTTTCTTCAACTTCCATCCTCGGGCCGTTACGAGAGTGATCCCCGAAGCGTGGGAGATAGCCTCCCCAGAGTCGTTCCTGCACGCCCGCCTGCAGGGGGTCGATCGAACACTGCGCCAGGCTTGGGGCGACAACGTCGACGGCCCCGAGATAGCCGAGGCCGCAGACCTGGCGCGAAGAGCAGCCGAGAGAGCCGCAACCCGTCCGGAGGGACGGCCTTTGTTCGCCGGCCACGCCAGCCTCCCCTGGGCCGGCGAGGCACACCTGGTGCTATGGCAAGCGCAAACACTGCTTCGCGAGTACCGAGGTGACGGCCACGTCGCATTGCTCATGAGCGAAGGGCTGGACGGCGTGGAAGCCCTGATCGTCCACGCCGCAACCGGAGACGTTCCGGGAGCCACCCTGCAAGCCATGAGAGAGTGGAACGACGAAGAATGGGCGGACGGCGTAGCGCGGGTCCGGTCGCGCGGCTGGCTCGAACCCGGAGAGGAGCTCTCCCTCAGCACGTCAGGCCGGGAGCACCGCCGGTCGGTCGAGGACCGGACGGACGCGCTCGCCGCATTCCCTTATGAAGCTATCGGCGAGGACGGATGCGCACGCCTGAGAGCGTTGGCCGTGCCGCTCTCCAAGGCAATCATCGCCGGCGACGTGGGATTTCCGCCGATGCTCGCTGCGCGCCTCGCCAAAGTCAGCTGACCGTCGGCTAAAGCGTCGCCCGGGCCTCGACCCGTGCACCTCGGCAGCCCTTCAGCGTCGATGGACCGTCACGGCGTATACGGACCCCTCGTCGAAAGCTCCGCCGTCCCACGAGGACCATCGCTCCACGAGGCGCAGCCCACTCTGAGCGCAGGCGGAGTCGTAGTCCTCGAGCTCGTATTTCCCGTAGCCGTGACGGCCGTCGAGGCCGAACCCGGCGATCATCGCCCCTCCAGTCTCGACGTGCGCTGCACACGACGCCACCAGGGCAGCGCGACGCGACGGTTCGCAGAAGAGAGGAACGTTTCCTGCCAGGACAACCACGTCGAAACGTCTGGCGAGATCCAACGAAGCGAGGTCGGCTTCCACCCAGTCGATGCCGGGGCCGAGCCGCTTGGCTTTGGCGATCATAGATGCGTTGACGTCGACGCCGACCACGTCGAGGCCATGTTTAGCCAGCTCAATCGACACCCGCCCGGTTCCGCACCCCGCGTCAAGAACACTTGTCGGCGCAAACGACATCACAAGGCGAGCTTCGCCGTGCATGTCCATTCCCGTGCGGGCGAGCGCGTCGAAGCGTGCCTGGTAGGCCTCGCCGTCAAAATCGGACCCTGAGATCTCGGTCATAAATTGAATCCTTGCACGTCGCCTCCGCCTCCGTTCCCACTTCCGTCTCCGGCTCCGTTCCGACTTCGACGTGAGACGCATCTGCCGGCCTTTGATATCTTGACCTGCCTATGACAGAAACAGGGCAGCGCTACGCTCGGGTAAGCGACGGGTTCGGTTCCCGGTTGGCTGGAGTCGGTCCCGGACAGTGGTCGGCCCCCACACCGTGCAGCGACTGGGACGTACGGTCGCTCGTGGCGCACGTCGTCACGACACACTGGCGAATCGAAGGGACGGCCGGGCGCGAAGCCGACACGTCCGGCGACCTGGTAGCACAGTGGACACAAGCAAGCGTCGCGGTGTCCGACGCCCTCGCCGACCCTGAGCGCGCCTCCTCGATACGCGGCGGCATGTTCGGCGAGCAAACCTTCGAGTCGGTGGTGAGCCGCCTGCTCTGCAGCGACACCCTCTACCACACGTGGGATCTCGCCCGGGCGACAGGCCAGGACGAGGAGCTCGACCAGGATGC
>JAKCEB010000175.1 GCA_021838305.1 Actinomycetes bacterium | reverse complement strand
GGGCCAGGTCGTGTCGTTCGAAGCCCGCGACGACGCTTCGCCCGAGGCGCTCCAGCGTGCAGTCAATCGCTCTCTGCGCCCGGCCATCGTCGTTCGTTCCGTGGCGCTCGGCGACCCCTCGTTTGACGCGAGACGGTCCGCTACCTCCCGGCTCTATCGATACAGCATCCTCAACACGGCCCAGCCCGACCCCTTTGCGTCGTCCACGTCGTGGCACGTGCCTGGTCGCCTCGACGTGTCTTCTATGAGACTCGCAGCGGATGCCCTGATAGGTGAGCACGACTTCGCGTCGTTCTGCCGGCGACCCCCGGACCCGAACGCTTCTACGGTGAGGGTCGTTACCGACGCCCGGTGGGTCGACGCGGGAGGCGGCCGTCTGCGCTTCGACATCGAAGCGTCGTCGTTCTGCCACCAGATGGTGCGCTCGATCGTGGGCACCTTGGTGGACGTCGGATCCGGCAGGAAAAAGGCGGGGCAGATGACCTCGATCCTTCGCGCTCGCTCACGATCCGTCGCAGGTAACTTGGCGCCCCCGCACGGCCTGTGCCTCTGGGAGGTTCGCTACGGGGCTCAGTCGACTTCGATAGCGTGGTGACCGGCAGCTTCCAGGGCCTCGATCACCTCGCGATGATGGGAGCGGTCGCGCGTCTCGACCGTCACCTGTATCTCGACCTGGCCTACGCCGAGCGGCCGCCCGTTTCGGTGGTGTTCCACGTCGAGCACGTTGAGGCCCAACCTGGCGAGGTCGGCTGTCACCGATGCGAGGGATCCTGCCCGGTCTCCGACCACGACGCGAAGCGTCAGGTAGCGTCCCGCCGCTGAAAGTCCGTGGTCGATGAGTTTGCCGAGAAGCATCGGATCGACGTTGCCGCCCGAGAGAACGACGACGACCGGCCCGTTTCCTTCCAAGCGACCGGAGGCTAACGCCGCAAGGCCGACAGCGCCTGCTGGTTCGACGACAGCCTTGAGGCGTTCGACTGCCAATAGCATCGCCCTGCTTATTTCCTCCTCGTCGACGGTGATGACCTCGTCGACGAAGGCCTCCGCGTGCGCGAGCGTCAAGTCGCTAACGCAGCGCACCGCGATCCCGTCGGCCATTGTCGCCATCGAAGCCAACGCGACGGGGCGTCCGGCCGCCAGGGCGGCGGTCATCGAAGCGGCGCCCGCCGCCTCGACGCCTACTACGCGTGGTCGGTTTCCAGCTGCCTGGCCCGTGCGCCACGTCGAGTCGATAGCGGCGGCGACACCAGCGAGGAGCCCTCCGCCGCCTACCGGCACCAGGATCAACTCGGCGTCCGGGGCCTCCTCGGCAAGCTCGAGCCCTATGGTGCCCTGACCGGCGATCACGTCAAGATGGTCGAACGGAGCTACGAAGGTCGCACCCGAGTCGCTTGCGTACGAGCGGGCCGCGTCGAGGGAATCGTCGAGGACCCGTCCTTCCAGGCGTACCGTGGCGCCGTAGCCGCGTGTGGCGTTGATCTTGGGGAGGGAGGCGCCTTCGGGCATGAAAATCGTCGCATTCCGGCCCGTCATCGAGGCTGCGAGTGCGACTCCTTGTGCGTGGTTTCCCGCCGATGCGGCGACCACCTCGTGGCCGGCGGGGAGCTGGCATATCAGGTTGTAGGCCCCCCGGATCTTGAACGAGCCTGTCCGCTGGCGGAACTCCGCTTTGACGAGCACCTTCCGGCCGGCGAGCGCGCTGAGCGAGTCGGATGTGTAGGCCGGCACAGGCTTTACCACCGGAGCTACCCGGCGGCGGGCTGCCAGGATCGAATCGAGGGTTACAAGCGGAGGGCTAATTAGCCCGGGCTGCAGCGTCCCTCGACGCCCGCCAGAGTGCGAGCTGGCGGGCAGCAGCGGCTTCGCTGTCTCGATCATGGTTCTGCGCGGCTTTCTCGTCGTTGCGTAGCCACTGGGCGAACACCGAGATAGTAGCGTAGAGCGCCACCGTCTCCCCGGCCACCCACAAAACCGCTGCGCCCAGGTGCAAGCTCGCGAGCGAGATGTTCGAAGTTATGCGTGAGCGCTCGCTCTGCAAGGTCATGCCGAGGATCCCGAAGACCGGGAAGGTGAGCATGAGGTAGAGGATGCGCTGCCAGTACCCGAGGCGCCACGGCGAGCGGTCCACGCCGGCCACGACCCACCAGAAGCCGAGGCCGACCGCGACCAGGACGACGGTCAGGGCTTGGCGCACCCACAAGTTGGCGAGGAACTCGCCGAACAGGCCCGTGAAGAAAAGGGCGAGCACGGAGCCGGTGTAGATCACCCAGGTGACGACGGGGAAGGACACTGCACGAACAGCGCGGTTCGCAAGCAGAGAGTCGATTCGGCTGCTCCTCGTCGATGGCTCGCCGGGAGCGGTCGATGGCTCAGCGGGAGCGGTCGACGGCTTGGCGGGGGAGACCGACGCCATCTCGGCGAGGCGAAGTGGGGCGCCGAGCACCACGAGTCCAGGACCGACGAGGCCGAGCGACAGGTACAAAAAGCCGGCGGCAGTGAAGTTCGATGTGGCGAAAGCCGCCAAACCTGATGTTGCCGACACGAAGATCACGATCACACCGGCAACGAACGCCACTGTCCTTGCGGGCGCCCAAGGCTGTCCGCGCCTTGCTACGCGTCGCACACCGCGCAGGTACCACGCCACGGAGTATGCCCCAACTACGATCGTGACCGGCTGGAATTGCGGGTCGGTGATAAACGAAACAGGCGCAAGCGGCCCTGAAGCCATCCTCACGAGCGTAGCCCGAAAGAGGTCTTACCGGCCCGCGCGGCCCTTTCGGGGCGCAATCCGGTCGCTCAGTTTGGGGTTTGAGCCTCCCATTGTGTAGAAATAAGGCACAGTGACTGCGATTACCACCACCGGTCCGCTCGCGCCCGAAACTGGCACGCTCAGGCAGGTTGATCCCTCGATGTACCGGCCGAAGCTGCTGCAGGTAGGCGTCATCGTCTGGCTGGCGTCGGAGCTCATGTTCTTCTCCGGCCTCTTCGCCGCCTACTTCAGCCTCCGCTCCGCGACCAGGCCATGGCCACCCAAAGGGGACATCCTCGACGTCCCGCCGGTGCTGGTGGCGACGATCCTCCTGGTGCTGTCGTCTTTCACGATGCAATACGGGGTGCACAGGGCCATCAAAGGTTCCAAGTGGGGGTTCATCGGCTGGACGGCCATGACCTTCGTCTTAGGCGGCCTCTTCGAGGGAATGCAGATCTCCGACTACCTCAGCCGGCCCTTCTCGATCAGCAGGGATGCGTACGGGTCCGCCTTCTACACCCTCACCGGCTTCCACTTCCTCCACGTGGCGGGCGGCCTGGTGGCGATGATCATCGTCGGTGTGCGTGTCTACCGCACCCCCCGCTTCGGGCACCGGACCATGCCGGCGATCGAGATGCTCTCCTACTATTGGCACTTCGTCGACGTGGTATGGGTGGCTATGTTCCTTGCAATCTTCGTCCTGAAATGATCATGCGACTGCTCAAAAATCTACGAAACCGCCGCGTACTGATCGGGCCTGCAATCTTGTTCGGCCTCGCTATGGTCGCTTTCTCCGTCTTGACGCTCACGCAGTCCACGGCGAAGGCGCAGGAGGCGCTGGTAAGCACGAACCCGAACGACATAGCGGCCGGCGCGGTCCTTTATTCGGAGCACTGCCAAAGCTGCCACGGCTATCAAGGTGAAGGCGGGGTAGTGGGTGGTGCACCGGCGCTCGTCGACAAGGGCGCCGCAGCTGCGAACTTCTACCTCACGACCGGCCGGATGCCGCTCAACGCTGCGAACAACGAGGCAATCCGCCACCACCCGCTGTTCGACGCGGCACAGATCAGCGAGCTCGACGCCTACATCAACGCACTCCCGCAGATCACGGGCATCGGGGGATCGGGGCCGACCATCCCGAGCGTCGAGCCGCTGTGCGCCAACCAGGGGACGCTCGCAGCTCAGAGCCAGAAGGGCTGCGTGACGCTGTCGGAAGGCCAGCAGCTGTTCTCGATCAACTGCGCCCAGTGCCACCAGGCCGCAGGATCGGGGAACATACTTTCCAACGGGAACGTCATACCGTCCCTGAACAACGCAAGCATCACCCAGGTCGCCGAAGCTCCGCTGGTCGGTCCGAAGCCGATGCCGATCTTCACCGAGCTCACGCACGCGCAGATCTCGGCGATAGCGCAGTACGTGGCGTACCTTCACACCGCACCGAATCCAGGTGGCTTCGCGATAGGCCGGATAGGCCCCGTCGCAGAGGGTTTCGTCGCCATCCTCGGGGGCTTCTGCCTGCTGTGGTTCGCCGCACGGATGATAGGTAACAGAGGATGACCGACACAGTCGAAACACCGCCGACTCCGTTCGGGCGCAACCCCCGCCACTTCGGTATCGACCCGAGCGACCCTTGGCCCGACGACGTCCCCATGGACCAAGACGACACGCACTGGCGCTACGAGGGCGACCCGAAAGGGGCCCGCAAAGCGGAACGGCGGATCGCCGCAGCGTGGACCGTAACGATGCTCGCGTCCGTCGGCCTCGCAGTCGTGTACGTCGACGGCGCGAACAACGTCCTCGCCGGCTTGTGCTGGGGACTCGCCTTCGGAGGCCTCGGAGTCGGGATGCTCCTCTGGGCGCGTGACCTGATGCCCGGCCACGACGTGATCGCAAGCCGTGGGCATCACAATGTCAGCTCCGAGGCGGACAGGGTCGCCGTCGCCGAGTCGCTCGGGCGGGGGCTCGACCCGATGGCGCGCAGGCCCTTCCTCTTCAAGATGCTCGGCGCTGTGGGCGGGGTGTTCGGGATCGCCATCGCCTTCCCGATAGCGTCCCTCGGACCCCGTCCGCACCGCAACCTTTACAAGACCGCATGGGGTAAAGGCGTCCGCGCCGTAACCCAGGACGGAACGCCGGTGAAACCGTCGGACCTGCCTTACAACGGAATACTCACCGTTTTCCCCGAGACCAACATCCACGACGCGCTTGCGCCGACCCTGCTCATCAACCTCGGGAACCTCGACAACGAGACCCCGCCGGAGCGAGTCGGATGGAACATCCCGATCGACGGTAAGACGGGGATCATCGCTGTGTCGAAGATCTGCACCCACGCAGGATGCCCCGCCAGCCTCTACAACGTCGTGACGCATCAGCTCGTCTGCCCGTGCCACTACTCGACCTTCGACGTGCTGCAGATCTGCAAGCCGATCTTCGGCCCGGCGCCGCGTGGTCTTCCGCAACTTCCGTTAGCCGTCGACGCTCAGGGTTACATCGTGTCCCAAGCCGATTACAGCTCTGCAGGCGGCGGCCCTGTCGGCCCTGGATTCTGGAACAGGGGGTAAGGCGATGAGCACCACCGAAGAGCGTGTCGCAGCACAGAAACGTATGCGGCTGGCCCGCTCGGGTACCGACACGGTAGACGAGCGGCTCGGCTCGTCGAAGTTCCTGACGAGCGTGCTGGACAAGATCTTCCCTGACCACTGGTCGTTCATGGTCGGCGAGATAGCGATGGACTCGCTCATCGTTCTGATCATCACCGGCATCTACCTTGCGCTGTTCTACGTGCCGTCATCGACGGAGGTCGTCTACGCGCCGACGAGCGGGCACGTGTACATACCGCTGGTCGGCCAGCGGATGTCCGAGGCGTACCAGTCGGTTATCAACATCTCGTTCAACGTGCGTTTCGGCCTGATCATGCGCCAGGCCCACCATTGGGCGGCGCTGATCTTCCTCGCGGCCGTCTTTTTCCATATGGCGCGCATTTTCTTCACGGGCGCGTTCCGCAAACCTCGCGAGATGAACTGGATCATCGGCCTGCTCCTGTGGCAGATCGTCGCCCTGGAGGGCTTCACCGGCTACTCGCTGCCGGACGACCTTCTGTCGGGAACCGGCCTCCGGGTGATCTATTCGATAGTGGAGAGCATCCCGTTCGTCGGCACATGGCTGGTGTACGCGCTCTGGGGCGGGCGCTTCCCCGGCACGTCGCTCATACCGCGCCTGTTCGTCGTCCACGAGTTCCTGT
>JAKCEB010000174.1 GCA_021838305.1 Actinomycetes bacterium | reverse complement strand
GGATCGTGTCCCTCCTGCCTTCACCGCACAACCTCCATGCCTACGACGAGCTCGGCATGACGTGGACGCATATTCCCCTACCGTCGCGCATCGAGGCGACCACCGTCGTCACCGACCTCTACCCGCGTCTGCGCGAATGGCTTGACGGCGGAGAGCGGATACTCATCCACCAAGACGAGCTCGACGACCGCCTTATCGGGGTAGTCGCAGGATACCTCCGCTGGTCTGGGATGCTGCCGAGCGGGCCGGGCGCGATAGCGGTCGTCGAACGGATCGTCGGTCGCCAGATGGGACCGCCCGGACGCGAGCTAGTGGCCCTTGCGCCGCGCATACCCGGCTACTGCGGCGAAACCCCAGAACCCAGGTGATCGATACGCGCGATGTCATCGAGCTGCGCGGGCTGGTCGTTTCGGGCACGCACGGGGTGCTCGACGAGGAGAGGCAACGAGCGCAGCCCTTCGAAGTGGACGTCGACCTCGTCAGGGACCTGTCCGCAGCCGGGGAAACCGACGACCTTTCGAAGACGATCGACTACGGCTCGGTGGTTACCTCCGTCGCCACCGTGGTCGGTGGCCCCCACTGTGAACTGCTCGAGCATCTGGCGCAAAGGATCATCGACGCCATCTTCGAGTCTGTGCCCGTAGCGCCGGGTGACGCGCCCCTCGAAGAGGTTACAGTCACCGTAAGAAAGACCCGGCCCCCCGTCGCCTACCCGATGACCTCGGCTGGGGTTCGCCTCACGAGGCGCGCCGACCGACGCTGATGGCTGCGAGGCGTCGCCGTCAACCGTCCCCGGCGCCATCACGCCCGTCGACACCGGACGGAGCGCCGCGGCCCCCGACGTCGGCTCAGGACCGCCGGGAGCGCCACAGTCCCCGTGATGAGGTCCGGGCGTTCGTGTCCCTCGGATCGAACCTCGGCGATCGCCGTTCCTATCTGAGCGACGCTCTCCAGGGGCTCCCGGATGTAGTGGCGGTCTCGAAGCTCTACGAGACCGACCCGGTCGGCGGCCCTCCCGGGCAGGGCGCCTACTTGAACTGCGTGGTGGAGTTGCGGACGAAACTCACCCCGCGGGAGCTTCTGGCCGTCGCCCAGGCCTTGGAGTCGGCTGCGGCGCGAGCCCGAGTCGAGCGGTGGGGTCCGAGAACCCTCGACGTCGACATCCTCCTCGTCGGCGACGAGAAAGTCGACGACCCGGACCTCACCATTCCGCATCCGCGGATGTGGGAGCGGGGTTTCGTCCTTGTACCCCTCGCGGACCTGGCCCCCGAGCTTGTGGTCGGCTTCCTCGACAGCGACATCGGCCGGGGAGTGAGGCGCGTGGGGCGCCTCGACGGGCCTCAAGCCCGGCCGTAACCTCGTCGCCGGAATGCCTCAGGGGCGTCTAATCGACGCTATCGTGACAGTTCTGAGCGAACGGCACCTTCTGGGTCGGAACGTGAGAAAGGCGCCTTGGCGACGTGGCAGTCGAAGTCATAGCTGACCTGGAGAGCTGGCGTCGGCGCCTGGACGGGTGTCGGTCAGGCGGCAGGACCGTAGGCCTTGTCCCTACCATGGGCTCACTTCACGGAGGCCACATGTCGCTCGTCCGCAAGGCGGCCGCCGAATGCGACGTCGTGGCGCTCACCGACTACGTAAACCCTCTGCAATTCGGGCCTGCTGAGGATCTCGCTGCCTACCCGCGGGACCTCGACAGGGACTGCGCTCTGGCCGCGGAGGCGGGTGCGACATTCGTATGGGCTCCTACCGTCGACGAGATGTGGCCCGACGGGCCAACCGTCACGTCGGTGAGGGTGGCGGACCTGACCGACCACCTCGAAGGCGCCGCGCGACCTGGCCACTTCGACGGGGTCACGACGATCGTCTGCAAGCTCTTCGCTGTCAGCGGCCCATGCCGGGCGTACTTCGGTGAGAAGGACTTCCAGCAGCTCGCCGTAGTAAGCCGCATGGTGAGCGATCTGCGGCTACCGGTAACCGTCGTCGGCTGTCCTATCGTGAGGGATCCGGACGGCCTTGCGCTATCGAGCAGGAACGCTTACCTGGACGGCTCCGAAAGGGCTGTCGCGCCGCGCCTCTACCACTCCCTTCTTGCCGGCAAGCGGGCCGTCGAAGAGGACGGGGTGGCCGACCCTGGCGACGTCGAGCGGGCGATCGCCGCCCATCTCGCCGCCGAGCCCCGTTTCGAGCTCGACTACGCGGCTGTAGCGGACCCCGGCGACCTCAGCCGACCTTCCGCCGTCGGAGCCGGGGAGGTCAGGCTCCTCGTAGCAGCACGCCTAGGTCGCGCCCGCCTTATCGACAACATGTCCGCGACTCCCGCTTCGGCAGCTCAGTAGCCTCGGCGGCTCGGTAGCCTCGGCCTGAAATGCAACCAGCGGACGCCTTGTCGAACATCGATCTCCTCGTCGTCGGCGGGGGTGTGGCCGGGCTGTCGGCGGCGGTGAGGGCTGCCGCAGCCGAACCGGGCCTCCGAACCGCCGTCGTAGCGAAGGCTGCAGCTGATTACAGCGCCACCTGGTGGGCGCAGGGCGGCGTCGCTGCCGTCCTCGCCGAGGGCGAGGTGGAGCGCCCGAGTTTCACAGATTCGGTCGAGTCGCACCTAACAGATACCTTGAAGGCTGGCGCGGGTCTCTGCGACGGCGAGGCAGTGCAGGTACTTGTCGGGGAAGGGCCGCAGCGCGTCCGCGAGTTGGCGTCCCACGGCGCGAACTTCGACCGGGGTCCGAGCGGCCGGTGGCTGCTCGCCAGGGAGGGTGGGCACTCGGTGGCGCGTGTGGTCCACTCCGGTGGTGCGGCGACAGGAGCGGAGGTCGAGAGAACGCTCGTCGCGGCAGCTGTTGCGCTCGGTGTCACTCTCGTCGAGAACTGGTTCGCTGTAGACCTCATCGTGCGAGCCGGGCGTTGCGCGGGGGTGACGTTCCTTGCTCCTGACGGGACGACCGTCGACGTCGAAGCCCGCCACGTCCTCCTCGGCACCGGCGGGGCGGGCCAGCTCTACCCAGTTACCACGAACCCGCTGCAGTCGACCGGCGACGGTATCGCGATGGCGCTGCGCGCGGGGGCGGCAGTAGGCGACGTCGAGTTCGTGCAGTTCCACCCGACAGCCCTGCACGCAGGCAGCCCCGACGGGCCGCGAGTCTTGTTGAGCGAGGCGCTTCGCGGCGAGGGGGCGATCCTTCGCGACGAGGCCGGCGAACGCTTCGTCGACGAGATGGCACCGCGAGACATCGTCGCTGCGAGCGTCGCTGAGCGTATACGGTCGTCGGCGCGCGGCCACGTGTGGCTCGACGTTTCCGGCGTCCCGGGCTTCTCGAGCCGGTTCCCTTCGCTGGCGGAGCGGGTAAGGCAGGCGGGAGTGGACCCCGATCGGGAGTGGTTGCCGGTCGCTCCCGCCGCGCACTACATGTGCGGTGGGGTGATGGCCGACCTCGACGGGGCCACCACACTTCCTGGGCTTTGGGTCGCAGGAGAGACCGCCTGCAGCGGGGTCCACGGCGCGAATCGTCTCGCATCTAACTCGCTGCTCGAAGGGATGGTGTTCGCCGCGCGCGCCGTCGAAGCGATCCTTGCAGGAAAAAGTTCGCCGGATCCCACAGGAGTCCTTCGCGCCCTTAACTCACCGGCGCCGAACGACTGCGGCGCAATCGGGGTGGAGCGCCTCCATCGCAACGTCGAAGCACCGCCTGGACACGTAGGGCCGCAATCGTCGAAGGCGCCGCGCGAGCGGCCTTCCGGCACGGTCAGCGATGATCGACGGCGACTCCAAAAGGCGATGGCCGACGGTGTCGGTGTCCTGCGAGACGCGGGTTCTCTGTCTGACGCAGCCGGAGTTGTTGACGTGATCCGCCACCGATACGGCTGCGGACCCAGGGACGACCCAAGCGGTGTGGCATCGCTCGAGACCCGGAACCTGGCCGAGGTGGCATCGGCAGTCATCGCGGGTGCGCGGGCGCGGACTGAGAGCCGGGGAGGGCACCGACGAAGCGACTTTCCCTCGACCCTCGACGCGATGTCGTGTAGGTTCGTGCAGTGAAACGCACGTGGGTCGACCCGCCGCTCGTCGCCGTCCGAGAAGTGGTGGCCAGGGCGCTAGCCGAGGACTTCGGAGTCCAAGGTGACCTCACCGCTGGGCTGGTAGGCGACGACGCCACCGTCGAAGCGGTCCTGGTCGCGCGCAAGGATGGCGTCCTCGCCGGGCGGCTCGCGGCCCACGAGGCGTTCCTCGCCGTGGATCCCGGAGTGCTGGTCTCGTGGAGCTTGTCGGACGGTGACGCACTCACAAGGGGAACAGTGATAGGCCGGGTGCAAGGCCGCTTGTCGTCGGTGTTGAGCGCCGAGCGGACCGCGCTCAACCTCCTCTGCCATCTCTCTGGGATAGCGACGTCGACCCGGCGGTATGTCGAGGCGGCGGGAGCGGCGTCGAAGATCCGCGACACCCGCAAGACGACCCCCGGGCTGCGGGCGCTCGAGAAAGCCGCTGTTCGAGCGGGGGGCGGCGTCAATCACCGGGCGTCGCTTTCGGACGCGATACTCGTCAAGGACAACCACCTTGCGGGGATCGGTATCGAACGCGCGGTAGCCCTGGCTCACGAGCGATGGCCCGGCGTCACCTGCGAAGTGGAGTGCGACACCCTCGACCAGGTAAGGACGGCGTTGGCGGCCGGCGCCGACATGATCCTACTCGACAACATGACTCCCCCCGAGGTCGCCGTAGCCGTCGGTGTGGTCGCCGGCCGGGTCAAAGTCGAGGTGTCTGGTGGTGTGACGCTGGATACCGTCGGAGACTACGCCTCCGCGGGGGCAGACCTGATATCCGTCGGGGCGATCACGCACTCAGCTCCGATCCTCGACATCGGGTTGGACCTGGACCCGGGGAGGTGAGCCGGTGCTGGTTGCCATCGACGTAGGAAACACGCAAACGGTCGTCGGAGTCTTCGAGGCAGGAGACGGTCCGGGGCGCAGCGGGCCTCAGCTCGCATGCCACTGGCGTGTAGCGACGGTGGCGTCGCGTACCGCTGACGAACTCGCACTCATGGTCGAACAGCTGTTCCGGATGCAGGGATTCGAGTCGACCGATGCGATCACAGGAATAGTCGTCGGGTCCGTCGTTCCCCGGCAGCGTTCAGCTCTGCGGGAGATGGCCGCGAAATGGTTCAACGCCGAGACGCTCGTAGTGGAGCCCGGCGTGCGCACTGGAATGCCGATCCACTACGACAACCCCAAGGAGGTCGGAGCCGATCGGATCGCCGACGCGGTCGCGGCATTCGAGCGGTACGGTGGACCGACGATCGTCATCGACTTCGGAACGGCCACGACGTTCGAAGTTGTCTCCGAAGCCGGTGAGTATCTCGGCGGCGTGATCATCCCAGGAATCGAAATATCTTTGGAAGCACTCTTCAGCAGGGCAGCGCTACTTTCCAGGGTCGAACTCGTCGAACCGCGCCGCGTCCTGGCGAAGAACACGGTCGAGTCGATCCAGTCGGGCGTCATATACGGCTTCGCGGCTCAAGTCGACGGGCTTTGCAGGCGCCTCGAAGACGAGGTAGGGGCTTCGACGGTCGTGGCGACGGGAGGCCTGGCCGGCTTGATAGCGCCGCACTCGGAAGCCATCGACTACCACGACCCTTGGCTAACTTTGGAGGGACTTCGCATCATCTTCGGACGTAACCAGCAGTGAGCGATCCACAGCCGTTGTCGCAGACGGATTCTGTCCCCTACCGAGTCGAACCAGACGCAAAAGCCGCTGCTCTGGCCGAGCGGTTCCACGACCTGCCCGAGCAGTCCGAGACCGGGGTCACCGTCACCGTGGCGGGGCGGCTCATGCTCCGACGTGAAATGGGGCGCGTCGCGTTCGCCAGCCTTCACGACTCGAGCGGCTCCATCCAGCTTTTCGCCGGGCGTGCGTGGACAGACGGCTTCGCCGAGTTCACCAGGCTTTCCCTCGGCGACTGGATAGCCGCAACCGGCGAGGTCGTGACAACCAAGACAGGGGAGTTGTCGGTCAAAGTCGCGAGCTGGCAGC
>JAKCEB010000015.1 GCA_021838305.1 Actinomycetes bacterium | reverse complement strand
GTTTGTTGATGCCTACCTTGAAGGACTGCAGCTGCTCGCCGACACGCGCGGCGAACTCCAGGTCGTCGGTTGCGAGCGACCCGACGAGCGAGCCGTTGCTTGCGTTCATCGCTGCGAGCAGTTCGGACTCGGTGTCCACGACGACTACGGAGTCGAGCGGCCCGAACGGTTCCGCGTGATGCAGTGACCACGACGCGGCAGGGGCGAGAACGCTCGCAGGGGCCACGTAGGCGGCTGTGTCCTGGCCGTCTAGGAAGGAGCCGTCTCCGAGACTGCCTCGGTAGAGCGGGATTCCGCCGCCGCGGAGAGCCTCGTTGAACTGATCCACCAGGTCGGAAGCCTTGTTGGCGTGGATGACCGGCCCGAAGTCGAGGTTGGGTAGGGGCTCCGCCGGGTCGTGCACGGCCAGAGGATGGCCGAAGCGGATCGACCGGAGTATCGGCAGGTACATTTCGAGGAAAGCAGGAAAAAGCCTCCGCTGCACCACGTATCGCGGGTAGGCGGTGCAGCGTTGCTTCGCGTACTCGAAGCCTTTGCGAAGGTGCTGTGCGAGCAGCTCCCACTGGCCGAAGTCCCAGATACCCCAGGTGTTGAGGCCCTCCTGTTCGAGCATGTGGCGACGACCTGTGTCAGCGAGGCTGACCGCAGCCTGGCGTCCGTTGGCACGCCCCCCGACGAAGGCGAGCGCTGCTATGCCTTCGCCCCGGATGAGCACCTCGCCAAGGTGGCTGCCCACGCCTGAAAGGAGGGTGACCGGAAGGCCGGCGCGCTTCATGAGGGCGTGGGCGAGCGTGAGAGTGTGAAAGCCGCCCTGGCTGGGCGTCTTCGCGACAACCGCGTTCCCGGCGAGAAGCTGCACCAGCTCGGCGTGGACCTGCACGCTCATCGGGTAATTCCAGCTGGCGATGTTCGACACGGCGCCAGGTAGAGGCCGGCGTTCCGCCACCGATCCGATGCCCAACTGTCGTTCGATCTCTCCGACGTACCACCTGACCCCGTCGAGGCAGCGGTCCACGTCGGCGCAGGCGAGGCGCCACGGTTTGCCGATCTCCCAGACCAAAAGTAGCGCTAAGAGGTCACGGTGCTCGGTCATCGCGTCGACCGCAGCTGTCACCCGGGCTCGTCGCTCGTCCAGGTCCGTCGCGGACCACTCGACGTGCTCTGTGCCTGCATGCGCAACTGCCGCTACAGCCTCGTCGTAGTCAACGCGCGGTGGCCCCGGTATCGGGGTGCCGTCCACGGGATTCACGTGGTCGCCCGGGGTTCCCACGCGCCTCCACTCGCCCCGGGACAGATTGCGCAATCTGTCGGAGTCGAAAGCTTCGGGGGCCACCGACACGCAGCGGGCGTACGTCTCCCACCACGAGGTGCCAGGCTTCAAGATCAAACTCATCGGTCAAGGATAGACCCCAACACCGTCGCCGAGTCGCTATGCTGGTAAATGTCGGGGCGGGTGCAGGCAGAGTTGGCGCCCGTACGCTGCTGGAGTGATCGCAAAGATGTGTTGCTCTGCGGAGTTCGCCGGGACGTGCGGCCGCAGAGACAGATCCGGACGCGGCGGCCCCTGCTGCGACGGTCGACCTTGCCTAGGAGTGGAGAAGAGACGCTGGACCAGATCACCATAGAGACTGCGGTGCTGGCCGAAGCGGGTGGCTGGGCGTCACAGGCGGACGTCGAGCTGCTCGCCAAGGACAAACTTGCGTGGATAGCCACCCTGCGGAGGCTGATACACGAAACCGACGGGGCTTTCACGAGCGCTTACGCTCTCGACGGCGACCTACGCTCGATAGTTCTAACGGACCTCTCCGCGGAGCGCGACCGCCTCTCCGAGGCGCTGGAACGAGCCGGTGGTGATCCGGTCCCGTCCCCGAACTCCGTGGCACCAGCTGTGCAGGAAAGGATCGAACAACCGGACAGGGCGACATCCGGCGTTTCGGAGGCGCTGGAACCCGTTCAGGCCGAACATGCTGAGCCGCCCACGCTGCTCGTCGGCGTACCGCGCCTGCAGGTTTCGTGGGGAGAGGCTCGCGTCGTCGTCTGGGCCGGGGGCCCAGGATGCGAGTGCGGGCCCGAGGACCTCGACCGCTTCCTCGCGAACACCGAGGCTTCGACTATTGCGTGGGAAACCCACGGTCCCGTGACGCACGCCTTCACCGGCAGCACGCCGGCCCGGGCCGCGACGCTTTCACAGACCCTCGGCTGGTTGGTCGGTATAGGCGCCGGCAGGGGGGGCGACGACGTGGCTCCGAGCCTGCGCTGGCTCGCGGAGGTCGCCATTTGGGGAGCCGAGCTTGTAGCAAGCGGCCACATGGTTCCCCTCCTCAGGGCGGCCTCGGCGTCCCAGACGTCGGCCAAGTCGGGTCCGGGCCGCTACCGCGTCAGGTGGTTCCCGGCGCTCGTGTCACGTGAACGGCTCCATGACATGGTCACGAGGATGCCCGGCGCAATCAGCGCCCTCCAGCCTGCGACGGCCCCCGACGCCCTCACTAGGTCGATCCTGGGGTCGGTCGTCGACGCGGTCGCCCGGGCCGGGGCATCACGCCTGGAAAGCCCGGCAGCGTCGCCTGTCGCGTCGAGTCGACCTGAGGTAGGCGAAGCGTTCATCTACGGCCTCGACGGCAAACCGTTCGCGGCGGACAACGACCCGGCGCTGCGAAGCGCCGACGATCTGAAGCGCTGGGCGTCAGCAGTGACCACGAGCGTCAGGGTCGGCTTGCTCATACGGTTGGACCCACCGGGCGACGACGGCGGATGGCTCCTCAACGTGGAAGCGACCGGCGTCGACAAGCGTCCGATGGCGGTCGAGCCTGCGATGGTGATCACCTCAGGTGCCAAGTCGCACCAACTCGAGGCGCAGCTGCGCCGGGTCGAAAGGCTCGTTCCGGCACTCAAGCGGCCGACCACCAGGCGTGGCCAGGTGCTCCTCGACTCCGAGGAAGCAGCTCGCATCATGTTCGAGACTGGTCCCTCGCTTGTAGGTGCCGGATTCGAAGTCATGCTGCCGCTCGTTTCCCGACGCCGCCCGTCCCCGCAACTTCGCCTTTATGCTGAGGCGGCCGCCGGGACGTCGCAGGTCGGCGTTAGCCAGCTCGCGAACGTGCGATGGAGCGTCCTGTTCGGCGACCTCGAGCTGACCGCCGCAGAGATCTCACGCTTGGCGAAGGAAGCCTCCCCGCTCGTCAAGGTGCGGGGCCGATGGGTTCACCTCGACCGCGACGAGCTGGCGGCGGCGAGCGCCGCCTTGGCGGAGCGGGCTTCGATCACCCAGATGTCCGGGGCGGAGATGATCCGCCACGCGGTGGGTATCGAGGGTGGGACGCTAGCGGGACCTCTTCGCGTGGAAGGAACCGGCTGGGCCGCCGACCTGCTTCGGGGCGCGACGACGCACCCGCCGGCGCCGATCGACACGCCCGACGGCTTCGCCGGTCAGCTTCGCAGCTACCAAGCCGAGGCGGGCGGATGGCTTGGGTTCTTGGACCGCGCCGGTCTCGGCGGCTGCCTGGCGATGGACATGGGCCTCGGAAAGACGCCGACCGTTCTTGCCCACATGATCGCCGACAAGGGCCACGGGCCGTCGCTTGTCATCTGCCCTCCGGCAGTGCTCGGGAACTGGTACGCGGAGGCACGGAGGTTCACGCCTCGCTTGAGTGTCGCGTTGCACCACGGACCTCGCCGTGCGGAGGCGGACGGCATAGCGAAACTTGCGAGCGGCCACGACGTCGTGCTCACCACTTACGCGACCGCCGTGCGCGACATAGAGGCCTTGTCGGCGGTCACGTGGCGCAGAGTCGTCGTCGACGAGGCGCAGGTGATCAAGAACCACACTAACGAGACCGCACGCGAACTGCGCCGCCTGAAGGCCCACTCCAAGCTTGCCCTGACCGGCACCCCGGTAGAGAACGGCCTCGGTGACCTCTGGGCGATCCTCGACTGGACCAATCCGGGGCTGGTCGGGGGCCGCACCGCTTTCATTGAAAGCCTCTCGCGCTCGACTGGTGCAGCGGCTGGAGGTGTCGTCGACGGTGGGGCGGATCGGGCCGACGAGGCCGGTCGGCCTTCGGAGCGCGTGGCGGGAAGTTGGGTCACGGGGTCGGGTGGGGGTGGGAGCGTTGGTGCAGGCGGGCCTACGAGTGGTCTGCGGACACCGTCGGGTGTACCCGCCGCCCGCTCCGCTCAGGAATCGGCGCTACGGGCACTCAACGGGCTGCTCATCTTCCGTCGCACGAAGAACGAGCCGGAGATCGCAGCCGAACTGCCCGACAAGGTGGATCGACTCGACCACTGCGCGATGACCGCCGAGCAGATAGGCCTCTACCAGGCGGTGGTCAATCGACTCGTCGAGAGCGACCTGGACGGCGACGCTAACAAGCGCAAGGGGCAGGTGCTCGCAGCGATCACAGCACTCAAGCAGATATGCGACCATCCCGCCGCCTACCTCGGTGAGCAGGACGAGCTTCCAGGCCTGGACGACCGATCGGGAAAGCTGACACGTCTCGAAGAGATATTCGACGATGTGATCGCCGGAGGCGAGCGGCTGCTCGTATTCACCCACTTCGCCCGGTGGGGTGAGCGGCTCGCCTCGCATTTGAGCGCTCGCAGCGGAATCGACATCGGCTGCTATCACGGCGGCCTGACGCGGGTCGCACGCGACGAACTGGTTGCGAAGTTCCAGGCGGGCACCGGGCCGGGGGCGCTGGTGCTCTCGATCAAGGCGGGAGGATCAGGTCTCAACCTGACGGCGGCACGCCACGTGGTCCTCTACGACAGGTGGTGGAACCCGGCGGTCGAGGACCAGGCCCGTGACCGTGCGTGGAGGATCGGCCAGGAGGGCACCGTGATGTGTCACCGCCTCGTCTGTCCCGGCACAGTCGACGAGCGAGTCGAAGAGATAGTCGCCGGGAAGCGGCGCATCGCCGGGATGGTTCTGCCGACACGAAGCAGCCTCGGCGACCTCGACGCCGGCCAGTTGCGGGTCGCTCTCGGCTTGCGCGAGGAGGACCTCGTCGAGGATGAGCCCGGCCTGGAAGGCGGGGGAGAGGAGCGCGCCGCGTGAGCAAGCGTCGCAGGCCGGCGGCGGCTCGCCGGCAGGCCGAGATCAGATTCTGGGGGGCCGGCTACCAGCCGCCGGGCGAAGTGAAGCCGATCCGGCCGACAGCGGATCCGTCGGTCCTTGTGCGCTCGCTCGGGCCGCCCCCGGTTGGGGTCGACCCGGCCGTCTCACTCGGACACCTGGGGGCCGTCTACGAAGAGGCGGTGCGGGCCGCGACAGCGCTTGTCGCGGCGAACGGACTTCTTGCTTTTGGCGACGACGACAGCGAGTAGTGATCCCCCCTGGAGGCCGCACCGTCAAATTTGGTCAGGATCTTCGCGGGTAGGACACAGCCTGACCATTTGAAGCGTTTTTTCGCACCTTTTGGTACACGATCTTCGTTCCCAGAAAATCCTGTACCAGCCCTCGCTCAGGAAACACACTTTTTGGTACAAAAGTTTTCCGACTCGGAAATCCTGACCATTTCTGACGGTCAGCGGGGATCTTCGGTCTTCAACGGGGTCTAAAAGGGTCTAAAAGGGTCTAAAAGGGGTCTACAAGAAGCAAGGGCTTTAAAGCTTGCTTCCTAGCGGTAACGGTAGGTGATGCGCCCCCGGGTCAGGTCGTAGGGGCTGATCTCAACCTGGACCTTGTCGCCTGGGAGCACCCTGATTCTGTTCATCCGCATCTTGCCGGAGTTGTGCGCCAGAACCTCGTGGCCGTTGGTGAGCTCCACTTTGAACATCGCGTTCTTAAGGGCCTCGCTCACGGTGCCTTCCAAGACGATCGCATCTTCCTTACCTTGTGCCAGCGTGCTTCCTCTCGTAGGGACGTACCTTTGTGTGACGTCCAGGGTATCCCGGGTATCCTCGGTCGACTTCATTCTAGGCGACGAAGTGCCGCGAGACTACGGTGGTTTCCCCCGGGTCTTTCGACCCTACAGACGAGTCGTCCCTCCGACCCGAGCACCGTCCCTAGACCTGGTCGCGAGTCCCCGCGCGAACTGCCACACCGGTCGGCTGCTCGCCTCGACGGCACCCATCACCGCTTCGAAGCTGGACACGAACCAGCGGACGTCGTCGGACGTGGTAGCGAGGGGCGGAAGAAGCTTGAGGACGTCCATGTGATCTGCAGCTGTCTGCGTGAGAATCCGGTGCTCCTCGAACAGGGCACAGACGACCATCTGGGTGAAAAGTCCCTTGCGCAAAAGCGTGAGGGGTGCGTAGCGGCCCATTAGGCGAATCGATGACGGCAGCCCGAACTCGACGCCGACCATCAGGCCACGTCCTCGGACGTCCCTGATGAAATCGAAACGCGCTGCTGCGTCCTCGAGTGCTCGACGCAGTTCGTCTCCACGCTCAGCTGCATTCGTTACGAGGCCTTCGTCGTCGATGACGCTTAGCGCCGCCAACCCGGCGGCCGCCGCCATGTTGTTGTGGCTGTAGGTTGTGTCGTGGACGAGGACCCTCGTCATGGACGAGTACACAGCGGAGAAGACGGCTTGCCTGGCCATGGTCGCGGCGACCGGGACGAACCCGCCGGACAGGGTTTTCGCGATCGTGACCAGGTCGGGCTGTACCTCGTCGTGCTCGAAGCTGAAGAAGCGCCCCGTGCGGCCCAGGCCTGCTTGGACCTCGTCGCAGATGAGCAGCGCCCCCCTGTCGTGCAAGACGCCCGCTGCACCGGCTAGAAAACCGGGCGGCGCTACCTGGACGCCTTTGCCTTGTACCGGCTCGACGATGAGCGCTGCGACGTCGCCTTTCGATGCCGCCCGCTCGAGGGCGGTGAGATTCCCGAACGGAATCTCGGTGGCAGGCAGCATTGGCCCGAAACCGGATTTGAAGGACTTCCCGCCGTTTACCGACAGGGCGCCGGCGGTCAGTCCGTGGTAGGCGTGACCGCAGTAGAGGATTCGGGGTCGTTTGGTGTAGTAGCGGGCGAACTTGATTGCGGCCTCGACGGCTTCCGTGCCACTGTTGCACAGATACACGCGGTCCAGGTACGGCGCTCTGGCAACCAGCGCCTCACCGAGCAGTCCGGCTAGCAGAGGCGTGTCCATCTTGACCATGTCGGCCAACTCACCGTCGAGCACCTGAGAGAGAGCTCGCCGCACCACCGGGTGATTGCGCCCGAGCCCGAACACTCCGAATCCTGCAAGCCAATCCAGGTAGGTGTCTCCTTGGTCGTCCCACAGGTACGGGCCTTCGGCGCGAACCCATTTGCGGTCTAGGCCGACCGAGCGAAGAACCCTTGCCGTCTGGGGGTTCAGGTAGCGCGACCAAAGCTCTGCTCCTTCGCCTGAGCGGGACTCCAACAGGTCCTTCAGGTCGAATCCCATTACGAGCCGACCGCTGCCCGAATCGACTGGCGAAGAGACTTTGTCGTTGCGAGTACGGCGCTCGGCTCGTATCCGCAGTGCGCCATGCAGTTCTCACAGCGCGGGTCGTTGCCTCTCCCGTACGCGTCCCAGTCCGTGGTCTCGACCAGTTCCTTGTAGGTCTGCGTGTAGCCGTCCGCCATCAGGTAGCACGGCTTCTGCCATCCGAAGACGGAGTAGCTCGGGATCCCCCACGGGGTGCACTGGAAGTTCGCTTTGCCTTCCAAGAAGTCCAGGAACAGGGGACTGTGGTTGAGCCGCCACTTCTTTCTCCTGCCGTCGGCGAACGCCTCTTCGAAGATCTGCTGAGACGTGCGCGTGCTTAGGAAGTGAACCTGATCGGGGGCTTTCTCGTAGGCGTATCCTGGCGAGATCATCATCTGGTCCACGCCGACGTCGTCATTGAGGAAATCGAGGACCTCGCGGATCGTCGTCGGCGAATCGGTGGAGAAGAAAGTCGTGTTCGTCGTTACCTTGAATCCCTGCGCCTTCGCCGCTGCGATAGCTGCGACCGCCTTGTCGAATGTGCCTTCACGGCTTACGGACTCGTCGTGTCGTTCGCGCAGACCGTCGATGTGGACGACCCAGCTGAAGCGGTTGTGGGGTGTGAAGCGGTCCATTTTCCGCTCGAGGAGGAGGGCGTTCGTGCAAAGGTACACGTAGCGGCCACGATCCAGCAGCGCGACTGTCATCTTGTCTATGTCGGGGTGCAGGAGGGGTTCTCCTCCCGCTATGGAGACCATAGGCGCTCCGCACTCTTCAATAGCGGCGACGGCAGCTTCTACCGATAGCCGCTTTCTCAGGATCTCGGTTGGGTACTGGATCTTGCCGCATCCGTTGCATTCGAGGTTGCACGCGAAGAGCGGTTCGAGTTCCACGATGAGTGGAAATTTCTCTCGTCCCGAGAGCTTCTGTCGGGCTAGGTATGTCCCTATCTTCAGGCTTTGACGTATCGGGATTCCCACTATCTGACCTCCATTGGAAGCGAGAACGACGTGTTCTCGCTTGTAGAAGAAACTTCGCGTAGCTCTGCGGGCCCGACGCCACGCAGGGCGTCGAGAACACGGTCCACGACCATCTCGGGTGTAGATGCCGCCGCTGTCACGCCGATGACGGGAGCGTCTCGCAGATGTTCGAAGCGCAGGTCGC
Organism: Actinomycetes bacterium; assembly: GCA_021838305.1. Classification (GTDB taxonomy): domain Bacteria; phylum Actinomycetota; class Acidimicrobiia; order Acidimicrobiales; family Palsa-688; genus JAJZAM01. Next base: position 19,659 of record JAKCEB010000015.1, on the reverse strand, counting down.
GCTCGTCGTCGACGAGGACCACTTTGCGGGCGCTTCGCCTAGCCACTTCAACGAGGCGGTTGGCATTTGACGACTCCGGCGAGCCGACGACGATAACCGTAGAGCAGCGGGGTGCTATCGAGCGGAGCGCCTCCTGGCGGTTCTGCGTGGCGTAGCAGATGTCGTTTGCGCCTGGTCCTACGATCGCCGGAAATCTCGAAGTGAGCTCCGCCAGCACGTCTTGCACGTCATCTGAGGACAAGGTCGTCTGCGTGACGTACGCAAGACGGTCCGGGTCGGCGACTTCGAGCGCAGCGACATCACCGGCTGCTTCGAGGACCACCATGTCCGGGGCCTCGCCGAGGGTGCCTTCGGTCTCGTCGTGTTGTGCATGGCCGATGAAGACCACTTGCCGCGATCTCGCCGAGAAGCGGCGTACTTCGTTGTGGACTTTTGCGACAAGCGGGCAGGTTGCGTCCACGACGTTCAGGGCCCTCGCGTCGGCGGCCTGTCGAACAGCGGGCGAGACTCCGTGCGCAGAGAAGATGACCGTCGCCCCGTCAGGTACTTCGTCGAGTTCCTGCACGAAGGTCGCCCCCATGGACTCGAGGTGCTCGACGACGTGGCGGTTGTGGACGATGTGGCGTCTGACATACACCGGTGTGGCGAACTTGTCGATGCAGCGAACGACGGTGTCTATCGCCCGTTCCACCCCTGCGCAGAACGACCGCGGACTCGCAAGGAGCACTTCTCTCGCTTCTACCGTTTCGCCCCACTCGACGAGCACCTTGGCTGTCCTGCTCAATACCGCTAGCGCCTTTATCCCGCCAGTGACTGTCGCCAAGGATCGCAGCTCACGCTCGGGGGTGTCGACTATGACACGGACAACTGCTGTGGGTACTTCCCAAGGCGCCGAGACGAGCCACGCCGACTCGGTGTCTACCGCGACGGCACCGAGCGCTGCGAGGGTCGCCCTTTTGTGCGCCCCCTCAACGACCGCCCGGGCGCTCGCTACCGTTCCGATCACCGCGCGCTGACCCCGGGCGTTCAGCTCTGCGGCTATGAGGGATGCGGACGGCAGCAACGCTGCGACCCTCCCCGTTTCGTCGATGACCTTGTCCGCTACGACCAAAGTTCCAGCGGGGAGGTTCGTGTCGAGGCCGCCGGCGACTCCTGCAATCGCCACGGCGTGCGGTGCATGTACGTCGTCGGCTCCCGCTGCGGCGATGATGCGGCTAGCCGCGCACGACGAACGAAGCGGGCCCGCACCGGTCCTGACCACCCACGCGCTAGGCGCGCCCTGTGAAAGCGCCCTTGCCTCCAAGCGCAGCGGAGCAAGTATCAGAAGGCCGTCGCGTGTCACGGCTGAACGCCGCCTGTCAACGCCTTCACGTACCTGCCGAGCGCCGAGACGGGCCAAACGATTCGGTACAAGTGGTAGTTGATGCTGAAATCCCACGGGAAGCCTGTACCGGTGAAATACGGCTCGTCCCAGGATCCGTCGGTCTCCTGGTTGTCGACCAGCCATTGAACGCCCCGCTCGACACAGCTGGCTTGCGGGTCGCCTGCAGCCAGCAGCGCCAGGAGCGCCCACGCTGTTTGTGAGGGGGTAGACGCCCCTCGACCGCGCCAGGAGTGCTCGACGTAGGAGCGAAGGTCCTCGCCCCAGCCTCCGTCGCTGTTCTGATGGACTTCGAGCCACGTCAGCGCTGAGGCGATTCTCCGATCGCTTCGAGAGACGCCGGCAGCAATCAGCGCGGGAACGACGGCGCCAGTCCCGTAGACGTAATTCACGCCCCAGCGACCGAACCAGGACCCGTCCGCCTCCTGGGCTTCCCAAAGCCAGTCGACGCCGCGCCTGAGCACCTCGGCGTCGACTGCCGTCTCGGCGGCGAGCATCTCTACCATGTGCGCCGTTACGTCGGCCGAGGGCGGGTCCGTAACCTCACCGAAGTCGCAGAACGGCAACTTCGCGACCGCCGAGCTGTCATTGTCGACGTCGAATGCGCCCCAGCCTCCCGACCGGCTCTGCATGCCGACCGACCACGAAACTCCCCGGCTGCAGGAGGCCTGGATTTCAGGTGTCGGAAGTGCCCTGCGGAGAGCGATGACCACTTCTGCCGTGTCGTCTATGTCGGGATACTGGTCGTTGTGGAACTCGAAGGCCCAGCCGCCTGGCGCAAGAGATTTGCGCCTCTCGGCCCAATCTCCTCTTACTGCGACCTCTTCGCCAAGCAACCAGCTCGCCGCACTGACGATCGCCGGGTCGTCCTCTCGGAGACCGGCGTCTCTCAAGGCGACCATCGCCAAAGCCGTGTCCCACACCGGCGATTGGCATGCTTCGAGGCGTTGGCCGAGCTCGTCTTCGACTGTGAAGCGGTCAAGGCCCCGCAATGCTGCGGCCAACACCGGATGTTCGAGCGAATATCCTTGCAGGCGCAACGCGATGATCGAATAGACCACGGGAGGCTGGATGCCCCCCCAGAGCCCGTCCGCCTCCTGGCGGGCGAGGATCCACCGTTCGGCTTTCGCCAGGGCGGTCCTTCGTATCGTCTGCACCGGCACGAGCCATTTCGGTGCTCGGTCATAGAGGTGCAGAAGACGGTCAAGGAGGAGGAAACCCGCTGACGTAGCGGACGTGACTCTCCGCGATGAACGTCGGGAGGGCCGTCCCGGAGGATACAGCTCGTCGAGCGCGAATGGCAGCGGGACTGCCGGCTTATGGGACATGACGACGCATAGCGCGACGACCGTCTGGCGTGCCCAGCAGGCGAAGTCGTAGATGTTGAGCGGAATCCACCTCGGTAGATGCATGATCTCTGGGGGCACCACAGGAAGGTCGTCCCATGACCAGGCTCCAAGAACGGCCATCCAGATCCTTGTGAACACACGGCTTCCTGCGATACCACCGTGGGCGCGAACCCAACTCGACGCCCGCCGCATGTGCTCGGATTCCGGGTCGTCGCCAGCGAGGCGCAACGCCACGTACGCCTCGATGGTGACCGACAAGTCGTCCGGACCGCCGAAGAAGGTCGCCCAGCCACCATCTGGGAGCTGTTTCGAGCGTATCCATTCGGCTGTTCGGCCAGTTCGGGTCGGATCGAGAATGCCGAGGAAGTGACGCAGCATCACGTCCTCGGCGTCCATCGACACGTTGGTCTCTAGCTCGCCCTTCCACCAGCCCTCAAGGCTCTGCAGACCCAGCAGGTGCTCCCGCCCAGCCTTGAGTGCTCGAGCCACGTCCTCGGAGGGCTCTGCGGGGACCTCGGATATCGAAGCGGCGTCATCGGAGCGGTCCTCCGTCATCTCGAGCGGAGTCGTCGTGGCTGGCTTCGCTATCGGTGGGTTCTCGAGCTGAGTCAAAAGTCCCGCTCCACTATGTACACGGCCAGATCAGCGAGATCACGGTGCGGAAGTGCGGAAAGTCTCACCCGCTCCAAAGCGCCGAGGGCGCTGTCGAGATTCGCCTTGGCGCGTACCGTCGTCCACTCCCGCCCGCCGCAGGCTTCGACCAGGTAGCGGGCCCTGTCGACCTGGTCGGCCTGAAGCGGTCCGAGTGTCTCGCCCGGCTCGCCGAGTAGAAGCGATCGAAGCTCGTCTGCTTCGGGGCCTGCCGCGGCCAGTGCGGCTACAACCGGCAGCGACTTCTTGCGCTGACGCAGATCATTGCCCGAGGGTTTGCCCGTCGTCAGCGGATCACCCCAGATTCCGAGAAGGTCGTCGACCGCCTGGAACGCTAATCCGAGATGCAGGCCGAAGTCGTGAAGAGCCCGCACCGCTGCGTCTGGTGCGCCGGCGAGGATCGCGCCGATAGACGAGGCGCAGCCGAGAAGGGCACCGGTTTTGGCAGCCGACATCGCAGTGCACTGCTCGACCGACACGTCCCGACGCTTCTCGAAGGCGATGTCGTCAGCTTGCCCGGCGATCATCATGGCTGTGGCCTCTGCGAGAGCGCGCGACGCCGCCGGTCCGCGTTCGGGCGACGACTCGAGCAGGACCTGATGAGCGAGCACGGCAAGGGCGTCTCCCGCGACGATCGCGGGACCTACCCCGAACTCCGACCAGACCGTCGGCCGGTGGTGACGCTCGGCGTCGGTATCGATGATGTCGTCATGTATGAGCGAGAAGTTGTGAACCAGTTCGACGGCGACCCCGCCCGGTATCCCAACCTCCGACTGCGCCCACGACGCCTCAGCGCCGAGTATCGCAAGCGTGGATCGAACCCCTTTGCCGCTGGGAGCTTTCGTTGGTTGGCCTGAAGGGTCGCTCCACCCGAAATGGTAACTCGCGATCAGCCGCAGGTCCGGTGTCAGGCGGTCGACCGCCTCGCCGAGAGCTGGGTTGATCGCGATGCGGCACCGTTCGAGCAGCTCGGCAACGGCGAATGTAGGGGTCACGCCACCTCCTGGGTGGTCTCAATGTGGGCGGCCTCGATCTGAGCGGTCCCAATGGCGGTGATCGCGCCGGGAGCGCCTTCGATATCGGCGGTTCGCGTGCGGTTACTGGGAAGGTGCGGCGCAGGGCCACGTCCGAGGAGCGCCCGTGCTGCGGCGACTCCGCTGCGGACGGCACCTTCCATCGTCGCCGGCCAGCCGGTGTCCGTCCAAGCTCCTGCAATGGTGAGCGAAGGGTCGTCGGTTGCGGTTCGTGCCCGCATAGCCCGAGATCCAGGCGCGGCCCGGAACGTCGCTCTGCGTTCTTTGGTGACCACCGAGTCGAGAAGTATCGCCTGCCGGGCGTCGGGTAGGAGGCGGCGTAGCGCAGTTGAGATCAGCTCGACGATCCGCTCAGGCTTTTCTCCGAGCAGGCTGTCGGCAGCGGACAAAGAGACAGCCAGGTACTGCGCTACGTCGGTGTCGGGCCCTCTGGCCGGTCGATTGAATGTGACGGCCGGATCGGCGTAACGTGCAGCACTTGAGTTGTCGTCGGAGCGCAAACCGGATGCCACGGAGCGGTCGAACACCCACTGGACGGGGGAGTGCAGGGCGGCCATGACTGGCCATTGCATAACAGTCCGGTCGAACACCAGGTGCACGTCGATCACCGCCGAGAAGCCGAGCTCGGACCAGCGCCGCCGCTGCGGCGCTAAGGATTCGGGAACCAACGTTGCCGCCTCGTCGTGTGGGACGCAAACGACGACTGCGTCTGCGTCGAAGGTTCCTCGGTCGGTCGCGATGCTCCAACCATCCTCGTGTCTGGCCATGTGCTGGACGCGCGTCGCGAACTGCGTCCGAACACCGGCCTTGTCGAGAGCTTTCTGTGAGCGCTCACCGTGCAGCAGGCCGAGTGGCACGTTGCTCCAACCGATGTCACAAGATGACCGGCCGGAGAGCAGGCCGGTCTTGAAGACCTTGACCGCCACCGCAAGGGAAGTCTCCGTGCATGCGAGGTTGACCGTCGGAACCGTAATCAGGTCCCATACCGCTTCGATGGCTTCCCTCGACTGGCCGTGCGACCTGAGCCAATCACCGAAGTTGATCTCGTCGAGGCGGGCGTCGTCGGCTCGAAGTGCTGCGATGGCCGCGAGTCCCCGCCCGAGTGAAAGGCGAGCCGGGACCGATATGTGCTCGTAGCCGAGCAGCGAGCCAGCGAGGTGGAACGGGACCGGCAGGTCCCTCCTTCTCAACCTTGAAACCGTCAACGAGCCGGAGCCGCCTCCCGCGGAGCGAGACACGTCTGACACTACGGGCACGTCGAGTGGCTTCGGGCCGACCACGTCTCGATCGGATCCGATTCGGTTCAAGAAGCGCCGGTATTCGCTGCAGCACCCGAGGAAGACGTGCTGTCCGTTGTCCATGGACAGGCCGTTTCGTTGGAATGACCACGTCAGTCCCCCGAGGCGGTTGGTGCGTTCGAGCAGTGTTACCGATGCCCCGAGGTCGGCCGCTTCGATGGCGGCGGCGATACCGGCGAGGCCGGCGCCGAGCACTAACACCCGAAGGCCCGCCAAGGGGGTTTCCGGCCTCACGAGTGTCCCGTGAGTATCGCCTTCAAGGCGACGGCGGATTTCTCGGGGACCGACAGGGAGACACGGCCTTTTAGGACTGCTTCGGGGTCTCGGCGAATCCGTTCGAGCAGCTTTCGGTATATGCCGGCCATCGCTGCCGTGCACGCCCGCGAGCGACGGTCGAGAAGGTCCAGAAGCGGCAAGCCTCTGTCGTACCATTCGCAAGCCCTACCCGCCTCGAAGCTGATCAAAGCGATGAGATCATCGGGCTTTCCTCGCAGGTGGTCGTCGACGTCGAAACGGGCGAGATCTTTACTCGGAAGGTAGACGCGACCCATTTCGCGGTGGTCTTCGACGACGTCTCTGAGGATGTTGGTCAGCTGCAGCGCCACGCCGAGATCGTCGGCGAGCGCCCGGGCTCGGGCGGGGTCCCCGCCGCTATCCGTCGAACCGTACACCGCAAGGCTGCATCTGCCGATCGTTCCGGCGACCTTCCGGCAGTAGCCGACGAGGTCCTCGAAAGTTTCGTAGACGGTGCCGGCGACGTCCATCTCGCATCCATCCACCAGCTCCTCGAGGGCGTCGAGGGGAATGCTCCAGCGCCTCGACGCGTCGGCCATCGCAACCATGACGGGATCCGCTGCGGCGAGCGACGCGTTCGCGAGCGCTGCACGCGGTTCGCGGCGAAGATCGGCGATCTTCGAGCGGGCGTCTTCGAGCGCGGCAAGTTTCTCACGAGGCGCGAGGGTCCCGTCGCCGATATCGTCGATGCGTCGGGCGAGCGCGTAAAGCGCCGACATGGCTTGACGTTTCGGCTTGGGAAGCAGCTTGATCCCGTAGTAGAAGTTCCTGGCTTGCGACGCCGTGATCTTCTCGCACGCCTCGTAGGCAACGTCGAGGTTCACGACTTTAGTCGTCTCAACTCGGGGCGGCGCGCAAACGCACCGACGAGGTGGAGTAGCACCCGCGACGCCTTGGGGGTTGCCGCCGGCGCCGAAACGTCGAAGTCTCGGGATGCGATGCGGTCGATGGCGCCCCTACCTCCTGCCCAGAACCCGGCGGTCGCCCACCGCAGCCTGGGGGGCAGTAGGTCCACCAGAGGCAGCCCGGCGTCAAGGAAACGTCGGGCGCGCGCCAGTTCGAAGGCCACTAGTGCCCGGAGCTCGTAGCTGGACCCGGCGCGCGATGTGACCGCCGAAGGCTCGACGTCGAACCTGCGCCAGTCATCGGCGGGGATATAAATCCGGCCCGCACGGTAGTCCTCGGCCATATCTGCGCAGTGCTCGACGATCTGTAGGCCTGTGCAGATGCTGTCCGAGTGCTCCTCGGCGCCACGGGCGTCGCAGCGAAACGCAGCAAGAACCAGCCTGCCTACAGGGTTGGCTGAAAGTGTGCAGTAGCGGAGCAGATCGTCGAAAGTCTCGTAGCGGGGGTTGCGTTGATCCATCCGGTTCGCTTCTACGAGGTCGAACAGAGGCCGGGGGTCGGTCCCGAGCTCTCTCACGGATGCCGCCGCTCGTGCGATTAGCGGGTGCCCGCCTCCGGTTCCTTCGAGGGCCGCCTTCGTCGTCGAGGCGACCCAGTCGAGAGCGGCGATCCGGTCACCGACGTACGCGTCGCCGATCTCGTCGACGAAACGGGCAAAGCCGTAGAAGGACAGCAAATGTCTCCTGGCTGTCGCATCGACGATTCTGGAGGCAACGCGAAAGTTCTCGCGACCCGCCCTTCCCAGAATGTCTGGAACAGTCGGGAGACCTGATGGCGTGGCCTCGTCGTCGGTGGTGAAGTCAAGTGACCGCGTGGTCACAATTTGTATTCGAAGAGCGCTACTCGTGTCAAACCGGGGCGGAAACCTGCTCGTCGGGGGGCCAGTCCGGTCCAACTGCCCACGACATCACGGTCGCGAACGCGGATTGGAGGACGGAGAGGCCCGTAGAGATGGTCTCGGTGTCAGCGTCGGTCGTGTCCTGGGCGAGGAACGGCCGCCCCGCTACCAGGGCAAGGGTACGAAGAGCCTTTCGAGCGAGGTCAGCGCTCGGCTCGTGACCCTTGGCGGCTCGGGCGCCGATCTCGAGGAGCAGCGGCAGGACGTCGGCTAGCACGTAGCCGAGAACGAGAGCTGTCTTGTCTGCATCGTCGCGAAGCTGGTCGACCCCGCCGAGAGACTGCAGAGCCGATTCGAGGCGGGCTGCTGTGTCGTCTACCAGAGTCTCGACGCAGGCAGTGATGAGCGCCTCTTTGGAAGGGAAATAGCGGTAAAAGTTCCCTTTCGCCATATGTGCCGCGGCTGTTATGTCGCTGACGGACACCTCGGAGAAGCTTCGGGTCCGAAACGCTTCGATAGCAGCCGCGACCAGCCTGTCCGCGGAGTCGGCGGCGGACAGCGAACCCGCCCTCAGCTCTAGAATTGCTTCGACGTGGCGCTCGTCGTACTCGAAGCGCTTGCCTGAAATCACGACCGGCTCAGGTATCCAACCCGACCTGCGGTAGTGGTGGATAGTCGACGCCGGCACTCCCGTCCGGTTGACCAGGTCCGATAGTGACAGCGCCACACACTTCTGACCTGGACCGGGTTCGGGGTTCACCCCTACAGTGTGGCGCTTGCAAGCCGCCTGAGTTCGTCACCACTTCGGAAGGTAGCGCTTGTCGAGGCGAAGTGTCCCGGGCGGCTAGTGCGCTGGGATGACACCCATGCGACCGTGCTGGAAGTCGTCGAAGGCCTGGGCAAGCTCTTCGCGGGTGTTCATCACGAACGGCCCGTAGTGCGCTACAGGCTCTTTGATCGGACGTCCGCCGAGGAGCAGGACTTCGAGGGACCTGCGAGGCCCGACGATATTGCGGTCCGCGTGTACCTCGATGAAGTCCCCGTCGCCGAGCACGCACAGCTGCCCGCTTTGAAGCGGCGCCGCATCAGGTCCCGAGCCGACCGTCCCGCTCCCGCCCAGCGCGTACACGAGCGAGTTGAATCCGCTGTCCCACGGAATCGCGAGTCGGGCTCCCTCCTCGAGGGTGGCGTGAACCATAGCGATCGGGGTGTGTGTCATACCGGGGCCACTCGTGCCGGCGAAGTCGCCTGCGATCACCCTGATCAGGGCGCCCCCGTCCGGAGAGCTGAACAGGGGGAGCTTTCCGGCGCGGATGTCCTGGTAGCGAGGGTCGACCATCTTCTGCTTGGACGGCAGATTCACCCAGAGTTGGACGCCGTGGAAGAGGCCGCCTGACGCAACGAGCGTCTCGGGCGGCCGCTCGATGTGCAAGATCCCCGAACCGGCGGTCATCCACTGTGTGTCGCCGTTCGTTATGAGGCCGCCTCCACCCGTCGAGTCGCGGTGCTCGAAGGTGCCGTCGATCATGTAGGTGACGGTCTCGAAGCCGCGGTGAGGATGCCACGGCGTTCCCTTCGGCTCGCCTGGGGCGTAGTCGACCTCGCCCATCTGGTCCATGTGGACGAAGGGGTCGAGAAGCTCGGTCGGAATACCTGCGAAAGCCCGTCGTACAGGGAACCCTTCGCCTTCGAGGCCGCTCGGTGCGCTCACGCGTTTCTTCGGTTCCCTCGCCCTGGCTAGCGGATCGACTTCAAGCTTCGACAATTTCGACATGTCCTCGACTGTTACAGCAGGCATACGGACTTCCTCTCGTCAGCGTCGGGCGACCCGGCTCGGCGCCCTACGAACATCAAAACATTGTTGTGCGCGCAACTATTCCAGTCGCGACCGGGCGAGGGCCGTGGCCCGAACGCACTTGGCGCTAACGTCGTGGGGGTGAAAGACGACGACCGTCTCTACTTCAGGCAACTCCTATCTGGACGCGACCACGCGCAGCGCGACGGACTAGCAGCCCAGATGGTCAATTTTTCCTACCTCATCGGCGACAAGTCCACGTCGGAGGTTCTGGTCGTAGATCCGACGTACTCAGTCGATGACATCCTGGCGGTCGCAAACGCCGACGGTATGAACCTTGTCGGGGTGCTCGCAACCCATCACCACCCCGATCACGTGGGCGGGTCGATGATGGGCCACTCCATCGAAGGGCTTGCGCACCTTCTCGAGACGGTCTCCGTGCCGGTCCACGCAAACGCCAACGAGGTCATGTCGATCTGCAGGGTGACGGGCCTGGATCCCGGGGACGTCATTGGCCATCACGGCGGCGACCGGGTGACCGTGGGTGAAGTGGAAGTCGAACTGCTGCACACGCCAGGTCACACGCCGGGCAGTCAATGCTTCCTGGTCGACGGTCGTTTGGTCGCGGGCGACACGCTTTTCCTGTCGGGGTGCGGCCGGACGGATCTGCCGGGCGGCGACCCCGACGCAATGTACGACAGCCTTTGCACGCTTGCCGGGCTAGCTGACACGACTGTTCTCTACCCCGGCCACCGTTACTCGCCGGCGTCTGCTGCGACGATGGCTGCGGTAAAAGAGACGAACCCGGTGCTCATGGCGAGCGGGAAGCCGTCGTGGCTTGCCACTTTCGGGGGATGAAAGGCGGCTGAACAGCTAAGCGGGTGCGTTCACGCTCTGAAGTACCACCACGGACCTGCCCGCAACTGCAAGGCGGTTGGCCGCTCGAAGCAACGGAGGCGACCCGTCGTTGGGCGACGCTACGGCGGTGTCCAGGACGACTTTCCAGTGAGGCGCCCAGCGGGCCTCGGGTAGGGTGAGGTCGAGTTCCTGGTCCCAAGCGTTCAGGACTATGAAAAAGGAGTCGTCGAGCACCGGTCGGCCATGCGCGTCAGGATCGGGGATTGCGCTGCCGTTGAGGAACACACCCAGGGACTTCGCGTAACCGACTGTCCAGTCCGAGTCACCCATTTCCGCACCGTCTGGACGGAACCACGCTATGTCGGGGAGCTTCTCCACTTGTGTCGAACCCCGTAGCGGCCTGCCCTGAAAGAAGCGGCGGCGCCTGAACACCGGGTGCTCCCGACGGAGGCCGATCAATCGCCTTGTCCAGTCGAGCAGCTCTGCGTCCATGTGCTCCCAGTCGTACCATGACGTCTCGTTGTCCTGGCAGTAGGCGTTGTTGTTGCCGTGCTGGGTCCGGCCGAACTCGTCGCCGCCGAGGAGCATCGGCACACCCTGGCTGAGCATCAAAGTGCTGAGCACGTTGCGCACCTGCTTGCGGCGCAGCGTTTCCACCGCTTCGTCGTCGGTCGGGCCTTCGGTCCCGCAGTTCCACGACCGGTTGTCGTCGGTCCCGTCGCGGCCATCCTCGCCATTCGCCTCGTTGTGCTTGTCGTTATATGACACGAGATCTGCCAAAGTGAACCCATCGTGAGCGGTAACGAAGTTGATGGACGCAAAAGGGCTTCGGCCGTTTGCCTGATAGAGGTCGGAGCTTCCGGTCAGACGCTCGGCAAGTTCGCCGATCGGGGTCCCGCCCTGGCGCCAGTAGTCGCGGACTGTGTCTCGGTACTTGCCGTTCCATTCGGACCAAAGCGGCGGGAAGTTGCCCACCTGGTAACCTCCGTCGCCCACATCCCAGGGCTCAGCGATTAGCTTCACCTGGCTCACCACCGGATCCTGGTGGATCAGGTCGAAGAACGCGGAGAGGCGGTCGACCTCGTGGAACTGTCGTGCGAGCGACGCTGCAAGGTCGAAACGGAACCCGTCGACGTGCATTTCGAGCACCCAGTAACGCAGCGAGTCCATGAGGATCTGCAACACCTGAGGGTTGCGCACGTTGAGGGTGTTGCCTGTACCGGTCGAGTCGTTGTAGTGACGCGGGTCTCCGTCGACAAGACGGTAGTAAGACGGGTTGTCGATACCTCTAAACGAAAGGGTGGGGCCCATGTGGTCGCCCTCGGCGGTGTGGTTGTAGACGACGTCGAGGATCACCTCTATGCCGGCACGGTGCAGTGCTTTCACCATCGACTTGAACTCGCCAACGACGCGATGGCCGGGTCGCGAGGCGTAGCCGTTGTGGGGGGCCAGGTATCCGATCGAGTTGTAACCCCAATAGTTGCGTAACCCGAGATCGACGAGGCGACGGTCGTGAACGTACTGGTGGACGGGCATCAGCTCGACCGCCGTGACGCCGAGTTTGGTGAAATGCTCGATCACCGACTGATGCGCCAGCCCCGCGAACGTGCCCCTCTGGTGTGCCGGCACGTCAGGGTGCCTCCACGTCAAACCCCGGACGTGAGCCTCGTAGATCACCGTGTCCGCCCAACGGTGCTTGGGTGGGTGGTCCGAGCCCCAATCGAAAGCCGAGTCCACGACGATCGCCTTTGGCATTACGTGCGCCGAGTCGCTCGTATCGATCGTAAGGTCGTCGCCGCCCAGCTTGTAGCTGTAGGGTTCTTGGCCCCACTGGACTTCACCTTCGAGCGCTTTCGCGTACGGGTCGATCAGAAGCTTCGACGGGTTGCAGCGCAGTCCGCGCCCGGGGTCGTAGGGTCCGTGGACCCTGTAGCCGTATAGCTGCCCCGGTTCAACGTGTTCCACGTAGCCGTGCCAACAGTAGGCGTCGACCTCGGGTAGTTCGAAGCGTGCCTCGCTGCCGTCGAGCTCGAAGAGGCACAGTTCGACAGCTTCGGCCGCTTGGGAGAAGATCGAGAAATTTGTGCCCAGCCCGTCGAAGGTCGCTCCGAGTGGGTACGCCTCGCCTGGGAGTATCGGTGCTGTATTCAAGGCGCCCAAGCTAGCGGCTGCGCCACCTGCGGGGATATCGAGAGGTATCGCCTTTCCGTGTCTCAGCCCCACCAGAACGCAGCGCCGAGTATGGCGTACAAGGCGATGAGGGCGACTCCTTCGATCCAAGTGAACTCGCCGTCGTAGATGACTACGGTGACCACCAGCGTCGACACGCCGAGCGCCACGACAAGGAGCGGTGGGAAGACGAGCGTCAGCGGAGTCGGGCCTACCACGGAACTCAGAAGAACCAGGACAGGTGTCAGTAGGAGAGCCACCTGCAGCGGGCTGTTGAGGGTGGTGCTGATGACGTACTCGGGCTTTGCGCGAAGCGCGAAGCGGATACCGACGGCGTTCTCGACTGCGTTCGAGGCGATAGCAACCACAACGAGCCCGGTGAAGGTTTGCGTCAGGCCCAGGCTTTTCGTGGCTGTTTCGAGCGGCCCCACGAACCAGTCGGCCGCGACGGCTGCCGCTGCGCTCCCAAGGGCGAGGACTCCGATGGATAGCGGAAGAGGCCAGGTTGAATCCCCTCCCGGCGCGTCACCGGCGGACGGTGTCGACGCAGTAGGCGAGTGCCTGAGGAAGTACGGGATGCTGGTCAGGTACACGACGAGAAGGATGACTGCGAGGCCCTTCGACAGGGTGGCGCTGTGCGCCGCTGCCGGCGAGCCGAGGCTGTGCGCCAGAGTGGGCACGAGCATCGAAGCGACAACGAGCAGGAGCATCGACGCTATGAGGCGCGGCAGTTCCGGTTCGAAGCGCTGGGTGCCGTGGCGCAGGCCGCCCACCACGAATGCAAGGCCGAGCACGAGCAGGCTGTTGGCGAGGACGGACCCGACTAGGGCTGCCTGTACCACCCCGGTCAGGCCTTTCTGCAAGGCGAAGATCCCCACGAACAGTTCCGGAAGATTCCCAAGCGTTGATTGGAGTAGGCCGGTCGGTGCGGGACCTACCTTCTCGCCTACAGCGTCGATCGCTTCCCCGACCACGGCTGCTGTGCCCGCCAGTGCGAGGCCGGCGAACGTGAATCGCACGACGGCGCTGGAGCCGGCGATGACCGTCGCCCCGGCGAGGGCCGTCAGGAGTGCGGCCACACCGAGGATGATTCGCTGCCTCGTTTCGAGTGCGGCAAGGGCGGCTTGGGGCATGAGGCTGGCAGTGGCTCGTTTCGCTCGGCATGCGACGGACTGTTCTGTCGGAGCTGGGGGAGAGGTTTGCGGAATAGACTAGGGTGGTCCGCCTGGCGGCGTGGCCGAGTGGTTTAGGCAAGGGCCTGCAAAGCCCTGCACAGCGGTTCGATTCCGCTCGCCGCCTCAGTCGCCCCTGGCCAGTATAATTCCTGGTCAGGGGCCATTTGTTGGTTCACCGAAGGTTACTCTTTGATTACCAGGAGCGCCAATGGCAAGTACCGGGGGCCCCTTGACGTCGACTACAGGGGAGTGTCGTTTGTGTCGGTTGACCCGCTAGACTCGACGTTGTGACCGATGCGTCCGCTGTCTTCGAGGTAGCCGAGCCCGACCGTCAGAAACTCGCAGCGCTTGCTGCCGGAGGAAGTGACCGGCCTGTCGCGGTTCGCACCAACGCGGGAGAGATCGAGTTGCCGTCGGCCGCCGGCCAAGCCGTACTTCTCCTGCTCGGAGAACTTGGAGCCGGCGCAGCGGTCCACCTCGTACCGACAGACGCCAAGCTGACCACGCAGCAATCAGCTGATCTGCTGGGAATCTCACGGACTTACGTGATCCGGCTCATCGGGGACGGCAAGCTCCCGGCTCATCTCGTCGGTACCCATCGGCGTCTCCGCGCCTCCGACGTCCTCGACTACAAGGCCCGACGGGCGGCCAGACTGGCTGCGGTAGACGCGATCGCCGACGCCGACGCCGAAGTCGGAATCGAATACTGCTGAGCTCACCGAGTTGCTCGTCGTCCTCGACGCTTGCGAAGCTCGATGCTCGAGAAGGCGGGCATCGAGGTCCTGGCCACGGCCGATCTCATCGGCCGCCTTCTCGACGCGGAGGCGGGCGTCGTCGTCGCTGCGGTAGAGCACATGTCTCGGCGCTGGACGCGTCCGGCCCGGAGCGCCCCTGGGATCCTTGACTTGCTGGCGGTGGACCCTCAGATGGTCGACGTCGTCGACCGGCTTCGTCGCCTCACGGACTGATCCGGTCAGCCTTCCTCCGTCGCCATTGGGCGGAGTCCGAGAGACACCGCGGCTGACCGTCATCTACTTCTATTTCGCTCCCCGCTCGCTCCCTCGGCGCTCCCCGCGGCTGATAATATGGCCGCTGACCAGGGACTACGTGACGTCGACAAGGGCCTGCAAAGCCCTGTACACCGGTTCGATTCCGTTCGCCGCCTCCAGATCAGCTATGGGCTAAAGGGCGGGCGAGGCTTGCATGCACCCTGGCCATGACGGCTGGGCATCGTCGCCCACATCGCGGAGTCAAGGAGACGTTGAAACATCGGCGTCAAACGCGGATGATGTTTGCGCTCACCTTCCTGGTAAGGAGCAGAGCCTTGATGTGTGGCTCGTCGCTGGTGAATACGTGATCGTCGGGGTGGACCAGGAGTGCGACGTGGGCGTCGACGAGGTCGTCTGAGAGGTTCTGGCGGAGAAGCTCTCCCACCCTACGTGCCTTGACATCGTCTAGGGCGTCCACATCCACGCCGGAGAGGATCCGTGCCAAGTTGGCCTGTCGGCTCCCGTCGCGCCATACCTGGGCGACGACACCGCCGCTGGTGTTCACCGGGACACCATCGCGCTGAAGTACTCGCAGCATCGCTCCGACCCGGCGGTCTCTCTTATCGACGGCTATTAGTGCGCCCGCATCCAGAACGGCGCTCATGCCGCTCCTCGTCTACGACCTCGACCGATGGCGGCAGCCGCAGCGTCGAGTTCTTCGTCGCTGAAAGGTCCCTCCTCCTCTTCCCAACGATCGAGCGCTGCGCCTAACAGCTCATTGCGAAGGCGCTGCGCCGCAGCCGAGGCCAACCAGGTCGACACGCTCGTACCTTGGCGAGCAGCGGCCTCCCGCACGGCGACGCCGATTTCAGGAGGCATCGTCACAGACAATCGATCAACCTGTCCCATCATATGGTTATATCACATACTTGCGTATGCGTGCCGAGCCTGACCCGTAGGGCGCTAAACTTCACAGGATGTCCTATACCGTGGATTTCAAGGCGGTGTCGACTGTGGGACTGGAGTCGTCGCCTGTTGCGACTGCGCTCGCCGGCCTTCGGGCGAACGAGGCGCGGTACTTCCACAACAAGTACGGCCATGCCTTCACCGTCGAAGCAGCCAGTGCGTCGAACCCGACGTTCGAACGGGTAACTCGGATCCTCAAAGAAGAGCGCGACATACAAATTGCTTCGCGCCCGCTCGAAGTGACCAGCTTCACGGTCGAGAAGATCCGCTGGGACTACGTCTTCTACGAGAGCGGTCTATCGATCAATGTCCTCTACACGATCGATGACCCGAAGAAGCGAGCCGTCGGGTTCAAGCTCTCCGAAGGCATGGAAGTCCCGGCGGAGTTGGCTGAGCGGTTCAAATTCGCTCGCCAGAAGTCAAAACTTGCGGGGACAATCCGGGGATCGTTCTTTGTCATCAAGAACGAGTACTGAACGACAACTTCGGACCCTGATAACATCTCCCTGCTAAGAGCGGGCGCATAGCTCAGTCGGTTAGAGCGCATGCATGACGCGCATGAGGTCGGGGGTTCGATTCCCTCTGCGCCCACTCAACTCAACTCACGAGGCCTCGCCCGAGATCCAAAGTGGCCTCGCTTCGGCGTCGGCGCGGCTACGCGAGAAGAGCGTTGAGACTGTGGCCGAGGCGCCGTGAGGCGCCTGCGGTGAGCGCGCCGGTTACTGAGGCTGCGAGGGCGTGAGCTGGCGGGATGACGTCTTTTACCCAACGTGACATCACGCCGGCGTCCATCCATGAAGCGACGGCGGAACATGGAAGCCAAGGGCAAGCTTCCCCCGGGAATGTTTGTAGAAGGCGGCCAAGCGAGCGCGACTGTAACTCGATCGGCACTGGCTCCTTCGCTGCGTCGATGCGAAGCAGTTCCCAGGCAATGCTGGAACCTCCCGGCGCCCGGGCTGCCGGCGGAGGTTCATACCAGTAGGAGGGCAGGTCGGGAACCGCTTGCAGGGCCTCAGACCACGACAGCTTGTGGCCACGGCGGTCGGCGAGTTCCCGGATGTTCGCCACCCAAATAGGTGCCTCCAGCATCGAAGGCCACGTTGTCGGAGGCGGTGTAGGAACTCCGACGGCGCGTCGGAGACAATCAAGGAGGCGCCCCTCGCTCGGGGCGGGAAGACCCGCCAGGCTCGGGCCTGCCGTCGCGAACCAACCGACGCCGCCATCGCGCGCAACGACGCACGCAAGCTCGACACGGCCGGTCGCGAGCGACGTAAGGGCGGCGGGCGGCTCCACGGAAGGATCGAGGGACCGTACATTGCCCGTGGCCACAACGGCGATGGCGTCCGAGTCCGGGAGAGCCCGATACCCCACGAGGTCGGTGTACTCGTCAAGAAGAAGCTCGCCGAAGCCGGCTGATTCGCCGAGGACGAGCTCGGCTTCGGGAAGTCGAAGCTCCGCTAGCACCGGGTGACCGCTCGACCGGGCGCGGCGTAAGTGTCGACGGATAAGGCACCGGGCGATCTCGGTCAAGATGTCCCGACGGTCGGATCCCGCTGACGGGCCGCCACTGGTCTTTCGGCTGCTGGCAACCGCCGCTACGGACTCTTCATCTCCACAGTGTGGGCCCATCTGGCTCTCCCTCGCTTTCGATGTGGGCGGCGCCGAAACCCAGTCACATCCGAGGTGCCCTGTAGGACTACTATAGCTGGCAAGGGTATTTCATGTCAAATTATGGTTGAACGCCTTCCACTGGAACCCAGTCGGATGACCTCCTGCCAGAGGCAAGGAGCTTCTCGAGGGCGGTGCGCAAGGACTCGATGCTCTCCTTGAGCGCCGCAATGCCATCGAGCAGTGATAGGCGCTCGCCGGATCCTGCGGCCGGCCCCAGCCGAGAGAGGGTGCTCGCCTCAGCCAGGAGGCTAACGCCGTCGGGTCGAGAGCCGCCGGAACGGCGGTCCGCGACACGCCGCTCCGGCGGTGAGACCGGTGAAACGGGCGGACTTAGCGGGGTGGGACCTACGACCGGGGCAATACGCACATCGGAACCACCCGAAGCGGTTGACAGCCCCGGCGACGCCATCCGTTGCGGGCCTCGACGGGAGTGCTTTACCGAGTACATCGCTCGGTCGGCGCGATCGATCAGCTCGCTCGCTGAAAGGTGCCCCTCGAGGTCGACGGCCGCTCCGACGGAGGCCGTCACCGCCCAGCGCTCTCCTTCGAGCTCAACCGAATCTGCGAGTGCAGACGCGATGCGGCTCGCGACCACTTCCGCCTGCTCCTCCTCACCCAGGCCCTCACACAGGACGGCGAACTCGTCCCCGCCGATGCGGGCTACGAGGTCGGCGGAGCGCACAGCATGACGCAGCCTTGCTCCGACTGCCGACAGGACGCGGTCACCCATGGCGTGGCCGGCCCGGTCGTTGACACCCTTGAAGCCGTCGAGGTCGACGTAGACGACACCGACGCGATGCGCAGAGCGCTGGTTTCGAAGCAGCGCCTGGTCGATAGCTTCCATGAAATGGCGCCGGTTGAACAGTCCGGTCAGCGGGTCGTGTGTTGCCAGGTGGTAGAGATCCGCCTGGCGGGCGTAGTCGTCGTCGACATCGGCTGCCGCGACCGCGAGCATCGACACGCCGGCCACCGCGTGGCGGCTGATCCACCAGCGAACCCATCGACGGTTCTGCGGCCGGCCTATCTGGTAGTCCTCACTCAGGTTTGCGGAGTGAGCGGCTACCTCGCGAAGGCTCGCGAGGAGCCTCGGCCGTGTCTCGGTACTCAAGGCATCCAGCCAGCCGGACCCGAGCGACGCTTCGTAGCCGATCCCGGACAGCTCGCACCAGCGCTGGTTCACTGACAGCGCTGAACCCGAGCTGTCAGTGATGAGCATGGCGAAGGGCACCAAGTCGAGCGCCGCTGTGATCGTCGTGGGGACCTGACCTTGCATATCCCTACGGGTGTCGGCCACTTCTCGCTCCCGCTCGACTTACGCTGCCTCGGTCACTCCGATGTTAGACCTGACCTGGGACTCGTCACCGCGGTTTCCGCTTCGGACGGCGTCATACCATCCGATTCAGGAAAAATCGGCAACAGCCGCTGCTGCCGGAGAAACGCTCGTACAGGAGGCTTCATCGCAACGCCGACGAAGCTTCACATCCCGTTAACGGCGAATCCGTCGATCGGTCAGTGCGGCGTGCTAACTTTGCCGCCAGCCCGAAAGCACACTAACTACTCCTGAGGTTATCAAGAGTTCTCGGCGATGTCCTGTCGGGCCTGGACAACGAAGTTCAAAACATTCTCACTAGCTGGGGGTCATATATGGCAATTTCAGAAAGATCGGGCAACGAGCTTTCACTCGATTTCGAGGGGATGCAACGTGACGCCTCGTTCTTCGACCTGATTTGGGCGTCGGAGGGCTCGATCATCGGATCGGGGTGGTTATTCGGCGCGTTGACGGCCGCGACGCTCGCGGGCCCGGCGGTGATCATCTCCTGGATCATCGCCTCGGTGATTATCATCATCTTGGCGTTGGTGCACGCCGAGCTCGGGGGAATGTTCCCGGTCACTGGGGGCACAAGCCGATATCCGCACTACAGCTTCGGCAGCTTTGCAGGCGCCACCTTCGGGTGGTTCGCGTATGTTCAGGCGGCGGCCGTCGCACCTATCGAAGTGCTTGCAGTCATCCAGTACTTCAGTTCGGTCTCGTGGGCGCATTCCATCTGGAATGCGAACAAGGGCATCCTCTCGGGAAGCGGCATCGTCGTCGCGATCATCTTGATGGTGCTCTTCACGGCGGTCAACCTGATCGGCATCCGCTGGCTGGCCCGGGCCAACACCTCCATCACCACGTGGAAGGTGGTCATCCCGATCCTGACCATCGTCGTCTTCATGCTGTTCAAGTTCCACGGCGGCAACTTCAGCGCAGGCGGTGGCTTCTTCTTGAAGAGCGGAGCGTTCAA